>CANIAS010000018.1 GCA_947465495.1 Candidatus Pollutiaquabacter sp. | reverse complement strand
TTGCGAACTGGTGTACCTGTACCTTTGGATATGGAGGAATCCATCGAATCCACATCGAAGGAGATATAAAGCAAACTGCAGGAATTAAGGTGAGCCAAGGTGTCACGGGCAATTTTTTCAACGCCATTACGCTTCACTTCAGCCGAACTGAAAATCTTGACTTTATGCTTTTTCAGCAGGTATTGTTCTTCCGGCTCGACGTCACGTAACGCAATGAAAACCAGATCACGGTAATCAATCTTGGGATAAATATTGCCGATTTTTTTGATTTTAGTCCACCATTCCAACGTCTCCTTATCAGGCTTATTCATCTTATTCTGGGCGTTGTCTTCACCCAACACTGCCGCCAGCGGCATTCCATGCATGTTCCCCGAAGGAGTGGTCCAGGGAGAATGCAAGTCCGCGTGGGCATCGATCCATATAACACCGAGGCGCTGTTTTGGAAAGGCCATACGAATCCCAGATATCGTTCCCGCGGCTGTACTGTGGTCGCCGGCCAATACAATGGGAAATTCATTGCCTTTCAGAGAATTACGTACAGCGTTAGCGACACGCTCCAACATCAGGTGAACTCCCTTGATTCGTTTGGCATAGGGACTTCCGGCCGATTCGAAGAGGAGTTTATTTTCCGTTTGGACTTCAACAGATTCAATTTTCTTAAACAGGTTGCTGCCATAATCCAACGCAGCCACTTTGATCGCATCCGCTCCCATGCTGGCGCCACGTGTTCCTGCGCCTATCTCGGACTTAACTTCTACGAAACGGATCTTTTTCATGCGTATTTTTTATCAAAAAGTCATCGTGGTACGAGGCAGTAAAAAGTAAGTTACTTACTTTCGCAAGAATAAACCCATCCGAGTGAGTCGGATGGATCAAAACTAGCAAAACAGCCCACTTTACCTGATTTGGCAGAGAAATGAAGAACACTTACCGTGACTTAATCGAGCAGACCTTTTACTTCCCTCAAGAGGGCTTCGAGGTCATCGACAATCAATTGCATTTCTACGGTATCGATCTCATGGAGATCATCAAGCAATACGGCACGCCGCTCAAGATCTCCTACCTGCCTAAAATCGGATCACAAATTAAGAAAGCGAAACGGATTTTCAATGTCGCCATTGCCAAATCTGATTACAAGGGTTCTTACACGTACTGCTACTGTACCAAAAGCTCGCATTTTTCCTTTGTCCTCCACGAGGCGCTGAAACACGACATTCACCTCGAAACCTCCTCTGCCTACGATATTCCGATTATTCGGTCGTTGTTGGCAGATCAGAAAATTGATAAGAGTGTGTATATTCTGTGTAACGGATTTAAACGACCACAATACATCGATGGAATTGCAGGATTGATCAACGATGGATTTGAAAACGTCATTCCGATTCTTGATAACAAAAACGAATTAGCGAACTACGATAAAAAAATAAAAGGACGGAAAAAAGTCAATGTTGGCATCCGCATTGCTGCTGAGGAAGAACCAAACTTTGAATTTTACACCTCAAGACTTGGAATTCGCTACGACGAGATCATTGAATACTATCAGAAGCACTTGAAGAAGCATCCTCGTTTTCAACTAAAGATGCTGCACTTCTTCATTAATACCGGCATCAAGGATACTGCGTACTATTGGAGCGAACTGAATAAATGCGTGTCCGTCTATTGCGAATTAAAAAAGATTTGCCCTACCCTGGATTCGCTTGATATTGGTGGCGGCTGGCCGGTCCGCCATTCCCTTGGATTCGACTATGACTATGAATACATGGCCGAGCAGATTATCCGTCAAATCAAATCTGCTTGCAAATCTCAGGGCGTAGCTGAGCCAAATATCTTTTCGGAGTTTGGTAGCTTCACTGTAGCCGAAAGCGGTGCAACACTTTACTCCATTGTTGACAGCAAGCAGCAGAACGATAACGAAACATGGTTCATGATTGACAGTTCGTTTATTACCACGTTACCTGACACCTGGGGCATCAAGCAGAAATTCATTCTGCTAGCCATTAACCACTGGCAAAAAGACTATACGCGAGTCAACATCGGAGGAATAACCTGCGACAGCGACGACTACTACAACAATGAGTCGCACGTGAATCAGGTTTACCTTCCTGCGGAAGAAAAAAATCCGGAAGCACCCCTATTCATTGGATTCTTTCACACAGGCGCGTATCAGGAGAGTATTGGCGGCTACGGTGGCATTCAACACTGTTTGATTCCTGCTCCAAAACACGTCATCATTGATCGCGATGAAGACGGCGAAATCACCACACGATTATTCGCTAAAGAGCAAAGTGCTAAAAGCATGCTGAAGATTCTGGGCTATTAATTAATAGCAATACGGAGTAAACACTCAATCGCTTTTAACGGAAATCCAACTACCGGATTGCTTCATAGCATCTGTTCTTTCAATCATCCTGCCGATTGGCTTCACATGCGCATCCAATCCTGCAGTAATAAGCAATTCCGTTATCACTTCTTGTTGATCGGGAGAAACAGCAAACAGCAATCCCCCACTCGTCTGCGGATCACATAATGTAATGAATTCTGGTCCGTTAATTCCTACCACTTCCTTCTCGTAAGCGTTCCAATTCCGATAGGTATTATCTGGAAATATAAATTGTTCGCGATAGGTGTTGGCTTGTTCTAGGATTGGCAAACACGACAGATCAATTTCTGCCATCAGTGCTGATCCTTTGCAAATTTCCATTAGATGGCCCAGCAGCCCAAATCCAGTCACATCCGTCATGGCATGCACTTCCTGAATTTCGCCCAATGATTCTCCAACAGTATTCAACTGTGCCATCACGTTAATAGCTACTTTCAAATCAGCAGCATTGGCTTTACCTCGTTTGGATGCCGCTGCTAGGATACCTACTCCCAGCGGCTTAGTGAGGTACAAAAGGTCGCCGGCTTTTGCTGTGTTGTTCCGTTTTAAATTTGATTTGGCAACCAATCCATTTACAGCCAATCCAAAAATAGGCTCTGGTGTATCGATACTATGTCCGCCGGCAAGGGGAATACCAGCTTGCTGGCAAACAGCATGGGCTCCTTCGAGTATTCGACCTGCCAATTCAACGGGTAATTTTTCGACTGGAAAACCAAGAATGGCCACAGCCATCACTGGCTTACCTCCCATCGCATACACATCACTGATAGCATTTGCCGCTGCAATTCTTCCAAAGTCAAAGGCATCATCTACGATGGGAGTAAAAAAGTCAGTGGTACTAATCAAGCATTGACCACCACTCAGCTCCAATACAGCTGCATCATCCCTAGTTTCATTGCCTACTAATAACCCAGGAAAGGAACGATGGGCTCCAGAAGTTGAAAGCATTTTCTCCAAAATAGCCGGAGCAATCTTACAGCCACAGCCGGACCCTTTTGAGAATTGAGTCAGGCGCACGTTTTCCCCAATAGGTAATTCAGACATGAATATTATTTTTAAAATTAACAAGTAGCTGGGCGAAGGAAGCAGTGGATTGACTACTTTCCCAAGGCATTGCATGCAACGATAATGGATCACGAAGTGAATTTCCATGATTGTACATCTTATCGTAATACACAAGTAGAATGTCCAGCCAGTCGTTCATCCGATTTTCTTCCAACGCAGCAAGTGCTTGTTTCAACCGTAGTCCACCTAACCGTTCACTGAGCTTCAAGGTACATGAGGCCAATTCCTCTTTATTGAACGTACCGTATTCTTCCAGTATCCGCACTCGTCTTGCTTCCATATCCGCAACAACATCCACCACCGGGGCAATCCGCATTCGCTCAAATAGAACATCAGGAATCTTATTTCGACCGATACTTCGACTTTCATTTTCCAGCCAACAAAAACGCGAGGGATCAAGTTGTTTCCATTGCAACGCAATCAAATTTTCAAATTGCTCATTCGAAGGTTGAGGCGGTAGTCCGAGCGACCCGAAAGCAGATCCTTTGTGATTCGAAAGTGCTTCCAAGTCAATAACCTGCTCGCCGGCAGCATATAACTCATGCAAAACAGCCGTCTTTCCACTTTCTGTTCGTCCTCCAAGAATCAAAATCTTCCGAGGCTCCTGCAATACAGCTAGCATTTCGAGCCGGAATGCTTTGTATCCACCTTTACGTATAGTTACATGAAAACCAGACAAGCTTAATACCCATGACAGAATGCTGCTTCGCATACCACCGCGCCAGCAATAGACCGTTACTTTGCGAGAATCCGTGATACCTTTTGCCTGACGCACTAAGTCCCCGAATTTAGGTCCGACCAAGTCAAACCCTTTTAAAACCGCTGCCTCTCTACCTTCTTTTTTATAGGTTGTACCAATTATGCGCCTCTGTTCATCATCGAGCAGCGGCAGATTGACAGCACCCGGAATATGCGCATGTGCGTATTCCGATGGACTGCGTGCGTCGATGAAAAAGTCGTTCATGGATAGCAAATTCAGTTAACTAATGAGAAAGATCTAATCGGTACTAGGCCGAATGGGGCTGATTTTTCAAAAGCAATTTCATGTTCCAGTCCAGCTTTCGAACCATGGGCAAGGTACGAACTTCGCAATCCTTGATGGTGCAAATAGTACAGGAAATTGGAAGGCATGGATCTGTATGAATAAAAAACTCAACCCGATTACCAAAATGACCGTTGATAATCCTTTCCAACTCTTTGACTTCGCGGTGTGATTTTTCCAGATCCTCGTACCAAGGAAGTGTTAAGTGTGCATCAACATGAATATGCGCGCCGTATTTAACTACGCGCAAATTATGGATATCGATCCAACGATCTTTGCGTTCCTGATTAAAGACAGAAACAATTTCTTCCAACTTCACAAAATCTGCTTCATCCATGAGTCCGGAGAGTGAGTTTCGTACCAAACGATAACCAACCACTAAAATGTAGCAACCCAACAATACAGTAAAAACTGTATCCAACCATGCTAATCCAGTGATTAGCATCATACCCAGACCGACTACCAATCCAGCAGACGACCACGTATCTGATAGCAAATGATGTCCATCAGCGGTTAACGTCGATGAATGAAGTGACTTCCCTTTTCGAAGCAGGTATTTTCCCATGATAAAATTCACCACAGCGGTAACTAGCGTAATCCATAATCCAAGGTCCAGCTTGGAGAGAGGCATCGGATGAAAGAAGGAATAAAATGCTTTCAGAATCATTCCACCCCCGGCAAAAAAGATGAGACCACCTTCAAAACCCACCGCCAGGTATTCCATTTTACCATGACCATAGGGATGGTCGTCATCTTTTGGTCTGGCGGCGTAAACCAAAGAATACAAACCAAAGGCTGCCGCCAGAATATTGATGATGGATTCGAAGGCATCGGTAAGTATGGCATTCGAATGGGTTAACCAAAATGCTACGAATTTCGCAATCGTTAAAACGAATCCTACAGCTAGGACGCGTCGCATGATAGCGATTTTATGTTTGTTTTCGGCGATGACTTGATGCGGACTCATGTAAAATCGACTTGGGTGGCGCCATTACCAAATTTTTCCGGGGGCGCATCGGAAAAACGGATATGGTCAAATTTTTTCAATGCTTCACGAATAGAACTTCGAAGGACACCACTTCCTACTCCATGAATAAATGTAATCCGGCTGAGATGTTCCAGCAACGCTTGGTTCATTTCCCGATCGAAGACAGACAACTGATGCGCAATAATCTGGGATGCTGACAATGATTTCGGATCCTTGATCAGCTCTTCAATATGAAGGTCCACAATCCGCTGTCGCGCGGAAAAGGCTAAATCTCCTTTAGACTTTTGCTTTCTAGCATGACTCGATAACCGTAACTCTTCTGCTTCGCTGGAGAATCGTTTCAACAATTTAGTCACATCAAGCTGTTCCTCTCTCAGAACGACCAATGGCGATTTCAGAAAACGTTCATGATGAGGTCCAGTTCCATTGGCTACAACTTCGAGTAAATCTGATGGACGAATTGCCAGGTGTTTCATCAGTGGTTGTCGGGGCCTGTATTCAACAGTATTATAAAACATAAATTGAAACTCCAGTCCATCCATTCGGTTTAATTGATCCTGAGTAAAGCGACCGATTTCCACTCCTGTTCGTGGTTCCACTTGACCTACTACCGGAACTAAACGAAATTCACCCTGTTCTCGAGCCGCCAAGAAAGAAACATACAGAGAGGTAGTGTTAACCAATGAAATTACAACGTCAGAGGTCAAGGGAGATGTGGGTTGAACCATTTCAAAGACCGCGAGAATTGCCTCATCATGGTCAAAAACGCGAGAAAGTCGCTCACCGTCTTTAATCAACGGCAGTTGCTTAATTGGTAATTGATTGGAGACAGAAGCAGGGATATTAACATCCTCGATGGAAGGTTTAGCTGAACTTAAATCAAGGCTTGATTCAACACGAACCAATTCTTTTTTGGAAATCCTACGAGTGAAGCCATAAGAATCGGTGATTTCTAATAAATCTCCACTAATTATTGCTAAAACTGTTCCTTCAATAGCATCATTTAAGAAGCGTACTTTATCGCCTGTTTTAAACATTATCAGTTATTAATACTTTCAAAATTAGCAGAAATCTTCATCAAATTACCATTCAATATGTGTTATATTTGTATTGGAGCTTACTTAAAACTGCGACGTATGCTACTTCGCTTTTTTTCATTCTTATCTGCTAATGGAGTTTTTTAGTCATTTAATTGACTTTATTTTACATATAGATCACCACCTGTTGGAGATTGTCGGAGAGTACAGACATTTAACCTATGTCATACTCGCCCTGATTATCTTTTGCGAAACAGGTTTAGTCTTCACGCCATTTCTTCCTGGCGACTCTTTGCTATTTGCCGCAGGAGCGCTTTCCGCCTCCCAAGGAATATTGAGCCTACCATTACTACTGCTTATTTTATTTTGTGCGGCAGTACTCGGAGACTCCAGCAATTACATTGTCGGAAAAATGATTGGACAACGATTGATTTCGGCTAAAAAGAGTCTGATTCGAAAGGAATACCTGGACCGTACACATCACTTCTACGCCCAACATGGTGGCAAAACAGTCGTATTGGCTCGTTTCATGCCGATCCTGCGCACCTTTGCGCCTTTCGTTGCCGGATTGGGCGCCATGGAGTACAAACGCTTTTTATCTTTTTCGCTCATAGGCAATACACTTTGGATCGGACTGTTCACGACAGCCGGATATCTTTTCGGAAATATCCCTTTGGTGAAGAACAACTTCTCCACCGTGATCCTTGCCATTATTGCGATCTCTTTGCTACCCATGCTGATCGCCTTTCTTCGTGAAAAAATGAAAAAATAGTACTGCGAACTAATTAAACTAAAAACTGGAGCAACAATTAATGAAAAAATTCGGATTATTCGGTTACCCGCTAGAGCACTCGTTTTCAAAGAAATTCTTTACTGAGAAATTCGAACGAGATGGGAGAACCGATTGTGTCTACGAAAACTTCGAGACCAACAACATTTACGACCTCAAAAAAATCGTTTCGGAGAATCCCGATTTGATGGGGTTAAACATCACGATTCCCTACAAGCAGGAAATTATCCCGCTGCTTGACAATTTGGATGACATCTCACAGCGGATTGGCGCTGTTAACGTTGTCCGCATCGAACGCTTCGAAGGCGGTCGTTTCGAACTACACGGCTACAATACAGACGCCTGGGGTTTTGAACTGGCCATACGCCCTATCTTGCGTCCGCACCATCGTCGTGCTCTGATTCTTGGAACAGGCGGCTCTGCGAAAGCTGTCAGTTACGTCTTCAGAAAACTGAACATTGAGCATTTCTTCGTTACCCGCGAAGAGTCTAGATTCCATTACTGCTATGCCGATATCAACGAAAATGCCATGAAAGCATTTCAGGTGATTGTCAATACCACACCGCTCGGCATGTATCCTTCCGTAGAAGGCTACCCAAATATTCCGTATGAATTCTTGACACACAAGCACCTTTGCTTTGATTTAATTTACAATCCGGCTCAGACGCGTTTCCTGGAAAAATCAAAAGACGCCGGTGCATTCATCCACAATGGTTTCCGTATGCTACGCTTGCAAGCTGAAAAAGCTTGGGAGGTATGGAATCAACCACTTATTTAATTCATCGTATTCTTATTACAGGAGAAACGGCTTGCTAATGCGAGCCGTTTCTTTTTTTATACTGCTTACCTGTAGATAAGGAATGCTTTCAAAAAAGTACCTTCGTAGTAACCAACGCAGCCATGCCATTTAAACTAACCTCCGAATTCCAACCAACCGGTGATCAACCGGAGGCCATCCGGCAATTAGTTGCAGGACTAAACGATGGCCAACATGCCCAAACACTGCTGGGAGTCACAGGATCTGGCAAAACATTTACTGTAGCCAATGTGATTCAAGAAATCAAGCGACCCACCTTGATTCTTAGTCACAATAAAACACTTGCTGCACAATTATACGGGGAGTTCAAGCAGTTCTTTCCTGAAAATGCCGTGGAGTATTTCGTCTCCTATTATGACTATTATCAACCGGAAGCATTCATCCCGTCCACCAATACCTATATCGAGAAGGATCTTGCCATCAATGACGAAATTGAAAAATTGCGATTGAGCACGACAACGGCATTACTTTCAGGACGTGAAGATGTTGTGGTTGTAAGTTCTGTATCCTGTATCTATGGCATTGGTAATCCAAGTGATTTCAAAGCAAATACCTTGCGTGTTCGCGAAGGTGAGCGTGTTTCACGAAACGCCTTCTTACACAAACTGGTAACTTCATTATACTCCCGCACCGAAGCCGAATTCGATCGTGGAAAGTTCCGTGTCCGTGGTGATACAGTAGATGTTTTTTTGGCCTACGGTGATATTGCCTATCGTTTCTTTTTCTTTGGCGATGAAATTGAAGAAATCACCATCATTGATCCATTGTCTGGAAAAACCATCGACAAACAAGCGAGTGTGGTCATCTATCCGGCAAATATATTCGTGACCAACCCTGAACGTCAATTAGAGGCCATCTGGAAGATCCAGGAGGATATGGTCAAACAGGTGGATTACATGAAATCGCTTGGACAAAACCTGGAAGCAAAACGCCTTGAGGACCGTGTGACGTACGACTTAGAAATGATACGGGAATTGGGATACTGCTCTGGCATTGAAAACTATTCCCGGTATTTCGACGGCAGGGATCCTGGCCAACGTCCATTTTGCCTCATCGACTATTTCCCGGATGATTTTCTCTTAGTTATTGATGAAAGCCACGTAACGGTCCCGCAGATTCGTGCCATGTTCGGCGGCGACCGCTCACGCAAACAGAACCTGGTGGAATATGGATTTCGACTGCCATCAGCACTGGACAATCGTCCCTTGAAATTTGAAGAATTCGAATCTATTGTCAACCAGGTCATTTATGTGAGTGCTACGCCAGCGGATTACGAGCTACAGCAATCCGAAGGTGTCCTGGTCGAACAAGTGATCCGACCAACTGGTCTACTGGATCCCATCATTGATGTGCGACCCGCTATCAATCAAGTTGACGATTTGTTGGATGAGATTAATAAGACGATTAAAAAGGGAGAGCGCATCTTGGTGACTACATTGACCAAGCGAATGGCCGAAGAGCTTGCCAAATACCTGGCAGGATTGAATATCAATTGTCGTTACATCCATTCTGAAGTTGATACCCTAGAACGAGTCGAAATCCTTCGTGATCTTCGTCTGGGCAAATTTGACGTTTTAATTGGAATCAATTTGCTCCGGGAAGGATTAGACCTGCCGGAGGTCTCCTTGGTGGCCATTTTGGATGCAGACAAGGAGGGTTTCCTCCGTAGCAACCGTTCGCTGACACAAACTGCGGGACGTGCTGCCCGGAATGTGAACGGCCGAGTCATCTTTTATGCAGACAAGATAACTGAAAGCATGCAGCAAACGATGGATGAGACCAGTCGGCGCCGAGAGAAGCAATTAAAGTACAATGAGCAGCATGGAATAACCCCGACACAAATTGTAAAATCAATCGACCATAGTTTGCAGCAGTCAAAAGGTGCAGAACCAAAACCATATGTCGAATCAACCATATCTTCTATGGCGGCCGACCCAGTTTTGCAATACATGAAACCAGATGAATTGAAAAAGCTAATCGGGCAAGCGAAGAAGAACATGGAAAAAGCAGCAAAAGAACTCGACTTCATTGAAGCTGCTCGTTTGCGGGATGAGATGTTCGAATTGGAGCGAATGCTGAAGGGAACGGGCAAATAATTCATTGGTAAATCAGGTGTTTTTTAGCAAACAATCGCACTTTCCAAGTACCACGTCGACCATTTTTATTTTAATTTTACCATCATGAAAGAAATTACCGTCCAGGAACTAAAAGCAAAAATCGACAATCACGAGGACTTTCAATTGATTGATGTCCGAGAAGAATTGGAATTCGACATTTGTAATCTACAGGGAGAATTGATTCCGATGGGATCCATCCTTGAGCAAGTAGATCGGATATCAAAAGAAAAACCAGTCATTGTTCATTGCAAAGCCGGAGGTCGCAGCGCCGCTGTGGTCAACGAACTAGAACGCCAATTCGGCTTTACCAATCTCTATAACCTCAAAGGCGGCATCACCGCGTATGCGCAAGAAATTGATCCATCGATCAATTTGTATTAAATCAAAAGTAGAGCGCGTGCCACCTCGGCTTCCTTCCTGGAGCAAGCTCCAACGCAGGTGCTGGTAGGTGAACAATATTAATTATACTGAATAGGTCTTTCAAAAAACGGTTCTTCGTTTTTATTCGAGCTAAGTCAAAATCTATCCCTACATAGTATTGACGGTATCGATTGAAGGATGGTAATGCTTGTCCATCCACCTCGTTGGGGTTACTTTCTCCACCGGTCATGCCTTCCGCTCCAAAACCCACTGCCAGACTCAACCAAGCCGGTAAATGGATATCGGTGCTTTTCAAAAATGAAGCAGGATTCACCGATGCCCAATAGGTAAGCCCATTGTAATCTTTCAGTATCCTTTCGGGAATAGTGCTACCCAGTACGTCAGGACGATATTGCGCATAGGTAGTCGTATGAAAGGAATACTTCAAAACGACACGTTGTTCTTCCCAAGTAAGTTGTTGCGAAAGAAACAGTCCTGTACCTATTGTATTCGCCAACATATCACTGGATGAAAATCCCCATTCCTCCGAAAAGCCATCAAAAACTTCTACGGTTGTTTGAAAGAGAAAAGCTACACCTGCTCCGTACCAGGCTGATCGTTTATTGCCATAACCTGCCCAACGGAATGTCTGACTCACCGGCTTTGCAATTGAATAAGCATCCCATGCATGAGCAAACTTATCCATTTGCTCCCACTCATAGCGATCATCAAATGTGTGGAAATTTGTCAAGGGATAATCCTGGTACCATTGGGTATACAACCAGGCCATACTTATCGTGTAAAGTCCTCCGATGGTTCCTGCCAATGCAACAGTTCTAGTTCGATTCGGCTGGGGAGCAGGATCTAGCCATTTAATAGTAACACGCGGAGTTCGTCCATTCACCAAGGAATCCTGTGAGAAAACAGGCGTTAAAATAGACAAGGAGAGTACGAGCGCGATTGCTATTTTTTTCATAAACAATTGCTCATCGAATCAGTGTTACTCGTCCGGTCAATTCCTTAGCAGATCCGTCGTTGCTGATGTATTCTACCAAACAAAGATAAATACCTTCTGGAAATCCTTTACCATCCCACGAATCAGCGGCATCCGTACTTTTAAAAATAACATGACCCCAACGGTCGTATATATACCAAGCCGTCAAGGTAGTGGCACCAACATACAACTGAAAAAAATCATTGAGCATATCGTCGTTTGGTGTAAACGCTGACGGAAACACTGGTTCATCCAGGCAGTTTAATGCCAGTTGAACGGTGTCAGCACCGAAGCAGCCTTGTGCATTTGAAACCCGCACCCAGTATTGGCCTTCTTGATTAGGAACGAGAACAGAATCGCTAGAACCATTTTGCCATAAGTAACTGAAATACGTACCTAAAGGATTTAATAAACCAGGACGTTGAGGACAGAAAAATCCATCAGGACCCAATTCTGGTTGCACAGCAGCAGTAGAATTAAGTAGCACGGACACTGTATCTGTAATCGGGCAAGCATCCATCGCCGAAATAGTAACAGGGTAATTACCAGGTGAGAGTCCATTGACAAATGAGCCGGACAACTGTGGATCGGACCAGGTCACCTGTAACCCACTCACTGTTGCTGGGGAAAGTTGCAAATTGATTTCACCATCCGAACTACCCAAACACGATACAGGAGTAACGACTGCGGAAAAGGATAACGTAGATACGGAAAGAATTGATGTCTCCGTGCCTCGACAACTGTGGTTGGCAGTTAATACTACGTTCCAAGATCCTTGGGAAGAATAAGTATGTGATATAGTAGATGCATTATTGGGCTCCACACTGCCATCGCCAAAATCCCATGATCGACTGGCTCTACAGTTAAGTTGATTATCCGTAAAAACAATAGTGCGGGAAGAAACACATTGAAAGGATATGGAAGTAGGTGCTGCCGATAAATCGTAGACTTCAAAAAGATCCATGGCAATTCCATCAAAATCATTGCACGTCGTGCCTGAACCAAAAGTAAATCGAAAAGTAACGGAGCTCTCCCCGGCCAATTCTTGCAAGCAATAGCGAGCACGCTTCCAAGAACCACTACCATTACCACCCCTACACGATCCAGAAGTAGCTTGAACCGTACCTGACCAACCCGAAGTGGTAGTAGCTAATCCGCTCAGGTTATTAATAGCATTTATGGTGTACCAATTATCAGCAATGCATGCATCGGTGGTAGAACGACCTAGCGTCTGCCATGTTGTTCCATTCGTTGAGTACTGAAGATTGCCACCGTCGTACTGGTATTCTGTATCCCAAAATATTAAAAATGAAATTTCAGGACGTGAAAGTGATGATAAATCAAAACAAGGGCTCTGCAGCCATGAGCGAGCCGCAGAGGAATACGCAGATCCTATCAATCCTCCCGTGATCCAACTAGTGATACCGTCGCCTGCACCATTAATGACAGCTTTAGCAGGTGTACCTAATTGCCAGTCGTTGTTGGTTCCACCGCTAGTCCACCCAGCTGCACCACTTTCAAAACTCTCAGCATACGGATAAACAGAAATGCCACCAGGACAACTTCCAGAAGCTTCAAAGAGGCTTAACCCAATAATCCACACAAGGATAAAATGAAGTCTGGTTCTTTTCAAAACAATCGGGCTAATTGAATTCAAATTTCGCCATAATCGGCTGAATAACCAATGAAGTCAAGAAAAGCTTTAAAACGAGCAAAGGATTCCAAAATCAAGGAATCCTTTGCCATAAATGAGTTGGCAAAATATACTAGAAATTCTGTACAGGTTTTCCTTTGGGGGATTTGACGGAAAATCCGATACTGCGCTTTTCGGTCGTGCCAGCAGCTAAGTCCATATGCCAAGTGACCTTGCCAGTAGATTCGTCATACTGTCCGCCTGAATAATCACCAGGGGTCACTTTTATTTCACTGTTCTTTGAAACCGGAAACTGATCTTCCAGCACTAACCGTGCTGGAACTTTTAAATTACTTCGGACCGTAATCTCGTAGATAGATTCTTTAACCGTATTTCCACCAACATTTTTCACCTGACTGAACTCCTTCCTCAATTCGCGAGAAATCACAATTCGTTTATCACGACCCAGAGAAAGATCCAATGAATCAGAAGTGGCTGAAGGGTCAATGGAAGAAGTTCCAACATAATTCCCTTCAAAATAGATCTTGGCATCTCCAGGCAACAAATTCAAGTCTTCCCAACCACTAACGCGAGCTAATAGGAAGGCATCTTTATCCAACTTAGGGACAGAATAGTAAGTAAAAACAGCCGGCAAGTCGTGGCTTTGAACATCCACAGAAACGGATTTTCCATCAGCCCGGATAGTATAAGGAATAGAAATATCAAAATCAGTTGACAGAGCAGCATCCTGCACGGAGACATACTGTTGGTTAGATCCAATTTGCACATCATTCATTACTACACCTTGGGACATTGCAGCAGGTGCATCCATCCGCTCACGGTAAGCACCTTTGTTCATACTCTGCACCGGAATTGGATAATAATAATCTAGGAACCAGGTATTCAATACCGGCTTGGTACCTCCAATGGAAGGATTTCCGGTGGATAATACCAGATGAACATTATCCCAACTCTCACCGGATTGTTGGGAAACTAAGGCCTTATATTGTAATTGTATGGGAGCATTCAGCGAAGTGGCTCGAATATCGTATGCAGGCATCCAAGACGCGCCACTTGTGTAATAGGAGACTTTCAAATTGACTCGACTCGACTGCTTAGCAGCCATGGTTATTACAATGGTTCCCTGTGGCTGGTTATTCTTGGCGTTCAGTTCGGCCAACTGCCGCTTTAATCGATCCTGCTGCTCTATTATTTTTTTTTGCTGCGAATGAACATCAATCATCTTAACCTTCAATTCAATCATTCGAGTGCGATAATATTCCGCTACTTCTTTCAGCATGTCAATGTCGACACCAACGTTGGCACCACTGACAGATTTATTAGCATTGAGTAACGAAATTTCATCATTGTTGACTTGCTCCAAAGCATTTAGTTTTTCTAAATCTAAGTTCAACAACATCAGACTATCTTCTAATCGTACGATCTCTGCTGGCTTACGCTCACCCGTCAAATAATCCAACTGATAAGCGATGCCCATGACGGAGGCATCACCCGAACCACTTACGCTGATAGAATTAGCATCAATGGAAGAAGAAAGACCTTCCACAAAAAGCGTGGTTGTACCTGCATCAAGATTGGCTGTTAATTGGCGTTCCACCTGAGCACCAGATTGATACACCCGGACATTTTTGACAACTGATTCTTTCAAGTGTTTCTCTTGTTGTGCCATTGTTACGACACTAATTAGCACAAATAGTGCTGTGATCCTGATACGTGACATACGTTGAGTTTTAAGATTTCGCGGCTTTAAAATCAAAGACCGTGCTATGATTGATAATTATTTCTGAGTTACAACAAATACAGTACGACGATTCTTGGCCCTTCCTTCTTCCGTAGCATTCGATGCAATCGGCTTTGATTCTCCGAATCCTTTATAGGCAAGTCGATCATTATCAATCCCTCGGGACAAAAGATAATCGCGAACAGTTTTAGCACGACTTTCGGACAATAGCATGTTTGCAGTTGGGGATCCAATGTTATCAGTGTGTCCTTGCAATGACAATTTCAACTTAGGGTTGATCACCAGATACTCGGCAAACTCATTGAGGACAACTTTGATGGTGTCATTTATCACATCAGAATTAGATGAAAAAAGGATGTCATTGATGGTGTACTGACCTCCTACTTCTAATGAATTTAATTTGATTTCCTTTTTTTGTAGTTGAAGATTATTGGTATCCTTCGTGGAAACATACTGCGACTGAAAATCAAAGCCCTCCTTCTTTACCGATAACATTAAATCATGATCAAAATTCACCACAAAGGCATATTCACCAGTTACGGAATCAACATCAATACGGGTTAACTTATTGGTAACTACATCCCGCACTTCAATCGTTGCAGGTGAAATTTCATCCTCTCCAACTTTTAAATCGCCTTTTTGAAAATAAACTTGATTAGGTCGTGCCTCCGGGTATAAATCGAACGAATAAATGTCATAGCCGGAATTACCATTCAATTTATTCGAAGCAAAATACCCTTTTTTACCATTGGTGCTTACGAAGAAACCGACCTCATCGGATTCAGTATTGATGGGATAACCCAAATTGACTGGTTTACCCCATTTCCCTTGATCATCTTTACGAACGACAAATAAATCAAAACCGCCTAAACCAGGTAAACTATCAGAGGCAAAGTAAAGTGTCTTGCTATCGCTATGAATGAAAGGCGATTTTTCGTTGCCATTGGTATTTATGATAGCGCCTAATTTAGTAGCCCTTGACCACTTACCATCCTCTTGCCTTCGTGAATAATATATATCAAGTCCCGTCACAGAATCTCTGGCAGAGGCAAAATAGAGTGTCTTGCCGTCGGAGGAAATTGTAGGTTGAGAATCCCATTGCCGCGAGTCGTTGATGTTTTCAAGCGGTCGAATATCACTCCAATTACCATCTACAAAATCCGAGGTATACAAATCAAAATTCCCTTTACTATTAACTGTAAAATAGAGGTGCTTGTTATCGATGGTGATGGCTGCACCACCTTCGTTATTACTGATTCCACGATTAAACGGTGATTCCATCGGCTGTCCGGTATCGTAGGTACCATCTTCTTTGAGCTTAGCGATCATGAACTTCTCCACGCTCTGAGGAACCAGCATGTTTTTGTCTTTCATTTCAAAACGGCGTGTAAAAAATGCCATCTCATTATCCGGCGATATATACGGCAAGTATTCAGGATCTGCCGTTGAAATGGATTTTACTGGCCTAGGATCAAACGGTACTGGGTGTGCGTACAATTTAGCGCGCATCAGCATCAATTCGGCGCGCATACCATGTTCTTCGTTGATTTTGTCAAAGTCTAAAAAACTCTTTAGGTACTTTTCGGCCTCTTTCCAATCCTTCTCATCGTATTTCAACCAACCTAACTGAAAGTACGGCTCAGGATCAACGTCCGCACAAAGTTCAATAGCACGCTGATAGCTTTCTTCCATTAATTTATAATCTTTTCGTTTCAAGCCGATTGATCCTTGCAAGAAATAGGCATCTGCAAATTCAGGATCGGCTTCGATGGATTTTTCCACGCGCTTCAGGGCGTCTTCGTATTTACGCGACTTAAAGAGTGAGCCAGCTTCTTCAAAAGCAGCTATTGCTTTCTTGTTTTCAGATTTAGGACAAGTTGAAGGCTGAGCATGCACCAGTAAAGCCGGTAGACTTATTAACCAACATACAATCAGGATGCTAATCCTTGTATTTCCAGAAAGCATATCCAACAATTACTTTTTAAAAGGATTAAACTTATCAATCGCTTTCTTAGCTTCATTCTCAGCGGCTTTCTTAAGACTGTCAGCCACTTGCTTGGCACGAGCTTCCATTTCTTTTCTCCGACGATCCACTTCTGCCTGTGCTTTGGCTTTTTCAGCAGCAATCCTCGCATCTGCTTCAGCTTTCAAACGGGCGGCCTCTTCACGGGCCTTTTCTTCCGCTGCGGCTTTTTGTTTTTCAAATTCAGCTTTGGCTGCGTCCTTCAATGCATCCATCGCCTTAGCGCCTTGCTGATTCAAGTCGGTGGTAATCTTCGGATCCGTTACAGTTCCTTTCATTAATAAAGTGACCGGAATAACTTCTCCAACTTTAACATTGGCACCTTTGGCATTGGCCTTACTTACCAATTGATCGATTAAAGCGTTTGCTGAATTGCCAAGGGCACTTCGAGGTATTTCTACGTTCATCACATAATCAATGGACTGATCGAAACCATTTGATCCTGCGATCTTCGTCTTAATGCCATTCACTTCAACATCAACAGGATCGATAAAAACCCTTCCGTTCATAAATCTAAATGAAGGATTCATTGAAGGTAATGCCCATTTTTTCCAAGAAGGCATTTTCAGTGCATCAGCCATTTTATCGAAGGCAGGGAAATTGGAAATGATGATGTTATTCATGGAAAGTTTTCCAGAACCAGAAAGCGAATTAAGATCCGGACTCATGTGTTCATCCAGTGTACCAGTCAAAGACATAATAGTGCCAAATTTACCGGTACAATGTTTTGCCAACGGAGCCATCTTTGCTACCGATGAAAAAGTATTAGCCACTTTCTGGATATCAAAATCTTTGATCTCCATGCCGAAGTCGATAGTAGGAGCTTTCGGATTTAATGTTCCGTAAGAACCACGGAGTTGTATTGAACCATCCATCAATTTCATGGAAACTCCATTCATGGATACTTTTTGATCCTTAACCTTCAACTCTCCTTTAAATTCGTTAACTACTACTTCTTGAAACTGCAAAGTTCCAATGTCAGCATTCAAGACAAAATCAATCGTGGCGGGCACCAAAAAGACAGACATTGGAATGGAGTCTGTAGTAACTGTATCACTTGTAGTACTGCCGGCCATCCATTCATTCAGGTCAATTCGGTTAGAACGAAGGTTAAGATTGCCACGAATCACCTGTCCTTTTAACATGTACCCAAGGGCATTTTCCAAAGATCCATTCGCCTGCAAATCGGTGTTACCGACAGTCATTTTCAGGGCTGTTAATTTGACTACTTGAGGATCAAGAATAACAGAAAGCTCTGCTACATCAACTGGCTTTTTCAGGGAGGTTGCTGTATATCGTACCCCTTTTAGGTACAAGGAACCTGAAGCATCGAAATGCTCCAAATCCTGTTTTTCCATTGCCGACAAACGGCCCTTCGCTTTAGCATCTGCTTCTAAAGTGCCTGTCAAATCAGTTCCTTTCTCTAACGGATAATAGGACGATACGTTTGATAAATTGATGCGCCCTTTCAGGAAGACATCCAGGTCAGGATCAGACGAAGGAGTCTTTACGGATAATCGGGCATCGACAACATCCCCCGCTAAATTAGCATGAAGTCGAGAAAGATCAATTACCGTATGATCCGGAACTCCATCTGGATTGGCAATGTCCAGCTTCACAAAAACGTCCTTCACCTCAGCAGGTAAAGAAGGGTATTTAAATCGGCCATTTTCAATAAGTAATTTAATTCCAAATCCAGGAATTGAAACTGCGTTGTAACGACCTGTAATGTTTCCATCGAGCTTCATACTTCCTGATGCAGAGATACTGCTAAAATCTTTTGAGTAGACAGCAGGAATCATCGATAAGAAGGTCTTGAAGTCGGTGGAAGGTGTAGCAAATTTGATATCCATGTCGATGTTAGTATCCGGCATGGCTACCCAACCATCCACCGTGATGTTCAATTCATTCAGTACGGCTTTATTTTCCTTGAAAGTGAACTTCATATTTTTCATGTCCATTTCAAGGGAAGCATCGATCTCCGTTTTAGCATGAGCGATATACGGAACCCCTTCGTATTTCATGGTAGCAGCCGCTGCAGATGTTTTTGTGACCAGCGTGAAAAGATCCTGCGTAAAATCCCCTGAGCCGGAATGGTTAACCTGCTCCAACAAGAGGTAGAAATCCAACGACCGGTCGTCGTACAAGATTCTAGCATCTTTCAATTCGTATTTTTTTAACGATGCCTTAAAAGCGGTCGGTGCACCAGGAGCTGCTGATTGCGACGGTTTAGCAATGTCCCAATTGGCCTTGCCATCTTTTGTCACTTTAAAATTCATAACCGCTTTATCAAGCAGGACTGAGCGGATATCCATCGTTTTCCCTTGAATGACACTCATTAAATCCAGGGTTACACCAAGAGATTGAGCCGACAAGAGCGTATCGCCACGGAAGGGTTCTTGATTGATGATCGAGAGTTGTTCTAGTCGTACCGACAGGTTGGGGAAATTTCGGATGAGAGAAACATCCACATCTGTAAAATCCAATTGTGCATGTAGGGAGTTGTTCGCTTCCTGTTTAACCAATTGGATGATTTTACCTTTGAAGAGAAACGGTACCGAAACAAGAATTAGCAGTAGTATGAGCAGAACGATGCCACTCCATGTTAAGATTTTTTTCATGTGTTGGAAGAGCGATAGATGATATCGAGGTTAGATTTCTTAGAAACTGTATTTCGCAGCAGCTGATCAGCGATTACCAAAGCAGCCATGGCTTCGACGATGGGCACAGCTCGAGGCACTACACAAGGATCGTGTCGTCCACCGGGATGAATAGTCACTTTTTCACCGGACGTATTTACTGTTTGTTGTGGTCGAAGTAAGGTGGAGACCGGCTTAAAGGCCACGCGAAAGTAAAGTTCCATCCCGTTCGACAAACCACCTTGAATTCCACCAGAATGATTGGTCAATGTAAGCGGTTTACCATTTGAACCCGGCACAAAAACATCGTTATGATCGCTACCTTTCATCGAGGCGCCGGAAAATCCGCTACCGTATTCGAATCCGTGAGCGGCATTGATGCTCATGCAAGCTGCCGCCAAAGTCGCAGAGAGTTTATCGAACACCGGCTCACCCAATCCAGCTGGAATTCCAGTTACTGCCGCTGAAATTACGCCTCCGCAAGTGTCACCTGATTCACGTTGATGTTCAATGTAGGCTTGCATAGCATCGGCAGTCTCGGAATCTGGACAGCGCACAGGATGTGAATCGACATTTTTAATTTCAAGAAATCCAAGTTCTCGTTTCAAGGAAATGTGACCTACTTGCGAGACATAAGCTGCCACATGAATTCCATATACCGCCAGGAGTTGTTTTGCCAACGCTCCGGCCGCCACGCGAACAGCAGTTTCACGCGCCGAGGCTCTTCCTCCACCACGTTCGTCGCGCCAGCCGTATTTTGCTTCGTAGGTGTAGTCTGCGTGTGAAGGACGGTACACATCTTTTATTGCTTCATAATCTGCTGAGCGCTCATCGGAATTGCGGATGATAAATGAAATGGGGCTGCCTAACGTCACACCGTCTTTAATTCCCGATAGGAATTCGACCCAATCAGTTTCATTACGCTGAGAAGTAATGGATGATTGACCAGGGCGACGTCGTTGCATTTCAAAGTTGACCGCGTCGAGGTCGATGTTAAATCCCGCTGGGAATCCATCGATGATCCCGCCAATCGCGGACCCATGAGACTCCCCAAAAGTTGTCAAACGGAACAAGGTGCCAATCGTACTTCCTGCCATAGTAAGTGAAGGTAGTGGATGCATTGCCGCTCTTGGCAGGGTACACCGTATAATTTTAACGAAAGATTGTTAATGTAAATTGTCCGCTTACTGATCAAAATCAGAGTTTTGCAAAGGTGGTTGAAGGTAAATACACGAGAGCGTTTCCGTACAGTTGATCT
Source organism: Candidatus Pollutiaquabacter sp. (assembly GCA_947465495.1). Taxonomy (GTDB): domain Bacteria; phylum Bacteroidota; class Bacteroidia; order AKYH767-A; family 2013-40CM-41-45; genus Pollutiaquabacter. Next base: position 26,983 of record CANIAS010000018.1, on the reverse strand, counting down.
TTATTGCTAATTTCGGCAACGAATTTATCATACACCTGTGCCCCTTCTTTTAAGAAATATCCGAACCCTGGTTCATACCGAAGCCACTCCCCTTCCAAAAATTTGTGGAATGGCGATGAATGATATGCAATTCCTTGATAATGCGTACATCCTGATAGAGGATTCGATGATCAAGGAATTTGGGAAAGAGACTACCGAAAGGATGAATGATCTTAGAAAGCATAATCCCGGGATGATGGAGCTGGATGCTCAAGGTGGCAGTGTTTTTCCATCTTGGTGCGATGCTCACACCCATCTGGTTTATGCAGGAAGCCGGGAACGTGAATTCGTGGATCGTATCAACGGATTAAGCTACCAGGACATTGCAGCACGTGGTGGTGGAATATTAAATTCCGCCATGCGTTTGCGAAGCGCCTCCGAAGAAGAATTATTCGATGCTGCCTTCCTCCGCATACATGAAATGATTCGTATGGGAACTGGAGCCATTGAAATAAAAAGTGGATATGGCCTGGATGTTGAAAGTGAGTTAAAAATGCTTCGCGTCATACGGCGGTTGGATGCATCCGTTCCCGTAGCCATCCGAGCTACCTTTCTGGGCGCACACGCGGTACCGGCGGAATTTAAAAATGATAAGTCAGGGTACATCCGATTATTGACAGATCAATTGATGCCACGCATCGCTGAAGAAAAACTAGCCGATTATTGCGATGTCTTTTGTGAAAACGGCTACTTCACGGCTGAAGAAACAATCGAAATTCTGGAAGTCGGAAAACACTACGGATTAATTCCCAAGGTACATGCCGAACAATTATCTCATTCTGGAGGTATTCAGTCTGGAGTTGTATCGGGAGCTGCAAGTGTCGATCACGTTGAATTTGCCAATGAGCATGATATTGAATTACTCAAGAGTTCCGAAACCATGCCAGTATTATTACCCGGGGCTCAATTGTTTCTTGGTTTACCAGCTCCACCAGCTCGTAAAATGATTGATGCTGGTTTGCCTGTTGCAATTTGCACAGATTTTAACCCGGGAAGCAGTCCGACCGGCAACATGAACCAAATGGTTTCCCTGGCTTGTATTTTATACAAAATGACACCTGCCGAGGCGATTGTAGCAGCAACCACCAATTCAGCTTTTGCCATGGGACTTAGTCATACTCACGGCAGTATTGCCGTTGGCAAGGTCGCTAATCTGTTCATCACCGAGCCAATACCATCATCAGATTACCTACCCTATTATTTTGGAAAACCACTCATTAAAAACGTCATACTCAACGGCGCCCAACATTTCTGACCAACTTAGTTCTTACACAACCTATGAAACAACTCATCGAATGCGTTCCTAATTTCAGTGAAGGAAACGACCCTGTACTACTTCGACAAATTACCGATGCAATTTCTGCTACGGAAGGCATTGAATTATTAAATGTAGATCCAGGCAAAGCCACTAATCGGACGGTTGTCACATTTGTCGGCGAACCAGCAGCGGTTGTTGAAGCTGCATTTCAGGGTATCCGCAAAGCAGCGGAACTGATCGATATGAGTCGACACAAAGGAGAACACCCACGAATGGGCGCTACTGATGTTTGTCCGCTCATTCCGATAGCGGGTATCAGCATGGAAGAAACTGCGCGATGGGCACAACAACTGGCAGCCCGTGTAGGTAACGAATTAGCTATTCCAGTCTACTTATACGAAGAGGCGCAGCAAAATCCTGCTCGTAAGAATCTATCAGTCATCCGTGCCGGTGAATACGAAGGCTTCTTTGAAAAGATCAAAAAAACAGAATGGAAACCCGACTTCGGCCCTGTTGAATTTCCTGCAAAGACTGGAGCAACGGTAATTGGTGCAAGAGATTTCTTGGTCGCCTACAATGCAAATCTGAATACTACTTCTGTTCGACGCGCAAATTCCGTGGCCTTTGATGTCCGGGAAAATGGTCGCAAAGTAAAAAATGAAAAAGGAGAAGATGTTGTACAGCCGGGCGCTTGCAAATCGGTGAAGGCCATTGGCTGGTACATAGATGAATACGGGATTGCGCAAGTGAGCATGAACCTGACCAACATTGCTATTACGCCTGTACATATCGCCTTCGATGAGTGTGTTAAGAGCGCTCATCGTCGAGGAATGCGTATAACGGGTTCCGAATTGGTCGGTTTGATTCCTTTAAAAGCCATGACCGATGCAGGTAAGTACTTCCTGGAAAAGCAACAACGGTCAACCGGTGTTTCCGAAAGGGAACTCATTAAGATTGCCATCAAATCGATGGGACTTGACGAGTTGGGGCCATTCAATCCCGATGAGCGAATCATTGAATACCGACTTAAACGTTCTTCCGGACGACTGGTGGGAATGACCTTAACTGCCTTTGCCGATGAGACCGCTTCAGAATCACCGGCGCCAGGTGGTGGATCAATTGCTGCCTACTTAGGTACGCTGGGCGTTTCTCTTGGCACCATGGTGGCCAATCTTTCCTCGCACAAAAAAGGCTGGGACGAACGGTGGAAAGAGTTTTCCGATTGGGCGGATAAGGGACAAGCGCTGAAGGATGCCTTATTGACCATGGTCGATGAAGACACCAACTCATTCAACCGGATAATGCAAGCATTCTCATTACCAAAGGGCACGGAAGAGGAAAAAAAGGCACGGACTACCGAAATACAAGCCGCGACACGCTATGCCACGGAAGTGCCTTTTAAGGTCATGCAACTTTCGTATGACACGTTCGAATTAATACGAGCTATGGCGGAAACAGGCAATCCAAATTCGGTGACAGATGCCGGTGTGGGTGCACTTTGCGCCCGATCAGCTGTGATCGGTGCCTATCTGAACGTGAAGATCAATGCCAGCGGACTTTCCGATAAAGCCTTCGCAGCTGATATTTTAGCCAAGGCCGAAACACTGTGTCAACAAGCAAAACTAGCCGAGCAAGAAATCCTGCAGGTAGTTGAAGGTAAGATTGGATCATAAATCCAGTTCGTCGATATGATTATACATCGTATCTTGTAGAAACGGCTTTCCACCAGGAAGCAAACACAATGAGAAAATCTTGGTCTTCCAATAAAGCAATCCAACGGCTGGTCTATTCCTTTCCCGTGCAACTCGTCGTGGTGCTTTTCAAGAGGAACCAGATTCTACTGATTTACTGGCTAGTTCTGTTTGGGTGGGTAACTAATTCCATGTCTAAAACATTTGGAATACCATTCCTGTTTTTGGATCCGGAATACATGGGCGAGGTGAATGTGCTTTCTTTTTTCCTGATGGGATTAGCGACCGGCGCTTTCATCATGGTGTTTAACATTTCCAGTTACATCATCAATGGATTGCGATTCCCGTTTATCGCCACGCTTTCAAGGCCGTTCATGAAGTACACCATTAATAACTTCATTGTACCTGTCATTTTCCTACTCGTCTATTGCTGGAACATTGTTTCCTTTCAGCTGGACAACGAATATCAAGGCAGTTGGAAAGTGTTACTGGTCGCATTAGCATTTCTTGGCGGCGTATCGATGGTCATTCTGGCTACCTTGACTTACTTTTTCCAAACCAACAAAGACATCGTTGTGATGTTTGGAATGGCTACATCCGATGCTGACCCCAATGCACCTGTGGCAGAACATCTGGACGAAAAACACCGGGGCCGCCATGAGCGTAAGCAGCGTCGTGTGCTTCCACACCTGCGAGAATGGCGAGTAGATACCTACCTCAGTCAGCCATTAAAGGTAAAATTAGTACGTCGCACCGGACACTACAGCCGCGAAATGCTGAATAAGGTATTCCGCCAAAATCACCTAAATGCAGCCATCATCGAAACCATTGTATTCAGCTTGTTCATTCTGATGGGACTTTTCAAGGAATTTCCTTTTTTCAAGATCCCTGCTGCAGCAAGTGTAATGTTGACGTTTTGCATGCTACTTATGATTAGTAGCGCATTTCGATTTTGGCTGAAATCATGGGCCACCACCGCATTCCTTGGAATTGTGCTGGTGGTTAATGCGCTTTCGTCTTACGGCATTTTTTATTCAGCCAACAAGGCCTACGGCATGGATTACGAATCCGGAAAAGCCAGGTATAATCTGGATGCGTTGCACCAATTGGAGTCACCTGAAATTGCTGCCGCTGATTACGACAGTACGTTGCAAGTACTACGTGCTTGGCGCTCCAAATTTGACGACAGTATACCACCTAAAATGGTTTTTATTAATTGTTCAGGCGGTGGATTGAGAGCATCCATCTGGGCTTATCGGGTCATGCAACTGAGCGATAGTTTGACCGACTATTGTTTCCTGGAAAGCAGTCAATTGATTACCGGTGCTTCGGGAGGAATGATGGGAGCATCCTACTACCGGGAGTTAGCACTGCGTCAAAAACAAGGAAAACCATCAAATCCGCAATTGGTCGAGCATCTCAATAATATCGGTCAAGATCTTTTGAATCCAGTGACTTTTAGCATTACGGTGAGCGACCTGTTTTTCAACCTGCAACGATTTTCCATTGGCAACAACACATTTAATAAGGATCGTGCTTATGCTTTTGAAAAACAATTGAGCGAAAACACCACTGGCATTTTGGACAGTCAAAATCTGGCTTACTACCGTCCGTTCGAACGGAATGCCATTGTCCCCATGATGATTTTCTCGCCAACCATTGTGAACGACGGTCGTCAGTTGCTGGTATCCACCCAGCCCATCCGGCATTTGACTACCCATGCCGTGGATTCAGCCTTTCATTTTCCAAACACCATTGACGCCATCGATTTCCATGGACTCTTTAAAAATCAGCAAGCCGACAGCATTCACTTTCTTTCGCTGCTGCGTATGAATGCGACATTCCCGTATATACTTCCTGCAGTCACCTTACCCACAGAACCAGCTATCAAGGTTATGGATGCTGGTATTCGCGATGTGACCGGATTAAAAACTTCCTTGAAATTCTTGTATGTCTACCGCGAATGGATCGAGAAAAACACTTCCGGTGTTGTATTTGTGGATATCCGGGACTCTCACAAAGAGCGTGTAATCGATGACAGCGGACAACCTAGTTTTCTGGAAAATCTTGCTACACCCTTGGGCAACATCTATAAGAATCTGCTGACCATTCAAGATTACAACCAAGATGAGAATTACGAATATGCGAAAAGTTGGATGAAAGCTCCGTTTGATTTTGTACTCTTTGAGTTACCGACCAAGGAGCAAGACATATCACTGAGTTTTCACCTGACAACCAAAGAGCGAAGACTGGTCGTAAAATCCTCGGAATTACCGTATAACCGGGAATCCTTTGAACGATTGACCCAGCTGCTTAAAAACAATCGATTAGTAGGAAAGTAAGCGCTGCATAACTTCATCGAGGCGGTTCTTAGCCAAGAAGTTGTTCTCTAATTCGAGGCTCATAGGAACTGGCGTATCCATACTGGCACAACGAACCACGGGCGCATCCAAGTACCGGAAGCACTTGTCACCAATGTGTGCAGCAATTTCGCCGCCGATTCCACCGGTGAACGTGTCTTCGTGCAGCACTATGACTCGTCCAGTCTTACGAACACTTTCTTCGACCATTTCTTGATCCCAAGGCAATAGCGACCTTAAGTCAATAAGATCTACGTTGACTTCAGGGTGCTCTGACATCCATTCTAAAGCCCAATGTACACCCAGACCATAAGTAATGACGGATACCTGAGAACCTTCTTTAATACGAGCTGCTTTACCAATTTCAATCGTATAATAACCTTCCGGAACGGGTCCGGAAATAGAGCGGTAAAGTGCTTTATGTTCAAAGAAGAGTACAGGATTGGGATCTTCGATGGATGCAGTGATGAGTCCTTTAGCGTCAGCTGGAAAAGCCGGATAAACTACTTTTAGACCTGGGGTGTGCACAAACCAGGCTTCGTTGGATTGTGAATGGAATGGTCCGGCGTTGACTCCGGCACCAGTAGGCATGCGTACAACGACATCGACATTTTGTCCCCAACGGTAATGCGTTTTAGCTAGATTATTCACAATCTGGTTGAATCCACAGGTCACAAAGTCTGCAAACTGCATTTCAACGATCGCCTTCATGCCGTTAATGGCCAAACCTTGAGCTGTACCTATGATGGCCGATTCGCACAACGGAGTATTTCGTACTCGCGGCTTTCCAAATTCTTCTAAGAAACCCTGAGTCACTTTAAAAACCCCGCCATAATCGGCAATATCCTGGCCCATAATGACCAGGTCTTTAAATTTTCGCATAGACTCACGCAGACCGTCAGAAAGGGCATCTACAAAACGTATCTCAGAAATTGCTGCAGCCGGTGGAATAATTGGAACCGGACGGCGATCGTACATGTCGTGTAGCTCCAACTGCGAGTCTGGCGCCGGCGAAGTTTCAGCAAAAGCGACCTCTAAGTTTCTTTCGATGTCTTGCTTTATCTCTCTGCGAATAAGCGCAATATAAGCTTCATCGATTACTTTTTCCGTAAGCAGGAAATTCTCAAAATTATTGACGGGATCTTTCTTTCCCCATTCTTCAAAGAGGTGAGGCGGGACATATTTGGTTCCTGAAGCTTCTTCATGTCCGCGCATACGAAACGTCATGCACTCGACCATTACCGGACGAGGATTAGAACGAATGGAAGCAGCGAGTTCCGTAAAAGTCTTACGGGTTTCTAAAATATTGTTTCCATCCACTTGCATCGCTTCCATGCCATAACCGATGCCTTTATCAATGAATTGCTTCATCTTAAATTGCTCGTTGGAAGGAGTGGACAACCCATACCCGTTGTTTTCAATAATAAAAATGACCGGTAGATTCCAGACAGCTGCTACATTTAAACTTTCATGGAAATCACCTTCGCTGGAAGCACCATCGCCGGTAAATACGGCCGTCACGAGGCCATTATCTTTAAGCAGGTTTCCTAGCGCGATACCATCGGCCACGCCCATTTGTGGACCTAGGTGAGAGATCATTCCAATAATCTTAAACTCCTGGGTACCGAAATGAAAAGAACGATCACGTCCTTTGGTGAAACCACCTGGCTTACCCATCCACTGCGAGAAAAGGCGATTGAGCGGAATCTTACGAGTGGTAAAAACGCCCAAATTACGGTGCATGGGGAGAATATACTCTTCAGAGCGCAATGACAATCCAAGACCGACTGAAATAGCTTCCTGACCAATGCCGGAGAACCATTTGGCAATACGTCCTTGACGTAACAGCACCAACATCTTTTCCTCGATCATTCGAGGTTTTAAGAGCTCGTAATACGTCTCTTTCAATTGTTCATCGGTCCAACCGGATCGGGAGTATTTCATAGTAAGGCCCCTATAGATGGAAAGCGAAGGTAAATTTACGGAAATAGTAAAGTATCTTTACGTTATGGGACACTGGATTACCAACTGGCAAGGATGGATTGTTTTACTGATGGTAGCAGTGGCATTCATTTACATAGCCAAAAGGTTGAGACACGTACTGTCGAAACCGAAAGATGGGTGCGATAAATGCACAAAATAAAAAAGGGGCTCCGAGGAACCCCTTTCTTATTTGATCAATCTGTTAGATTACTTTCCTTCAGCAGGAGCTGCAGTAGAATCCATAGCAGCAGTTGTGTCAACAACAGCAGCAGCAGCAGCAGCGGCAGCAGCAGCAGAATCAGCAGCAGCAACAGCAGCCATTGAATCAGCAGCAGCTTGCTCAGCGTTCTTAGCTTCGTCAGCGCTAGGGCCACAAGCTACCAAAGCGATAAAGCCGGCAGCCAACAGGGTAGAGAATACTTTTTTCATTGATTGGTTTTGTTAGGGGTTTGTTATTTTAATGGGCGCAAAATTATAGTTTCTCATGTATCTGACAATCATTTCTTGAAAAAAAATTAACAAAACACTTGTTAACAATTCTTCTTCGATCAAAGTCCACTGCTGGCACATCCTTTTCTCAGGTTTCATGCAGCAAAAGATGCAGCAAGAATGGACAATAATTGTAAGAACTGGTTGGCTTTTACCAAAAACAAGAGAAATGGTTACGAAAATCACAGAAAAACCTGCAAAAAATCATTGGATGCTATAAAAGTATTGATTTTAGCTTAAAATCAAGCTTTTTATTTCTGTAAGAAAATCATCGTAAACAATAATAAGTGATTTTTTAGTTGAAAAACGAAGCTTAGCAAGGTAGCCGACTGCCCAATTTGCCCTACTTTTATGGCATATGACAGTTCCTGTCCGGTCGTTAGTACGGAAAATCCTGCTGCTGATGGCAATGTATACATTGCTGCGGCTACTTTTTCTGGCTTTTAATAGCAGCGCCTTTTCGGGCCTACCCACTTCTGGTATTTTTTTGGCTTTTGTAATTGGCTGGCGGTTCGACATAGTAGCCATCACCATCATCAATCTTCCGATCATAGCCATCCATTTACTGCCGGAATCCATTTTTATGAGAAAGCGGGTTACGTGGATTGCTTCTGCCCTGTTCTACCTGCTGAATATCCCGTTCCTGCTGGCCAATTGTGTTGACCTCGGCCTCTTTCGGTTTTCCGCTCGCCGGCTCACGGCCGATATATTTAGCATCTTGGAATTGGGCGATGATTTTGTCAACACGGTGCCCAAAATGCTGACCGATTTCTGGCCGGAGGTGTTGGTATTCGTAATCATTATCTATCTCCTGCAATTCGGCCATCGAAAGTGGGCACTTGTTCTTTTGCCTAAAGCCAAGAATCCTTTTCAGCTACCCCGATATTTACTCACCATATTCTCCATCATCGCTTGCTCAACAGTATCATTTCGGGGTGGACTTCAATACAAGCCGATTACCGTGCTGACTGCTGCCCACTACGTTGACGGTGCGGCCACTTCACTTATCCTGAACAGCAGTTTCACCATTATCAAAACCTATGGAAAAGAGCCCATTAAACCAGTTCATTATTTTGATAAAGCGGTAACTGACCTACTGGCTCCGGTTATACATACAGCCGATGTTGACTCCTCCTTCATTCGCAAAAACATTGTCATCATCATACTGGAGGGTATTGGCAAGGAATATTCTGGCTATTTGAATCACCAAACGGGCTACACTCCCTTCCTCGACTCGCTCATGCAGCATTCGCTGGTATTTACGCAAGCCTATGCGAATGGGAAGCGATCAATCGAAGGCATTCCGGCAGTGGTGGCGGGAATCCCATCACTCATGGACCAACCGTTCATAACTTCGCCCTACGCAGGCAACAAGATCAACACACTTGCATCGCTGTTGAAAGCCGAAGGATACAGCTCCATATTCCTTCACGGCGGCACCAATGGAACTATGGGTTTTGATGGCTTCAGTTTAGTCGCCGGATACGACCGCTATTTTGGTCGGACCGAATATGCAAACGATGCCGATTTTGATGGTACCTGGGGAATCTACGACTTTCCTTTTCTCCAGCGTTCCGTTGACGAGTTCAGTCGAATGCCTACCCCTTTCATTGGAACCATCTTCACACTTTCTTCGCATCACCCATACGCTGTTCCTGCCCCGTATGACCATCAGTTTCCGGAGGGCGCTTTACCCATTCATAAAAGTGTACGGTACGCTGATGAGTCGCTTCGTGCGTTCTTCGCAAAAGCAGCAAAGCAACCTTGGTTCAAGCAAACGTTATTTGTGATTACCTCCGATCATACCGCTTTGGCAGCATCACGCTATTATCAATCACGAGCAGGGATTTACTCAATTCCGATGATTTATTACACACCTGGAGATTCGCTGGTCGGCATATCTGTTAAAACCACGCAGCAAATCGACATACTACCCAGCGTACTTGGTTATCTCCATTTTCCTCATTCCTACTTTGCAATTGGCCGAAACGTATTCGACAGTAGTACAGCATCCGGCGCTATTAATTTCCTGCATGGAAGTCATCAGTTAATTGACCAAGGTTACTCCTACGTTTTAGACACAATTGATCACCCCTTACTTTTTGACCTTACGAAGGATACACTTCAACAGTCGGACATTTCCAAAACTGAAATTATCCTTTCACGCTCGATGGATCAACGAATCAAAGCGCTTATCCAGCAGTACAACAATTGCATGCTTGAAAATAAAATGACTGCAACCGCACCGCGAACGCCATGAAACAACGGATCCTATTCATCATCAATCCTCGTTCAGGCACCCACTCAAAACAAAATCTGCCTGCACTCATTCTTCAACATCTTAACCTCGAACGGTTTCAACCCGAATTCGTTTTTACGGAATACGCCGGTCATGCCATCGACTTGGGTCGAAAAGGAAGAGCGGAAGGATTTCCAATAATTGCAGTAGCAGGAGGCGACGGTACGGTGAATGAGGTCGCTTCCACCCTGCTCCACAGTACGACCATCCTGGCAATCTTACCCTCGGGCTCAGGCAATGGACTTGCCAGGCATCTTAAAATTCCATTGTCAACCGCAGATGGAATCAAATTGATTAACCAGCAACATGCCATTCCTATTGACACCTTCAAGGCTGGCCAACACGTTGCGATCGGTACGTTTGGTATTGGTTTCGATGCACACATTGCACACTTGTTTTCGCTCAGTAAGAAACGCGGCTATTGGACCTATGTTAAGCTCGTCTTGCGTGAATTCAGCCGATACCAACCTCAAAAAATAAGTCTCAATGTAGATGGATTAAAAATGGAAAAGGATGCATTCCTATTGACATTTGCTAATTCTTCGCAATTTGGAAACAACGCTGTTATTGCACCTGCAGCAGATATCCAAGATGGCATTTTGGACATCGCTACAGTACGTGCATTTCCATTGGTAGCAGCTCCTGGCTTAATCTACCGACTTACTAAAAACAAGCTCAACGCTTCGATCTATTTTTCATGTATTCGAGGAAAATCAATCGAGGTCATTAATCCCGGCATCATGAAGGCGCATGTAGATGGCGAACCGGTGGAAATCCAAGGTGATTTCAGGGTGGAGATCGATCCATTATCTTTAAAAATAATTGTAAATTAGCCTTTAGACTAGTTTGAAATGAAACGTTCGCCCGGTTTTAAGTACGCCGTTCAGGGTATCGCTCACGCTTTTAGAAGTCAGCTGAATCTTCGCCTGCACCTTTCAATAGGATTTCTAGTTGTTCTCACGGGTTATTTTCTACAAATCAGTTTGGTGGAATGGTGTATCATACTTATTTGTATTGGATCAGTGCTGGCGGCAGAGTTGTTTAATACGGCACTGGAAAACCACATTGACTTGACACACCCTGAGTGGAATGAAATCGCTGGTCGATCTAAAGACATTGCCGCTGGAGCAGTACTGATGGTTTCAGTAATATCAGCCATCATCGGACTCATCATTTTCCTTCCTCGTTTTTTCGAAATAATAAATTAGTCTATGTCCAAGAAAAACAAGGGTGCACACGGTGTCGTTTTTTCCACGAATCCTGATTTCAGATACGAATTTGATTCCACACAGGACGAGGTCACCTTACCTCCCCAGCAGCAAGACATAAGGGTTCAGCTGGATAAGAAACAGCGAGCAGGAAAGGCTGTTACCTTAGTCACTGGTTTCATTGGAACAGCCTCTGATCTTGAAACGTTGGGCAAAACTTTAAAGAGCAAATGTGGCGTTGGTGGCTCCGTGAAAGATGGCGAAATATTAATCCAGGGTGATCACCGAGATCGGGTTCTTCAACTTTTGCTTGATTTAAAATACAAGGCCAAGCGAGCAGGCGGATAAGCTAGCTATTATTTTCCGCGAAGGCGTTTGTAGCTGCGAATAGCGACCATCAGAATCGCTGAAAAAACCACCAATCCAAGTACGCCATTGATCCAGCTCATGCTGTCTTTCAATACTACCACGAAGACAATAGCTACCATAAAGACCGTAGCTACTTCGTTCCATATTCGCAATGCCATCCCGGACCATCGAATGGAATCCTTACGGAATTCACTGAAAATTTTTCCGCACCACAAGTGATACAAGGTAAGTCCTATGACAAATAGGAATTTTACCTGTAACCATGCCGGAAAATCCAATCCATAAAATTGATAGGCTAAAGTCAGCCCAAAAATCCAGGTAAGGATAGCGGATGGCCAGGTAATGCCGTACCATAGCCTATACTGCGCTCCTTTAAAATGTCGAATTAGAATTTCTTTTCCTGACTCTTCATCATGAGCTGCTTCGGCATGATACACAAACAACCGTACCATATAGAAAAGTCCGGCGAACCAGGTGATCACAAAAATGATATGAAGTGCTTTGATATAGAGCAAATAGTTCATGGCATCATTTGGCAGAAATCACGCGTAAATACAATTGCTCGTACAAAGGCATGATACGTTGAATATCAAATTTGCGAGCCTGTTCAAGTGCGTTCGACTTAAACACCGTCAATGATGCATCAGTCGTCAGTATCGACAATGCATTCTTGGCCATATCATCTACATCACCCACATTACTCATGAATCCTGTAACGCCATGAACATTTAATTCAGGGATACCACCAGTATTGGAAGAAATCACCGGTACTTGACAAGCCATTGCTTCCAAAGCCGCCAACCCAAAACTCTCGCTTTCGGAAGGAAGAATAAAGAGGTCGCCGACCGACAATACCTCTTCCACCGCTTCTAATTTTCCTAGAAAACGTATGCTATCACAAGCCACATATTCACGGCATTCCTTTTCTACTTTACTCCGATCCGGTCCATCACCAATCATTAGTAGCTTCGATGGAATAACTTGGTTGATGCGTTTAAAAACTTCAACAACGTCGCTCACGCGTTTGACTGGACGGAAATTGGAAGCATGAATGATGATACGCTCGTTGTTTGGAGCAATTGCTCTTCGGAAGTGTTCTTTTTTAAGCTTCGAAAAACGCTGCAAGTCGATGAAATTTGGAATAACTTCTATCTCTTTGGTAATCTTAAAATTCTGATAGGTACTTGCGCGCAAACTTTCTGAAACGCTGGTAACGGCATCGCTTTGATTGATACCAAAGGTTACCACGGGGCTGTAACTTTCATTTTTGCCCACCAACGTTATGTCTGTACCGTGCAAGGTAGTAATGAAAGGCAGGTGAATACCTTGTTCTTTCAGAATCTGTTTAGCCATGTAAGCAACACTCGCATGAGGTACTGCATAATGAACATGAACAAGATCCAGCTGCTCAAATCGAGCGACGTCAACCAATTTGCTGGTCAATGCCGTTTCATAAGGAGCAAATTCAAACAGCGGATAATCCGCTACAGTCACTTCATGATAAAATACATTTTCCTGAAAATGCTCGAGACGAACGGGCTGACTATAGGTGATAAAGTGGATGCTATGACCTTTCTCTGCCAGTGCTTTGCCCAACTCCGTAGCCACCACTCCACTTCCACCAAAGGTGGGATAACATAGTATACCAATTTTCATAGGATTCGGTCAAACAACCAACTCAAAATTACGAAAATAAACCGGATCACCGGGCATTCTGAACCGCATCGTAGATGGCCTGCTGAATGGCCGTCCTGACATTCATTTTAACTAATTTATCATTCGATGCATCGGGATTAACCCGATTAGAAAGGAAGATATAGATCAAATCATACTGAGGGTCTACCCACACACAGGTGCCAGTGAACCCCTGATGCCCAAAAGCTAATGGGGACGCTGAGCTACAACACGGACTGGCTTTTCCCTTTTCTGTTTCTGGTTTGTCAAAAAGTAGTCCACGGCGATTTTTAGTTTGAACAAACTGCTGACGAGTGAACATGCTGATGGTATTCGGCTTCAACAATTGCTGACCACCGTAAGTTCCCTCTTCCAACAGCATTTGGAGGATAACTGCCAGGTCGAACGCGTTGCTAAAAATTCCAGCGTTTCCTGAAACACCACCTTGCATCGCAGCCGCAGGATCGTGTACATCCCCGTGAATCAACCGACGGCGATATTCGCGATCAAACTCGGTTGGCACCAACTCATCCAACGTAAATTTCTGATATGGACGAAACATCAAACGACTTAATTGCAACGGGCCATAAAACTCTTCTTCGAGGTATTGATCAAAGGGTTTATTGGTAATATGTTCAATCGCCCACCGCATTAAAATTGGCCCCAGATCACTGTAAACGTATTTACCTCGCTCGCCCAACGGAGCTTTGAATACCCATTGTTGCAGACTATCCAAAAATGAATTCCGCATGTAAAGACTATCGCAGATACGAATTGAAAATACATCCGAAGGAATGTCCGAATAAATGGCTGGTCCAGTATACAAGGAATCTATGGTGTTTTTCCAGAAAGGAATCCAGGCAGGAAGCCCAGCTTGATGGGCTAGTACTTCTTTGATGATCAACCCTTTTTTATTGGTCGATTTTAATTTGGGGAGGTATTTAGAAAGCGGAGCGTTCAAATCAAGCTTGCCTTGTTCGAACACTTTCATCGTTGCCAATCCTGTGGCGACGATTTTGGTTACAGAAGCGATGTCATATAAATCATCCGTTCGAACAGCTTGTAACGAATCGTACGTATGAAAACCAAAAGCCTTATCGTAAATAATCTTTCCCGAACGAGCTACTAATACTTGACATCCGGGCATTGCTCCTGCAGTAATTGCAGCATCAACAATAGAGTCAATAGCGTTAAAACGTTTAGACGACAATCCAACTTCCTCGGGAGACGAAAATTTCAGCCGAAAGGTCGTACTAGCATCGATGCCTTGCCCCCTGCGAAATTCAGCGGAGGCATTAATCGGAATTCGGGAACTTGCAACAGATGCCCCGACCACTACTTCAGCGGCTAATTCTTGCGGCAATGGAAAATCTTCGTAGGCAAGAACGACTGCTTTCGCCTTGTCAAGGTGGCGAAATCGACTGAGCGTATAGGCATTCCCAAAATCAACAAATACGGTGGGATACTTCAGCATCACCGAGTCGATGAATGCACGTGCATTCTCCGGAATACCATAACCAGTCTGAAACTTCATAGTAGTTCCATGCAAGGAAAGCAGTACGATGTCATAATTTTTCAGAAATTCAAAAAGTGCGTCAAAGACATTTTGGGTTGCGTCCTTCTCTGCAGCATAAAAATCAGCACGTAAATAATCCGACAAGACCGATTGAAAACGATTTCCTTTGGGAGCTCCGACAGACACAACTGCTAACTTCTTTTGGTAGACATCTTTCAAGGGCAGCACCTCGGAATGATTAGCCAATAACGTGATTGATTTTTCAAACAACGTGTGCTGCAGCGCAATGTCTTCCGGACTATTCAAATCCAATATTAAATTCGAGGTATCAATGGGTTGATACGCATTAAGTCCGCACCAATACTTAGCCATTAAAACTTTTTTAGCCCTACGGTCAATTTCAGTCTGGGTAATAAACCCAGAATCAATGGCCGATTGAATTTCTTCGACTGCTTTGTGAATATCCTCCGAATACAACATCACATCGTTGCCAGCCAACAACGCGGTTCGGTCTAGGATACCCGGTTTATACGCCGCACTGACACCTTTCATGTTCAACGCATCGGTAAAAATCAAACCCTTAAATCCAAGTTCTTGCTGCAATACACCTTGAATAATTGGAGCCGAAAGCGTAGAGGGAAGTCCGGGTGTTTTATCCAGCGCAGGCACATTTAGATGAGCAACCATGATGGAGGAAAGTCCTTGGTTGATCAGCGCCTTAAATGGAGCTAGTTCCACCGTATCCATTTCCTCACGCGTTTGCAGTATGGAAGGAAGGGTAAGGTGAGAATCGCTATCGGCATTACCATGTCCGGGAAAATGTTTCCCATTAGCCATCACCCCATGATCCTGCAAAGCGTTCATGTAGAGCATTGCTTTCCTGGTGACCATCTCCCGATCATCGCCGAAGGATCGACTACCGATAATTGGGTTCGATGGATTATTGTTGATATCCGCATCAGGAGCAAAATTGATGTGTATCCCCAATCGTTTACAATGGTGTGCAATCGCAGTTCCCATGGCATACACCAGACTGTCGTCTAAAGCAGCGGAGACAGTCATTTGTCGGGGGAAACGGAGGCAACTATCGAGTCGCATGGGTAATCCCCATTCGCCGTCAATACCAATCAGAAGCGGCACTTTGGATTGCGACTGATAAAAATTAGTGAGCAGTGCCTCACGAACAGGTCCGCCTTGAAAAAATATCAATCCGCCAATTCCCCAATCTTGAATCAACTTAGTAATTTCCTGGATGTGGGTGGAATCCTTGTTGCTCCATGCAGCGACCATGAATAATTGTGTAATTCGCTCAGCAGGAGTTAAGGTACTTATTACTGAATCTGCCCATTTCTCAGCAGCAGGCTGGATAAATGGCGGCAGTTTGGAGGGTACTGCAGCACTTGATGATACTGAAAATACATAGGCAGCAGAAAAGCAGATCCACCAAACATATGTTCCGCGAGAAAAACGATTGTTCAACATTGATTGTAAAAGTAATTTTCTGTTACTTTCGGAAGCTACCATTACTTTTATTCTTTTAACAAACCAACTACACTTTTTTGTCAATTATTAAACGTATGAACCGCCGTTCAGATTCTGCAAAAAATGCCAAGGAAAAACTACTCCAGATTGCAATTTGGAGCTGGACGGTGACCCTAGTATTACGTTCCTTCGGACTACCATTTACTGGGTTACTTTACATATTGTCTACGGCTTTTTGTTTTTTCTCATTCATTCAACTGCTGTGGGGATGGTTTCTGAAAAAAGGACCGACTCCTCCCTATTCCCTGGCATTATCAGCCATTGTATTACTCCTGCTTCAGCAGAAATTAGGCAGGTCCTACACAGGGATAGTCACAGCCTGGATGGGTTTTATCCTAATGGCTTTCTTGGTTATAGGCAACTATAGTGTTTTGAAAAAAATCACCGGCTGGACATGGAAGATGCCCATCCTGTTAGTTGCTGCACTTACTGCGTTGTTACCGGCTGGCACCTTTCACCGATTTTTTCGCGCCAGCACCTTCGAATCATATGTGACCACCCATTTTTCCGAAGGGGATGAAAAAGCCTGGAAATTAATTGCCGAAAACTGTCCTATTCATAAAGACATTGCCAGCTCCGAGCTGCAAGAAGCGCTGCATGCTGACAGCCTACGCGAGATTCCTATAGCTTTAAAGGCCATTGATAAAAGCATTGACAATGATCCATTTGTGGCGCAATCGTATCTCACGCGTGCGAAGATTCGATTATTGCATAGTGAATTAGACAGTGATGCTGCGATAGCGGCACGTAAAGATTTGACAAATGCAATTCGATTGGATACTACCCTAGCTGAGGCGTACTTTTACCGTGCATTGGCTGGAAATTATTTAGGGTATAAAAAACGCATATGTCCGGATATTGAACGTGCGCTGGTGTTAGACCGTGCATTTGCAAAGCATTCCGATGGAATGATGCAATACTGCCAATAATTTTAGCTGGAAACTTTTCGACGGAACAGATTGACACGCGATTCTTCACCGGCGAAGAGCCGTTCAATATTGCGTTGGTGGGTCACTAAAATCATGATGGCTACAGCCAAGGAAAAGATGTTGATACTGGAATTCGTGGAATAAAAAACCATAATTACCACTGGGAAGGCAATCCCAGCCAACATACTACTCAGTGAAACGTACCTAGATGTTGCAAAAGACACCAGAAATACCACCGCGCAAACAGCGGCAGCCGGAGGATGTACACCAATCAGGATTCCCAACATGGTAGCAACGCCTTTACCGCCACGGAAACCGACATACACCGGAAAAACGTGACCCAATAATCCACAAACGGCGAGTGCCAATTCAAAGTCGATGAATTCTGGAGACTGGGTTTCATAATCTCCCAAAATATAAGCCACCTTAACAGCTAAAAATCCTTTCAATATATCCATGATCAGCACGGCCGTTCCAGGACGTTTTCCTAATACACGAAAGGTATTCGTAGCTCCTGCATTACCACTGCCATATTCACGAACGTCAATCCCATAAAACGATTTGCCCACCCAAACTGCAGATGGTATAGAACCTATCAGATAGGCCACAAGTAGTCCCAGGATGTTGTGAAAGGTGAGCAAAATATCGTTTAATCGCAGTTAATGAATGGCAATTTACTAAAACCAACCAATTATCGACCATCCTGTTCTGGTTCCGGTTGTGGTTGCATCCGTTTCAGGAAGTTACGCACAGCACGGTCAGTGGTGATCATGTATTCAAAATCAGGTTTCTCCTTCACTTTGGATACCCGTTTTTCCGGTTTTAGTTTATTAATTGACTCGTTGAACGCAGTATTGGTCGAAAGGGTTTGCATTAATCCACGGGCATAGCTGAAATAATACCAGGTTCCATCTTCTGGTTCTAAATACACATTGAACGCATCGCCGGTTCGCTTGTGAATGATTTCCACGAATCCTTTCATCTTTTTATTGACTGAAATCTTTTCAATACTACCCAAGCCAATCGGGCCTATGGAGCGATATGATTTTGTGCTATTGTCCCAAGCTAACTTCAACTCCGAAAGAAACAAGGTATGCCGTAGCTCTTCCGGAATTTTTTTAAATGAACCATACAAGTTAAGTTCTGCCAGTATCTTTTCGGCCTTCTCCTTGCCGGCTAATTCAGTAATTCCACGTTCAAAGGTTGTACGTCCAACATCTATTGTCGGATCCAGCAATGGATTTTGAGCCAATTGTTCTGCCATCGATTTCAAGGCGTCATTCTCAAATGGAAAATCGACTGCCGCTAAAACATCCAGTTGGGTACTATCATTGTTTAGATTGTTCGTCACATTACCAACAGTAATGAGTTCCATCTGACCTAACTGAGATCCGAAATCAAGTCTGCCTTCTCCATAAACCAGGCATTTTTTATCGTCCAAACTCAAGAAGTTACCAGGATTCGTTGGTTTCTCCAATCGCTCTTGGGTAGTTATTCTAAACTGACCAGTGGGCTTATCGAAATATAGAACTCCGGAAGCACTGATAATTTCTAAATCCGTGGCTTTGCCTTTAGGCAATAAAAACGCTGCATAAATGCCTGTACTATCACTTGCTTGTGCAATTGAAGCTACCAGCTTGTTTCCGGCATCAGTGACAGGTCCATTGATTGGAATAGCCACATTCATTGGATTGATATCTCCGGTAAACTTAATCCAATTACGTTCAACGTTACTACACTGGAAATTAGGCTTGGCGAATCCAGAGAAGGTCAAAAACTGGTGCGATGCTTGTAATAACACTCCTCCTTTGAACAGAAAATTGGCACTGAGTGGAAATCCGGATTCCACTGTTAATTCACCCGAAGCTATAGTCTGATAGGCTGTATCCACCTGAATATTGTCAAAATGAAAGTGGTGTTTTACACTTTTCTCATCGATGTAGTCATAATCTCCGGTAGCAGTATAATTCTTTCTTCCTAAAACATCCACCGATGCATTGTAAATTGTATGGTACTTGGTGGTAGTATTGGCAATAATGCGCGACTGATTCAATGTTCGCATTTTAGCATAACGCTCAACTACTACTTTTCCGCTATCAGGTATTACATAGGCGTCAGCCGTTTGAATTAGGGCAACCTGTTCGGCCTTGATTAAATAATCCTTTAACGAATAACGAGCGAATGGTGCTTTGAAACGCAATGAATCTTGCCGTGCTTCCAGACTGACAAATTCCGAACCTGATAACGTAATGTTCGTAACGGTTGTATCATTAGCTGTTGGCTGAGATGCTACAGTTCCAGACGAACTCAACTCGAGTTCTTGCTGGTCCATGTACCATTTGAACTGATCAATGAAACTGATGTATTGATTCAGCGGGAATTTCACATAGGTGCCTCCTCCATTCGACTTAAAATCACCAAATCGACCTACGAAATCAATGTGTGAACGAATATTATCCGTTGAAAACGCCAAAGCTGCAGCATCATCAGAGTTGAGTCGAAAATTGGACGTGTCAGCATCAAACACATTTGACTTGTATTTAAACAGTTTCGAATCAAGTTCAGAAGTAACGAATTTCATGGTTCCACGACCACTCATTCCCGGAGGACTCAAGGTAAGGTCTCCGGTCATTGCCACCTGCCGTTCATACATTAAAATATCAATTTGACGACGATTTATATCCATGAAATCTTTTTTCGGCTCCCAATGTAAGTAGACGGAGTCCCCGATAACTCCCGGGAATTCTACGTTGGCCAGTGTTTCTTTTCGATTAGTGAATTTAAACACATTCGCATTCAGGGAATCGGGCAAGAAAAGAAATGCATCTGACACAGACACTGAAGTCAAATAATCCAAGGTGCCATCTCCCCATAAACCGCGGTTACTCAGTTGCAGTTCGTTGGTGAATTTACCTTTACCACCATACGCCTGCCAGCCTGCGGATCCTGTACTGCGAATCAATCCAAGTGAAAGGTCCGTTTGTAATTTGAGTGAATCTCGAAAGTCTGCAAAGATACCTGCCGAGACAAATTCACCACCAAAACTTAACCCAGCGCGACTGAAATTATCCAGTGAATCGATGGAGAATGGATCCAAGTGGAAATAAAATTTATCGCGGTCGTATACCCCATCTTGAATCCAAGTACGATCGTAAAAAACGTATGAATCTTTTTTCGAATTAAATACTGGATATTCCGGATACTCCTTCCTTCCAGATTTGTTTATCGGATTATCAATCAACAAATCACCGGTGATATTCTCCAATACGCTACGCACAAAGACGAGTTTACGATTCCCGTAGTTATCCATTTCGGACGGATTATCGCTTTCCACTTTTAATCTTAGAGAATCCACATTATCCAGATTCACTTTGAAATTTTGGTAGTCGAAACTAAATTGTTTCCCATAAAACTCAAAGCGACCAGCTTTCAATCGACCAGCAAAGGTGAAGTCTCTGTTTTTACCTAATTTAATTTCCTGCTCCTTCGGGAAAATGACTACATTTTGACTATCAGACAAAACAATGGGAGCTAATCCACGCAAAGTAATCTCATTGTTCAACAAGTTAATACTAGCATTTGGCAGAGCCTTAATGGTTGATTCGAATTGCAATACGTCATAGTCTACTTTCCCCACATTGGCCTGTAAATAATAAATTAGTCGGTCCTTTACAATTGCTTTGTCATCTGTACCATCGTATGTGACAAATCCATAGTTAGAGAAACTGAGGAACATTGACCTGACTTCACTTGGAGCCATCCGCATTTCCTTTGCAAGGTCTTCGGTATAAATTTCGCGTGTCGCATGATTATCGCAATATTGTTTAAGTATGAAAAGCGGATGTACTTGACTAATTCCCTGCAACTGCGCAAATCGACTTTTCCTAAAAAAATTAGCTGACTCAAAAACTGCTTTGCTTTCGTCGGCTGCACTAATCATTTTCATATTGACCACCGGCTCATTAATCTTCCAATACAATCCATCGAAATACATATCAACCTGATGGTAGGAATCCCAATAAGGAGCCTTTGATTTACCTTCTTCTGCTCGAATCAAGGTTAACTCCTTGTCGTCTACCATGTATTTCAACGTCAAACTAGGATGATAAATCGAATCATTGGCTAAATAAAAACACACCGCTGTATTATCACTGGTAATTCGATCTTTTCGAATGGAAAAACCATTGGAGTATGCCATGAAAAAGGGTTTTCCCGAGCGTTGAATTGAAATTATCGCTTTCTGCTCCTTAGTACCTGATCCGACCATCCTTGCACCAACCATTGAATATCCACCGTAATAGTCGATACCAGGCACAATATCCTTTATGCGAAATTCAGTGGTATACGATTCGAAGCGTGGATAGGTAGCATTTTCAGTGGTAACGTTGGCCAACAGTTTATCGGAATAGCGTCCAATCAGCGGCTGCTTAAAATATTTTGGAAAATAAAAAACGGTAGAGTCAGCCTTAAAATCGCTTCCAGTTACATCAATAACAAAAGCAGACAACTCTGCCCGCGCACTTGACTCATCCAAACCTGCGCGCATCCAATTGACCTTTCCACCCCGTCCATAAAATGACTGCTTGGTAGGGTAATAAACCCCTTGTGTGGCGGCAATTACCGAAGAATCATTTTTAGATGTGCAAATAATTGAAGTTACAGGGAAAATAATTTTAGGAATAGAATCAAATTCAAAACGGTAATTTCTTTCGGAGGAATACCAACGTGTGGAAGAGGATTCATACAATGTATTATCACGGAAAAGCCAATTGCAAACATTTATATAATTTGAAAAATAGCGTGCTGGTAATAGCAACAATTTATCAATGCTCGTCTGCCACGAATTAAAACTCTCCTGCGATTGTTCAGAATTAGCGAAACTGGTTAGTGAAGCGATGTAGTTCCTGAATTCCGGAAATGCTTTCATTCGCTTGCGCAACATAGAATTGCACGTTTTATAGATGGCTTCCTGCTGAGAAGCGGTAAACTTGCCACCGGTCCAGGAAGGAAGAAAGGCTTCCATTAATTGTTGACCTTCTCGTTTATCCGTTTCCTGTAGGAAGGCCTGCATTTCCTGCGAAAACTTAACCGGTTCCGAGGTGAAATTACGAAGCGTCTGAGCTGTTCCTGTAAGAGTGAACATCCAAACGAAGATGAACATGACGAACGAAAAAATCTTATACATAGTAATTTTCTTCACTGTTTAACAAATTCCAACATCATCCATTGATCACTGATACGAGCACCTGATTTGGATAAACCTGCAGCCTCTGCTTTTTCCACCAATATACTTTCATCCTGAACGAGAAAACCGCTAATAAAAAGCGTTCCACCCTGCTCCAATACATCAGCATACGAGGGAATATCATGAAGCAGGATGTTACGATTAATATTGGCTAGAATTGCATGAAACTTCAACGCGGAGAGCAATCCGGCATTCCCTTTTTGAACGGAGATACTAGTGCATAGATTGCGTTCTACGTTTTCTTCGGTATTCTGTACCGCCCAATCATCAATATCAATCGCAAGCACAGCGGTTGCACCTAACTTTTCCGCAAGAATGGCCAATACACCACTTCCACAACCCATGTCCAACACCTGCTTATCGGACCATTTTTCGGCTAACATGGCTTCGACCATTAATGCTGTGGTAGGATGATGTCCTGTACCGAATGACATCTTGGGTTCGATAATCAGTTCCGTCAACGATGGATCTGGTGATACATGAAAAGGAGCACGAATTACTACTTGCCTAGCGATAATTACGGGGGAAAAACTTTTCTCCCAGGTTTCGTTCCAGTTCTGATCAGGCACAAATTCCAACGACCAATGTTCGCCTATAATTTCAGCAGGAATATCCTTTACGAGTTCTAAGATGGATTCACGGGTATGTCCTTCAGCAGGAATAAACGCTCGCAAACCTTCAGGAACGTTTTCAAACATATCAAATCCAGCCTCAGCTAGAAATGCCACGATAATTTCTTCGCTGACAGAATCCAGGGGAATTGATGCGCAATAATAATCCATAGTAGTTTAATTGAAATCAACGACAAGCTTGTATGATAGAGAGGAAATCGTCGGCTTTCAGGGAGGCTCCTCCAACTAATGCTCCATCTACATCCTGAGATGCCAGCATTTCCTGGGCAGTTGCAGGTGTTACACTACCGCCGTACAAAATAGAAACTCGTTCAGCCACAGAATCAGAAATGCCACGTAGTAGCTGACGAATGAGGGAATGCATTTCTTGAGCTTGACCAGGAGTGGCTGTCTTTCCGGTACCGATAGCCCAAACAGGTTCGTAGGCAATGATGCAGTCTGACAACTCAGCTTCTGACAAATGAAATAATCCTTGTCGAAGTTGGCGTTCAACTACTTCCGACTGCACGCCTTGTTCACGCTCATCCAATGTCTCCCC
This sequence comes from Candidatus Pollutiaquabacter sp., assembly GCA_947465495.1. Taxonomy (GTDB): domain Bacteria; phylum Bacteroidota; class Bacteroidia; order AKYH767-A; family 2013-40CM-41-45; genus Pollutiaquabacter. Next base: position 3,211 of record CANIAS010000018.1, on the reverse strand, counting down.
ACAGCAAAATATCGGCAGGATACCATACTTGAAACATTGATCCACTTTGCGAGCCAGCAAAGGATCTGATTCACCAAAATAAATACGACGTTCAGAATGTCCAATGATGGAATAATCAATGCCTACTGATGCAAGCATCATGGCGGATAATTCGCCAGTATAAGCGCCAGGCTCACGGTCTGCACAATTCTGAGAGGCCACTGAAATTCGATCATGATGTCCAATTCGACGAAGAACATCGTGAAGATAGATGGACGGCGGAGCCAGAATAACTTCGCAGGAAGATTCGCCAGTAATTCCAGCGGCAATCGCATCCGCCAACGTCATGGCTTGTGCATAATTCAAGTTCATTTTCCAATTACCTGCTATGATTTTTTGTGGCATGATCAAGATAGATGTTAAGACCGAATTCATCCACTGACTCGAATCCGTGGATCCAGCCAGCCGTTGATAATATCAGCTATGATATTTAATAGAATAAAAAGAAAGGAGACAAAGAGTACTACACCCATCACGACTGGTAAATCGTAATTTTCTAACGCCTGAACGGTGAGCTTACCGATTCCATTCCAACCGAATATATATTCTATAAAAACTGCACCGGCCAGCAAAGAACCCATCCAGCCGCTGATGGCGGTGACCACTGGATTCATTGCATTCCGAAGCGCATGACGAATTAGCACAACATTACCTGTTAAACCTTTTGCACGAGCTGTTCGAATAAAATCCATGCTGAATACTTCCAACATCGAACTGCGAGTAAGCTGCATGATGATGGATAATGGTCGTAAGCCCAAGACCACTGCAGGAAGAATCAGGTTTTTCCACGATGTATATTCACCTGTAAAAGGATCTATTTCTTTCCATCCACCAGTCATTTGCAATCCAGTCCATCCGCTCAAGATATAACCGAACAACCAAGCGAAAAGTATGGCAGCAAAAAACGAAGGAAGAGATACAAAGAAGATGGAGAAAAACATGCAACTGCGGTCGATCCATGAATCCTTATATAAGGCAGCAACAGTGCCTAATAGGATTCCCAACATCGTAGCGAGGAGAATGGCAGCAAAGGCCAAAATTGCCGTGTCAGGTATTCGTTCTGAAAGCATGGAGGAAACTTCCCGTTTGGACTGATACGACCTACGTAGATAGGGCATTTTAAAAACAAGGACTCCTTCAGAAGCAGCATACACCTGAAAATGCGGGATGGATTGTAGATCCCTATACAGCGGATCTTCAGCGCGTAAAGAGTAATACGACAGCGGAGATAGGTCATCCATAAACTTTACAAACTGCAACATAACGGGCAGGTCAGTACCAAGGTCACGTTGAATGACAGCTACCGATGCGCTGTCTGCGCGTTGTCCTAGCATCATCCTTGCCGGATCTGCCGGCAATACAGAAAACAACACGAAGATGACCACGGCTACGCCTAGGAGCACCAACATGCCATTCAGCAGCCGGGTTAACAAAAATCGATACATCGCTTGAATGCAGAGTTACAGTAATTTGCTGCAATAAAGACAATGTGAGCAACTTCGTTAATAACACATTTACTCACAATAGTAGCTTCCAATTGCAGGTAAAATAAAATACTACATTTGAAAGGAATTATTCCTTCACCGATGAAAAAATTGCCGAAGTATATTTTATCCCACCGCTATCTATTTAGCGTTTTTTTACTGACAATTATCTGCTTTGATAGTTTCGGACAGTTGACCGCTGGGTTTTCTACTAACGACAGAAGTGGATGTGCGGGATACCTCACGGTGAACTTTACAAATTCTTCTACTGGAACCATCACCAATTACCTTTGGAATTTCGGCGACGGCAGTACGTCCAGTCAAAATAACCCATCGCATACCTACTCCGTAGCAGGAATTTATTCCGTTTCATTGACTGTATTTAACGGAGCAGCATCCGACGTAGAGACAAAAACCGGATACATCACGGTGTATGCCAATCCTATTGCATCGTATGTCACTAGCGGGGATACCGTCTGTGAAGGAACGCCGGTAACGTTTACCAGTACCTGCACTTCAGGTAGCGGGAACATTACACAATGTCTTTGGACCTATAACGATGGTTCACCGGCAGACACAGCATGCTCATCTATCCAGCACACGTTTAACAACGGCACATCTAGCGTTCGGACATTCTACCCCAACCTACTGGTTTCCGATGTCAATGGTTGCAATAGCGTTTCAAATGATACAATCTATGTTTACCCACGACCTGTTGCGTCATTTAATTTCAGTGGCAACACTGGATGCAATGCCCCTGCCACTATTCAATTCAACAACACATCACAACTTACCACTACGTTTAGTTGGAATTTCGACGATCCAAACAGTGGATCAAACACATCCTCGGCAGGCTCTCCGACACATACCTTTCAAAGTTCAGGAACCTTTGATGTTGTGCTGGTAGCTGGTGTCCCTGGATGTAACAGCAGTGACACACAGACCATCGTGTTAACTACACCTCAAGCCGCTTTCACCGCCTCTGAAGTGCAGATTTGTCGTGACGCTACCATTTACTTCAATTCGACAGGAACATCCGGTTCGTACTACTGGAATTTTGGCGACCCCCTGAGTGGATCTAGTAATTCATCGCAAGTTGCCTCACCCGCTCATGCTTTCAATTCACCTGGAACCTTTACCGTAACCTTGGTGGTTGTAGCAAGTGGTTGTTCTGACACAGCTACACAGACTGTTACCGTCTTACCAAGGCCTACCGTTCGTTTCGGAGCGAACGATCGTACTGCTTGCGACACCTCCTTTACGGTACAATTTGCAGATTCCAGTGGCAGTATGACCTCTTGGAGCTGGGACTTCGGCGATCCGTCAAGCGGAGCTTTGAATACCGCAACTACCTTTAGCGCTGCGCACACCTATCATGCATTTGGCTCCTACCCCGTCACATTAACCATCACGGATGCCAACGGTTGCAACAATACCTATAGTATTCCTAATTACATTGTCATTGCAAAACCTACCCTTGATTTTAGCAGACCAGACAGTGGATGCGTTGGGGACACCTTTTCGTTCACAGCCTACGTTAATTCACCCGGAGACCCCATTATTACTAATTATGAATGGCGATTTAGTGATGGTAGTGGTCCGCACAATTTTTCCACTACATCCGCTACCCATGTTTTCAATTCAACAGGGATTTACGATGTAACATTAACCATCACCACGGCGTCGGG
>CANIAS010000017.1 GCA_947465495.1 Candidatus Pollutiaquabacter sp. | reverse complement strand
CCAAATTGATAAATACTTTCTGCAGCTGCTGCGTTTGCACCGGCAATCAAAGCTCCAATGCGTAAAGAACACCCTAACAATACGGCGGTCTTTAATCCGATCATCTCAATATAATCTTCGATTCGAACATGTGATTGAGTTTCGAAGTTCATGTCAAACTGTTGTCCTTCGCAAACCTCCACAGCTGTATGGAAGAAATCTTCCAATACTGCAGGTAAAGATTCAGCGGGCACCTGAAGCATGAGCTGACACGATTTAACGAACATGGTATCGCCGGAGAGTATTGCGATGTCAGGATTCCAGCGGGTATGAACGGTAGGTTGGCTACGCCGAAGTGGCGCCTTATCCATGATATCGTCGTGCAACAAGGTGAAATTGTGAAACACCTCGATACCCATTGCTGCTCCTATGGCTTTCTCAGTATCACCCCCAAAAAGCTCATTCGACATCAACAACAACGCCGGACGCATACGCTTGCCGCCGAGTTGTAGCATGTAACGGATAGGTTCATAAAGTTCCTTAGGTCGTTCAGCCAATTCCATGGCTGCGATTCGCTGCTCGATGAGCTGCTGGAAATATCGCGGATCGTGCATGCGACGAAGGTAGGAAAATTATATCCCGCCTACTTGGTGCAATCTATACATTAAACGAGGCCGTCAGGCCATGATGTAATTGCTGTTTTGGAGGATTTTATTAATTCCTTCATCCAGCATAGTGAACTCACGACCTAATAATCCTTTCATGATCGTAACATCCGGGCGACGGCGTGTCATGTCTCCTTCTTTCAAGGACGGCAAGTGAATAATCTTTGAACGGGACTTTGTGAGTCTGATAATCGTACTAGCCAAATCGAGAATCGTGATTTCTTGGTCTGTTCCGATGTTACCAACGTCGTTGATCAATTCATTATTATAAAATGCGTTCATCGTAGCATCCAGGTGGTCTTCGATGTAACAAAAGGTTCTCGTCTGCAACCCATCACCATAAATTGTGATGTCCTTATCCTTCAATGCGGAATGAATAAAGCGGGAAACGACAAAGTCGGTGCTTTGCTTCGGGCCGTAGGTATTAAATAAGCGGAAGATGGTAAAATCAAGATCGTATTCACGCTTAAAGGAGCGCAAATAGGCTTCCCCGGCATTTTTCACAATCGCATAGGGAAGTCTCGAATTCAGCGGAGTAGTATGTTCATTTTGCGGATATTCCACAGGCTCTCCATATACTTCCGATGATGAGGTATAGAACACACGTCTGACACCGGTATTCTTGGAAAGATTCAGGATGTTGTCAATTCCTTTTAGATCGTTCAGAACCATTACAGGGTTGGCCAACGTACGTTTTACGCCAACTGCAGCAGCGTAGTGGAAAACATAATCGAATTTGAACGCATGAAAGATCGACGAGATATCATTGAAATGATTAACATCCGCCTTAATAAACTTGATGTTATGGTGTTTCGTGCGCGGCACGTTGAGGTGAGAGCCCGTCAACAAGTTATCTGCAATGACGATGAAATTTTCAGGGTCATTGGCCAACCGTTCTGCCAAACTACTTCCAATAAAGCCGGCCCCACCGGTAATCAAAATCGTTCTTTTCATAGCCCTCCAATAAAGCGGATCGATAAACTATCCTTTCCCATGATTAATTATTGTAAAAATAACACAAAGGAGTATAGAGGTCAAGCGTCCAAAAACCGATTTTATGAAAAAAAACGGCATTCAGGCAATTAATGAGTGTAGATAGCGACCATAGCCACTTTTCAATAACGGGTCAGCCAGCTTTTTCAATTGCTCAGCATCAATAAATCCCATGGTATAGGCCGCTTCCTCGATACAACCAATTTTTAATCCTTGCCGTTCTTCAATCACCTGAACGAATTGGGAAGCCTGCATCAGGGACTGAAAAGTTCCAGTATCGAGCCAAGCTGTGCCTTTGTCGAGAATGCCCACCTTGAGTTTTCCTTGGCGGAGATACTCCTTGTTCACGTCAGTAATTTCATATTCCCCACGAGCACTCGGTTGTAACTGTTTTGCAATGGCTACGACGGAATTGTCGTAAAAATAAAGGCCGGGGACCGCATAATTTGACTTTGGCTTAGCTGGTTTTTCTTCGATTGACATGGCTCGGTTCTGCTGATCAAATTCGACCACACCGTAACGTTCTGGGTCACTAACGTGATAGGCAAATACAACGCCGCCTTCCGGATCGCTATTACTTTGTAGTAACTGCTGAAGACCGGTACCATAGAAGATATTATCGCCAAGTATAAGTGCAACTTTATCATCGCCGATAAAGGATTCGCCAATAACAAACGCCTGAGCTAGTCCATTCGGTACCGATTGCTCAGCATACGAAAAGCGGCAACCAATTGTGCTTCCGTCTCCCAACAAACGTTGAAATTGAGGGAGGTCATGCGGCGTTGAAATAATAAGTATTTCATGGATGCCGGCCATCATCAGTACCGACAAGGGATAATAAATCATCGGCTTGTCGTAGACCGGCATGAGCTGTTTGCTCATAGCCAAGGTGATGGGGTGAAGTCGGGTGCCAGACCCTCCAGCGAGTATGATGCCTTTCATGGTGTTCAGTTGCTATTGAACAAAAGTAATTAACGTATTCGATAAAACTGAACGCGATGACTCGCTATTAATTTCCCTCAGAATCGGTTTCTTTTTCATCCCAATCCTTGCGATAGACCTGCAGGTCGTCCAATTCCACATCTTCTTCTTCATCAAACACCTGAATCAACGGCTCTTTGAGAAAGGCACGAGTGATCAACCGCTTCTGTAAAGTGAGTAATAAAGTAGGCAGAAAAATAAGATTAGAACACATGGCGATGAAAAGCGTCACAGAAATCAGAATCCCTAAAGCGGCCGTTCCACCAAAACTGGATGCAGAAAAAATAAAAAAACCACTAAAAAGGATAACCGCAGTATAGACCATGCTGATACCAGTCTCGTGAATGGTCAGCGACACCGTTTTAGAAATACTTCCACCGAATTTTCGTAGCTCTTGCCGGTACTTTGTCAGGAAATACATCGTGCCGTCACTCGCAATACCAAAGGCGATACTGAAAATTAGGATGGTAGACGGCTTAAGTGCGATGCTGAAGAACCCCATAAATGCAGCCGTCAACAGCAATGGCACCATGGAAGGAATCAGTGCAATCAAGACCATCCGGAATGACATGAAGAGAAAAAACATCACCGTCCCAATCAATACTATAGCCAATAGAATACTCTCTTTGAGGTTCAACAACAAATAGTCGTTGTTCTTCAGGAAGATAATGGAATTGCCGGTGAGGTGAAGGTCATAGTCTTTCGGGTCAAATATACTGTCCACTCGTGGTCGCAATTCATCCATGAGTTTCTTCATACGTATTGAGCCAATGTCAGCAACTTGAATACTGATGCGGGTAATCCTATTCGTACTATCAAGGATAGAGCGAAACATCCGCTGATTACCTTTCGCTGTACTAGCGTAACTCCGTAAACGTGCTAGTTCTTGAATGTTGGGCAGGATATAGAATCGCGGATCGCCATCGTTAAGTCCCTGATACGAGAACTTGATCCCTTCTGCCACTGAAACAGGTTCCGAAAACTCCGGATATTGCGCCAACAATTTTTGCAACCGGTTAATCTTGTAAAGCGTTTTCAATTCAAGTGCACCGCCGGCTTTGCGCGTATCAACAGTTACTTCAAAGGGTAGTACTCCTTTAAAATTCGTTTCGAAAAATTTAAGGTCCTTGTAGATGATATCGTTCTTTGGTAAATCGTCCACGACAAAGCCCACGGTGGTGATCTTAGTCATCCCATAAAGGCTGATAACGATAACAATGGCGACAACGACATAAACCCGCCAACGGTATTGATGCACCCAACGATCCACGCGACTTAGTAAACGGTGCAACGCTTTTCGGTCGAGGTGTTTAATCTGCTTATCGGAAGGAGGAGGCAGAAAACTGAAAACAATCGGAATAAGAATCAATGAAATTAAAAAGGTCAGCATCACATTAAGCGATGTGATGATTCCGAATTCGGTAAGAACTTCACTTTGTGTAAAGGCAAATACAAGAAAGCCCAGCGAAGTAGTTACGTTGGCAAAGAAGGTGGAGGCACCGATACGGTAGATTGTTCGTGCCAGGGCTTTCACCTGATTCCGGTGTTTCTGATATTCTTGCTGGTATTTATTCAATAAAAGAATGCAGTTTGGAATGCCAATTACAATGATCAGTGGTGCCAGTAGGCTGGTCAGAATGGTGATTTTATAACCAATGAGGACCATGGTTCCGAAGGACCAAACCACACCGAACACAACAACTATAATGGGAAAAATGACGGCTTGGAAACTACGGAAGAATAGAATGAGGATGATGGCCGTAACGAGCAATGCCAATCCAACAAACATCTTCATTTCACGTGCAATCTTGTCTGAAACCGCCGTTCGGATATAAGGCAATCCGCTATAATGCAGCTGGATTCCATTTTTAGCTGCAAACGAGTCGGCCATTTCCTTAATACGACGTACAGTTTCAATTCGTCCCTTCGTATTCAACTTCTGCTGATCAAAAGTAATGGCCATCAGCGTGGCATTCGAGTCTTTATTAAATAGTAATCCCTCGTAGAATGGGAGTCCTTCCAATGCAGTATGGATACTATCTACCGCCGCCTGGGACGTTGGTCGAAAAGGTACAAGTGGTTTAAAATCGAGCTGCTGCAGACTATCGTTCCGAACAACGTGAAAAGTACGTCCGATGGAAAGCACCTCTTGGATACCTTCTACCTTTTTAACATCCGTAGTAAGATCGTACCAATCACCAAAGGTTTGTTCTTGCCAAATCTTACTGCTTTGAAAACCGATTACCATCACCGTTCCGTCCTCGCCAAACTGTTGCTTGAAACGGATGTATTCTGAATAGGTAGGATCCGACTCCGGAAGGATCTTTGCGCCTTCGTAACTTAACTGGACCTTGGTCGCCATATAACCCATGAATCCTGTCAATAACAACAAGACCACCAACGTGGCGATACGGTATCTCAGGATTATTCGGGCAGCGGTTTCCAGCATATTCTTAGGGCAGGTAAATGTAAGATAATTCAATCGGACGAAACAGAATTACTCTGGAAACGAATGAACAACTATCTATAAATGTAGAAAGCCGTCTGGTGAGACGGCTTTCAAACGTTGTAATCGTAAAGTAGGATTAGGAGAGGTGCTTGCTGACCAATTTGGTCATTTCAAACATGCTAACCGTCTTCTTACCACCGAATACCTTCTTCAAGTTTTCGTCAGCATTGATGTTACGGCGCTCTTTAGCATCCTGAAGTTTGTTCTTCTTGATGTAAGCCCACAGTTTGCTGGTAACTTCGGTGCGAGGAATCGCTTTGTTACCTACCACTGCTGCCAATGCGGCACTTGGGGTCATCGGCTTCATGAAAGCTGCATTAGGCTTACGCTTAACTTTTGCTTTCTTAACTACCTTCTTAGCAGCTTTCTTAACTACTTTCTTAGCAGCTTTCTTAACTACCTTCTTAGCGGCTTTCTTGGCCGGAGCTTTTTTCTTAGCTTTTTTGGTTGCCATTGTTTGATTGTTTTGGGTTAATTCAATGACACAAATCAACAAAGCAAAACGCAATGCACGCACTATGAAAACGAGAAGTTATTCACAATGAAAATTGAAATTTTCATAGGAGAAATCTTGCAAAATTCACCGAGTGCTCCCTCTACAGAAGCTGCATTATTCGGGTTTAGCAACACGCATTCTCACTCTGTAAAACCTCTAAAATGCTTATCCAGAGCGGCTTTTAAAGGTATTACCAATGATGTCGTAAGGAAATCGAATACCATCCAATACTTGAAATGCTATTCAACTACGATTTTCAGCTCACTTTTTCACGTGGCGGAATTGTTAATTGCAAGAGGGTAAAGTAGTGATCCGCAGAATAAAATTATGGCAGACATTGCGTTCCGACTCCTGAAACATTATTTTCTCTGTTGATGAATCGTTTACCAAAAACATGATTTATCTCCTCTTAAATAGCGTGACAACGATGCTTTCCAGGCTTACTCAACACCCGATTATTGATTAACTTGGAAGTGGTAATAACTCCTTGCTATGTCTTTCCCGCCGCTCATTCTTGTCGTTGACGACGAACCGGATATAGAATTATTGATTCGCCAGCGATTTCGCCGGCAGATCAAAGGAGGAGAACTTAAATTTGACTTTGCCGTCAATGGCGAAGAAGCGTTGACTAAACTGAACTCTTCGGGGCGGGAGTTTGACATGGTGCTCACCGATATCAATATGCCAGTGATGGATGGGCTCACCTTGCTTACTCGATTGAAAAAACAGGCGGGTTCCTTCAAAGCTGTTGTGGTAAGTGCATATGGCGATCTGGAGAACATCCGAAAAGCAATGAATAGCGGGGCCTTTGACTTCATCACAAAGCCCATCGACTTTGCTGATTTGGAAGTAACAATCATGAAAACCCTCAGCGAAGTGCGCATGATCCGGCAAGGAATTAAAGCGCACGAACAACTTGAATTCACACTAATTGCCAAAGAACGCGCTGAGCTAGAGAAAGACAAAGCGCGTCAAAGCGAAAAATTCAAACAACAATTCTTGGCGAATATGAGCCACGAAATTCGCACACCGCTTAACTCTATCATTGGCCTCACCCATTTGCTCCTGAAGTCCAACTTAGATGACCAGCAAGCCAAGTACCTTGACACCATCAAAAAATCATCCGAGAACTTGCTGGTAATCATCAACGACATCTTAGACATATCCAAGATTGAAGCTGGCAAGATGATACTCGAGAAGACCGCTTTCTCGCTACAGTCTACTTTCAACAATCTATATCAAATCATGCTTGTGCGGTCGGCGGAAAAAGGCCTTAAATTAAGTATGGACATCGACGATGCGATTCCAAAGGTGCTGATTGGCGACCCTGTCCGATTAAGTCAAATCCTACTCAACCTACTAGGAAACGCCATTAAATTCACCGAAGTAGGATCTGTAAATTTACTGGTCCGACTGGCAGAGCTATTGCCTCAGCGGTGTGTTATAGATTTCAAAGTGGTCGATACAGGTATTGGTATAGCATCGGATACTATCGGCGTCATATTTGACAGCTTCTCCCAAGCCAGCAGTAATACCAACCGTAAATTTGGAGGAACAGGGTTAGGGTTAACCATTTCCAAACAGTTGATTGATCTTCACGGAGGATCGATTGACCTTGTATCCGAAGTCGGCAGCGGAACGACGTTTTCATTCACACTTCCTTTTGGCATCGGCGATGAAAAAGACCTTGAAAAACCACCCCTACCAACTGCTACGGATGTGTCTAAACTGAAAGGCCTTCGCATACTTTTAGTGGAAGACAACGTCTTCAATCAAATGGTCGCTACAGACACCTTGAACGATATGATACCAGAAATCACCATCGACATTGCCGAAAACGGCGCTGAAGGGCTCGAAAAAGCATCTACGGGTTCCTACGATTTGATACTCATGGATATCCAAATGCCGGTCATGGACGGCTTCGAAGCTATTCGGCGAATTCGAACGGAACTTCCATCGCCAAAGAATTCCATTAAAATAATGGCTATGACAGCCAATGTGACGAAAGAGGAGGTTGATAAATGTTATGATTCGGGGGTTGATCAGTATATTGCGAAACCATTTGACCCCAATGACCTGATTTTCAAAATCGGAAAATTGGTGCTGAAGTAGTCAATTGGAACTAACGACGAATTGTCTCAACCATTCACTATGGAAAGAATCACCGACCTTACCTTCCTGAATACATTTGCAGGAGGAAACAAAGACAAGATGAAGAAATACATCTCCATGTTTCTTCAACTCTGTCCGAACTCGCTGACAAACATGAAAACCAGCCTTGAAAGCGAGAATTATGACGGCCTTCGCGCCGCGGCCCATGCTTTGAAGCCGCAAATCTCCTACATGGGCATTAAAGCTGCCGAACCCCTGATTAAAGCGCTGGAGCATCATGCCTCGACGAAAACAGAGCTAGATAAATTACCTGGCATGCTAACGGAATTCGATGGCCTTTGCCGAAAGGCGATGGAAGAGCTTGCGGCCGAAATCGCCTGACGTGGAATTTATCAGCGAATAGCTGAAAACTCCCTGCTCGACGAATTTTACCCCTTTCAAATAATTCCTAATTTTGAACGGATAAACCAAGAATATGAATCAGATCCAAACGATCTTCATCGTCGATGACGATCCCATGCAAGCTATGATGCTTCAGGATTACCTGAGCAAATACTCCACCATCTCTATCCATGTGTTTGGATCAGGGGAAGAGTGCTTGAAAAATATGGGATTGAATCCGCAAATCATTTTCCTTGATTACAACTTCGACCTGGTTGGGAAAGATGCCATGGACGGATTGGACATTCTGAAAGAAGTCAAGAAATTGGCTCCTGATACCGAAGTTGTCATGTTTAGTGGTCAGGACAAAATAGAAGTAGCGGTCAATACCATGAAGTACGGAGCCTACGATTACATCGTTAAGAATGAAAGTGCGTTCCACCGCTCCGAAAATGTCATTTTTAACATCATCAAACGTCTTAAACTGACGCAAGAAGCAAAGCTTTATAAACGCCTTACGATGCTCTTGGGAATTGCATTTTTGGCAATGATTGTGTTGATTGCAATATTATATAGCAAGGGGGCCATCAGTTCCAATCCTGGTTGGTATTAATCTGAACACGTCTCACTTTATTTCACACCCGCGCTTGCCGCGGGTTTTTTTATTTATTTTTAATCCAACGAACTCCCCTTATGCATTTTCCCGGAATCATCTCGTCAAAATTACCATGGGCAGGAACGACGATTTTCACCGTTATGTCGTCTTTGGCCACCGAACACGAAGCCATCAACCTGTCTCAAGGATTTCCGAATTACGAGGTATCCAATGAGCTTATTGACCTAGTGCATCATTATATGCGCAAAGGCTTGAATCAATATGCGCCGATGCAAGGTGTGCCTGCACTTCGAAAAGCGATCGCTGATAAATCGAAAGCGTTGTACGGCGCTGACGTCGATCCAGACACGGAAGTTACCATCACCAGCGGAGCAACACAAGCTATATATACCGCAATCACCGCCATGATTCGTCCTGGAGATGAAGTCATCGTCCTGGAACCTGCCTATGATTCCTACGTGCCTGCCATCGAGCTGGCAGGAGGTATTCCGGTATTCATTCAAATGCAAGCTCCGACCTATCGTGTCGATTGGAGCCTTGTTCGAAAAAGAATGACACCGCGTACGAAAATGATCCTGATCAATTCGCCGCACAACCCAACGGGCTCCTTTTTTAATGAAAGTGATTTAAAAGAACTAGACCGGATCACCGACGGTACTGAAGTACTCATAGTGAGTGATGAGGTATATGAGCACCTGCTCTTCGATGGAAGGCGCCACGAAAGTGTCTTGCGTTATCCGCAACTTGCCGCTCGTAGCTTTGTAACCTACTCCTTTGGTAAAACCTATCATTCAACAGGATGGAAGATGGGATATTGCATTGCTCCTGAAAATCTCATGAAGGAATTCCGTCGTGTCCACCAATTCGTAGTATTCTGTGCAAATGCACCGATGCAATATGCATTGGCTGATTTCATGAATAATCGCAACTACCTCGAACTTCCGGACTTCTTCCAAGCTAAACGCGACCGATTTCTGGAACTGCTCAACGGTTCCTCCTTTAAATTCGTGCCAGCTGCCGGTTCTTATTTCCAACTACTAGACTACAGCGAAATCACCGATGAAAAAGATACCGATTTTGCCGTTCGCCTTACCAAAGAACATGGCGTTGCATCCATCCCCACTTCTGTATTCTATCGTCAACCGCAAGACCATCGACTGCTTCGATTTTGTTTTGCAAAAACAGACGAAACGCTTATCGCTGCAGCAAATCGATTACAACGTGTTCGTGCATGATCAATAATTAATGTATCCCACCATGTTACGTATTACACTTCTTCAGACTCCGCTTCACTGGGAAAATGCACCTGCTAACCTTTCGGAACTTCAGAAATTACTTACCGGTCTTGAAGGAACGACCGATTTGGTCGTATTGCCTGAAATGTTCTCCACCGGATTCACCATGAATGCTAAAAGTAATGCTGAGCCCTTGGAAGGCCCTTCGATGCAGTGGATGCGTAGAATGGCCATACAATTGCAAGCCGTCGTAACCGGAAGTCTAATAATCCACGTAGATGGATCATATTATAACCGATTAATCTGGATGCAGCCGGACGGCACCTATCAACAGTACGATAAGCGCCATCTTTTCAGACTGGCCGGCGAAGAGAAAACCTATACCGCCGGAAATCAACGTTTGATTTTCACGTGTAAAGGATGGGCCATTTTTCCACTAATCTGTTACGACTTACGATTCCCCGTTTGGAGCAGACGCTCGAAGAATTTCGATTACGACCTTTTATTATATGTGGCTAATTGGCCAGAGCGCAGAAACGCTGCCTGGAAAATGCTACTGCCGGCGCGAGCGATCGAAAATCAAAGCTATGTAGTGGCCGTCAACCGAGTCGGCGCGGATGGTAACGGAATCCTGCATTCTGGCGATACTGCCATCTATGATTTCCTTGGCGAAAAAACAAGTGCCGCTACTGCCCACCAAAAAATGGTACTTCAAGCAACCCTTGAAAAAAAATCATTGATTAATTTTAGGAACCAATTCCCATTCTGGCAGGACGCGGACGAATTCGACTACAAATAGTACCTTCACTTCCATTAAACATCCACTTATGAAACGGCACCTGTTGCTTACATTAGTATTCGCTATTACAGCGCTCTCATCATTCGCTGATCAGCCTCTTACACCCGTTGAACGCGCGGCCATGCCTGCCTACTTGCGACAGGTTGGACAGCAACAAACCAACGGAATAACCATTCCGCCCTTCTCCCCGATCAGGGCTTCTGCCGAATGGGAACCAATCGATGCACTCGTAGTCGTGTGGACAACCTATACAAATACCGTTCGTCAAATTATTGAGTATGCACGGACTGAAACAAAAGTGCTGGTCGTTTGTAACGATTCTAATCAGGTAATCGCTAACCTAAACGCAAACGGTGTTTCTACCAACAATGTGGATTTCATTCAAACCGGATTTAATTCAGTCTGGTGCCGGGACTTCGGCCCCTGGAACGTATACACCAACGATGTGGACTCGCTATTTTTGATTGACTGGATCTACAACCGTCCTCGTGCTAAAGACGACACAGTGTCTCGTGGCATCGCCACCTTCACCGGACTTCCGCTTTACGAAACAACGACTTCCCCCTACGATCTGATTCATACCGGAGGAAATTTTATGTGCGACGGACTGGGCACCGGGTTTTCTTCCAGACTTATTCTTGATGAAAATCCTACTAAAACCGAAGTCCAAGTAGATTCCATCATGCAACAATTCATGGGCATCAACCGGTATATTAAAATGAACACCCTGCCCTATGATCAGATTCATCACATCGACATGCACATGAAACTGCTAGACGAAGAGACGCTTCTTGTCGGAGAATATCCTCCTGGAGTTGCAGACGGACCAACGATTGACTCCAACCTATCTTATATACTCACGAATTTCAATTCGCCATTTGGCACTCCCTATAAAGTAGTGCGCATCCCCATGCCTCCTGATGCCATGGGTGCATATCCGAATACTGGTGGCGACTATCGCACCTATGCCAACGCTGTATTCGTAAATAAAACCATCATCGTACCGACTTACGATCCACAGTATGACACCACCGCCTTCCGTATCTGGCGTGAAAGTATGCCGGGATATCGCGTAGTTGGCATTGATTGCAACCAAATGATTCCTGCGCTTGGCGCCATTCACTGCATCACCAAAGAGGTAGCTACTCGTGATCCGCTACTGATTGTCCATCAACCACTGCATGATCAATTGAGCAGTGTGCCAGGATATACAGTCAATGGCTTATTCCAGCACCGATCTGGTATTGCATCAGCAACCATTTTTTACCGGACAGATACTTTACAAGCATATACGACAGTTGCAATGTCCGCTACCGGAAATCCAGATGAATGGACCGGCGACATTCCTGCTCAACCGGTAGGTTCGACGGTCTATTATTACTTACGCGGTGAAGCAAATTCTGGCAAAACACAAAATCGGCCTATTACTGCGCCAGCCGGATATTGGAAGTTCAAGGTGGATGCCAGCACATCAATTGGTAATGTGTCGCCATTGATTTCAGCTGGAACCGTTTATCCTAACCCATCAAAAGGCCTGACCTGTTTTCAAATCAGTGCTACCACCAGTACAGTTATTCATGCACAACTGACCGACCTCATGGGAAAACAAGTAGCCACAATCTTTGATGGCAACATCAGTGCAGGTGAAAAAAGACTTTGGTTTAATACCTCTGGATTAGCCGCCGGGCTTTACTTGATTGAAGTCAATGCAAACAATCAGGTTATTCGCCAAAAAGTAGTAGTGCGATAAATTCCCTCTTCGAAAAAGAAAGACTCTGCCAGCCGGCAGGGTCTTTTTATTTAACATCCCATTTGACTTCGACATCCCAGTTCGCACGCACAGGAACGGGGTCATTATAATAGCGTACTTTTTCAGGTTGTACGCCCTTCAGGTCATCACCGGTATCCCATTTTCCGTTACCATTAACATCGTCAATCAACTTGACTCTGTATGAAGCAGGTTTTATAAAATCATAATACGCTGCGGTATCACCATTAAAGGTAAAGGACCGGATGATGTCATCTTTTACACTGACCAATTGGAGGATGCTAGCAGAAGCCACCGAGCGGCCGCTCAATGTGACCTTCACCGTTCCATAATCCGTCACTGAAGCCACTGAAAAGTCTACCGATACAGTATCGTTCATCATTCCATAAACATCCACCAATGCTCCGGGATACAGCCGTAACGAATAGCGTTGCTCTTCTTTCCACGGAGTGTTGAAAGTAAATTTCAAGTTGCTTGAATCGGAAAGGAAGCCTTCGGAAACAGGAACCATCGCCGATTCAACTTGCCACTTTACAAAGGCCGTATCAACTTTTTCCACCGGATGATTGCAGGTGACGACCAGAGGACGATTAGGCGGTTGTACACCATTTGCATCCAGCAGTACCGCTACATCGAGGTCAAAGCCACGTTTTTTTGCCATAGCACTTTGCTTCTTCATCAGCTGAACCGTTACTGTGTCAACACGATCCTGAAATGCCAACAAGAAGCTTGCGGTATCCGCTTCCATGTTTTTATACCAGTACACCAACGTATCGCTTGTCATGGACGTGAAGCGATGGCAAACCTGCAACGCTGTTGAATCGGACAACAAACTCACATTTACAACTGGAAACGGGCGATTGAAAATAATATTGATTTTACCCGGACCGTCGTTGGATGCTTTTGTTAATGCAGGAAGCAATTCCTTCTGGAACGAAAACAACTCATACGATATATTCGATGGCTCGACCGCTTGTGAAAGAAAGGCGATTCGCTCGGAAGGGTCATCCAATACATAATTATCATTGTGATCCATCAAGGCATATATGCGATAATTACCGGGAGCTACGTTGGTGATTTTAAAAGAGCCATCGTCGCGGGTGCGCGTGAAATAGCGGGGACGATCGCGATAAATGGCAGAATCATCGGCAGTAGCAGGATGAAGCAATACCAACATGGACTTCTCTGGAACGAGATTTTCGGAACGAACGACACTTCCATTGACTACCAGCGTATCGATGATGTCGCCGGTTGAAATCACGTAGGTGAGGTCCTTGACAGAATTCCCTTCGTTCAGATCGGCTACTGCATCTCCGAAATTAAATGCATACGTAGTGTTCGGCAATAAGGTGTCATCCAGTGTAACGACCAGTTTCTCCTTACGAGCTTTTACCAATGGAACATGTTTCAACGGTGGTGAAATAACCAACTTACTATTGACATCTTTTAGCTGCAGATTTTCATCGAACCGAAAGACAATCTCTGAGGCATTGAAACGAGTCGATCCGTCTGCTGGTTCGACAGAAAGAAGTATGGGAGGGATTTCGTCACGAACTCCGCCGGTCGGAGCAACTTGCAATGCGCAAGAAGCTAACAGGGAGGCAGTACATCCAAGAAGGAAAAAAAACGACTTCCGCATCATAAATAGCGCTCTGCGATTTTTACAAGTTCCTGCAGTGATGTAACATCCAGCGACGTAAAATCATCTTCAACAGCACTATCGATATCCAGCACACCAATTATTCTTCCTTCCGAAAAAACGGGCAACACAATTTCAGAACGAGATAATGAGCTACAGGCAATATGGCCAGGAAACAGCTCAACATCCGGAACTACCACCGTCTCGCAGCGCTGCCAAGCGGTTCCGCAAACACCACGACCCAGCGCAATGCGTGTGCATGCAACTGGTCCCTGGAAAGGTCCAAGGACAAGCTCAGGTGTGCCATTTACGTCTTGTATAAAATAAAATCCAACCCAATGAAATCCGAAAAAGTCCTTGATAGCAGCCGCAAAATTGGCGGCATTGGCAATACGGCCAACGGCATCATCCATCAATGCCGGTAACTGTAGAATCAAGGATTGGTAACGTTCCAAACGATCGTTAGAATCGGGCAGGTGCAAGTCGGTTGACATACCCTGCAAAGATGCAGCATTTTTTGATTGCCTTCACCGCGCAGCGGCCATAGCGACCACTGACACTTCAACCTTTGGCACTTCACGCAAAGCTTCCACGGCAGCAATCAAGGTGGAGCCCGTCGTGATGACATCGTCAACGAGTAAAATATGCTTCCCGGCAACGGTTGCGGGATCCCGCACTTGGAAAATGCCATCTACATTCTGATACCTATCAAATCGCTGCTTTCTCGTTTGAGTATCGGACGCTCGAAGTCTGATCAAAGCATCCGGCAAATGGAGAATTCCAGAGGCCTCACTGATTCCTGCGGAAATACAGGCAGCTTGGTTATAGCCACGCTTCCGTAGCCGATCCAAGTGCAAGGGAACAGGCACAACCGCCTGCACATCTTGCATCGACGACGAGCGGACCACTTGTTCCCCTATCATTCTTCCTGTAAATTCTCCTACGTCCATTCGGCCTCCATATTTCAGCAGGTGTGCCAGTTGTTGCACCTTCTCCCCTTTTGAAAAGTAAAAAAGAGCCGCCGCTGAGCGAATTCCGACCTTCCCTGCAAATAACAAACGTACTGGATTCTCTATCCGTTGAAAATGATCGGTTTGGGGTAAATATAAAATGCAGCGAAGACAAAGGACCTGCTCCCCTCGCCTCAGATCCGCAGCGCATGCGGCACAAAGCGATGGGTAAAACAAGGAAAAAAATGCTTCCCCGAATTCCCGAAAAGATGCCATGGCCGAAAAATCGGAACGACAGACGACTTACACATCCAATATATGTGATTTTTGGACGGTTTACCCTCCAAATAAGCCATTGGACGGCATTTCGGGCCGTTCAGCTACTTCGCAACTCCTGTTGCTAAACAATTTAATAAGTCGATTCATACCAATTAATTTTAGTTATTTTGCCGTCTAAGAATTCAATCAATACGATGTCCATAAACGCAAAAAAAATACTGGTCGTTGATGACGAGCGGATGTTGCGCGAAAGCATCTGCACGCTGCTGGACCTTTCCGGATACAAGTCGGTTGGTGCTGAAAATGGTGTTCAGGCCAAACAATTGATTTCCGATTTCAAACCCGATCTGATTCTTTGCGACGTGAAAATGCCGCAAATGGATGGCTATGATTTTCTGAATTCTGTGCGGCAGGGAGTCGGTGGTACTGAACTTCCATTCATTTTTATGTCAGCAAAAATAGAACGTGACGACATTCGAAAAGGAATGAATCTAGGTGCTGATGATTATCTCACAAAGCCCTTCGTAAAAGAAGATTTATTAAAGGCTATTGAGACACGCATGTCACGCTACCATAATTTGCGCTCCATCTTCAAACATACGGGTGAGGTCGAAGGACTTAACATGAAGTTCTCCCGTGATGAAGTAAACGACAAATTAAACAAACTGACAAAGACGGAGAAAAAAGTGCTCCGCTTAGTAGCAGAAGGAAAGACCAGTCGACAAATTGCGGAAATACTTTTTGTGAGTTTTAAGACCATTGAAAATCACCGCGCCAACATGGCCGATAAGCTGGGTATCAGTGGTAAGCTATCGCTCATCACCTTTGCCGTTTCCATCCGCCCATTCCTGGACTAAGTAATTTCCTTTCCATTTATTTCTTTTTTAGCACGTGTACATTGACACGATAGGTTATTGCTTTTCTCACGACAGAATGCTCCTTGTGCTCGACCGAAAAGCCTTGTCGATCTAACGTATCGAAAAAAACACGTGCGAAATGGCGATCGGGTTCGCTTAGCCACACAACGCCGTCATCAGAAAGCAAATCATGGAGAGCGCTCAATAATGGAAAAAACATCCGCTGCTCGTAGGCTACATCAGATGCAAGAATAACACTTGCTTTTAAAGAAGGATCGCAACTTCTCCAATCGAATGTTTTCATCAACGGACTATGTGTGTGATTCAGCTGCCAATTGTGCTCGGCCATCGAAACCGCTTCTGAAAGGTAGTCTGTCATGACTACCTGATTAGCATAACAACCGGCAACAATGCCTGGCAATCCTAATCCACAACCAATTTCCAATACATCTTTTCCAATCAACTGATTTGAATAACGAATAACATGTTCAGCCAATCCGATAGCAGCCGGCCAAACTTCTGCCCAATATGGAATTCGTTCGTCTTTCACATCGGGATGATCTTCGGGGAGATTCAAAAGCCGTTCAAACAAGGCATCACTATCGGAAACATGTCGGATCCGAAATGACCGGCCTTCAATTATCAATTGTTCTTCGGTAGTTTCAAACGGTAATTCATCTTTCATGTGGTTGCAATTACTTCTGCAAAGAAGCGTAATTTAGCACGAACTACGACGAGATGATCCGATAAATGAACAAACTTCCTCAATCCCTATCTAACAAAAACAAATGGTTAAAACGATTTCTATTTGTGCTCATACTATCACGTGCAACGTTTGCGTCAGCACAAATGGCCCTCGTGCAACGGATGGATCTCGGTCTTGGAAGTGACCGGAAATTCTTTGCCGAATGGCTATTGAAACAAGGATTCACCTTTGACACCGAAGCTCAGCCAACCACCAGAACCATGGCATCCGGTATCGGCCTAGTGACCGGACTAACCGTTTATGGCGAAACCTACCTAAACAATGCCGGAAACATACGCATTCGATTATTCACCGATACGTTGTTTAGCGTCTATCAAATTCAAACCATATTATCTCACCCAGTGACAGAAGAAGCGGGTAATTTCATGGCAGCACTTAAAACCATCGGTTATCAGCTTAACAATACCTACGATAATAAGGTCGACCGCACGAGAAATCGCCTATTGCAAAAAGATGGAAAGTCATTTCGTGTTATTGAAGCCATGGACGGCACTTACCTGCTGGTTAAAGCACAACGAAAAGACGCGTATCCAGTGAATCATTAATTCAACGTCATGGCTACCATAGCCGTCCTGCTCCCCTTCACTACTGAGACGACGCTGTTGCAACTAGCAATAGAGAGTATCCTGCAACAAACTTACAGGGATTTCAAATTACTATTGATTGACAATGCAGGCAATGCCGACAGTTTAACTGTGGTGAATAAATTCGTGGAAGTGGATTCGCGCTGCCTTTTATTACACGAGGATCGTCCGGGAATTGCTTTCGCACTTAATCGAGGACTGGAAGAATGTGTTGGGCCTTTCGTTGCAAGAATGGATGCCGATGACATTGCAATGCCTGAACGATTATTAAAACAGTTGGAATATTTGCAGCAACATTCCGAGGTTGGAGCTGTATCGTGCCAAACTTCTGTTTATCCCGTAAACGAATCAAACACAGGAATCATTGAATTTGTGCAATGGCAAAATAACATCCTATCCGCAGAGGATCATTACCTGAATCGATTCATTGAGTCGCCCGTGGCACATCCCACTTTGCTGATGCGCCGCTCTTTATTTAATGCATACGGTCACTATTCCACGGATCCGATTCCGGAAGACTATGAACTGTGGCTACGATGGATGAAGCAGGATGTTGCCATTGCTAAGCTACCAGAAATACTGCTACATTGGCGCGACTCCACCGACCGGCTGACCAGGACTCATCATCATTACCAGGAAGATCGTTTTTTTGAAGCCAAAACTGCATACTTGCTTGATTGGATGTCGAAGCATGTTCCCGAAAATCACCGCATCGTGGTTTGTGGCGGAAGCAAAAACATCCGTGAAAAAGCTCACCGTTTAGCGAAAGCGGGGTTAAAGATTTCGTTGATAACCGATGTGACCAATAGGAACACCAGTCCCTGGGACTTCATTCCTGCAGATAGATTATACAATGACGGGCAAACGTTTGTGCTAAATTTAATCTCTAAAAGAGATGCACGCGAACCCATTCGTTCATTTTTGAAAGCGATTGGTTTCGTAGAAGGGATTTCGTTTATAATGGCAGGATAAGACTATCGTTCACCTGTCAAGGTGTTTTCACTAAATGGAATGGTAAAAATAAAATCCGTACCAGCTCCAGCTTTGCTTTCTGCCCATATCTTCCCGTTGTGCCTATTGACGAAATCTTTACAAAGCATCAATCCCAATCCGGTACCTTTCTCATTGGCTGTACCAAATGTGGGCTTATTCCTAGTTGTTTCAAATAGCCGTGCGATCTGCTCCTGTGGTATTCCCACTCCATTATCAGAAATAACAAACTTGTAGTCGCCATTCTGTCGAAGCGCAGATATATTAACCTTGCCGTTTTCGTGCGTGAATTTAATCGCGTTTCCAACGAGGTTTCTCACCACCGTCTTGAACATGTTCTCATCGGCCACTATCTCTAATTCATCCTGAAGTTCACGTTCAATCTTAATGTGCTTTACATCTGCCAAAGGGCGAAGACTATCTAACACTTCGTCGCAGGCCTCAGCAAATTTAAATGGACGAAGATTGAGCCTTAAATCGTTCTTTTGACTACGTGACCATTCGAGCAAACTTTGAAGTAAGCCGAAGGTGGTTCTTGCCGTGTTATCCAGATTTCTAATGACTGTTCCAACCGTTTGCGGATCCGTCTTGCCATAATTCTTAGCGAGAATATCAACCAGTCCGACGATGTTGACCAATGGATTTTTGAGATCATGCGCAATGATGGACAGAAGATTGTCTTTCATCGTGTTTAGCTCGTTGAGTCGGACTTCATTTTCACGAATAGTGGTTACATCGTAACACGACCCAATGTAGCCCATGAATCGATCGTCCTTATCTGTATATGGCTGACCATACACCCGAATGAATCGAAACTCACCCTTTCTGTTACGCAGGCGAATTTCCGTATCAAATGGGACGCGTTGGTTAAACGAAGTCATGTAGACACTGAGATACTTGCTAGCGTCATCGGGATGTATACTATCGGTCCATCCAAAACCTATTTCACGTTCCATGGTGCGCCCTGTAAACTCGAACCATGTTTCATTAAAATAGTCGAAACGCTTATCCGATGCGGCTCGCCATATCATCGATGGAAACTTGTGAAAGATGCGCACGAACGTCTCATTGATGATAATTTTTTCTGTGAGCTTCAGAACATTCTGTTCCGTTAATTCTTGTGTTTGGTGCAACAATAAGAGGTCAATCAGTGGATCATGTCGCGCAAAATCATCTACCGTCAAACCATACTGCTTTACTTCTTCCCAACTTTGAAAAAAGGGCGTCCCTGCAAAGAAAAGCAGCGACTGTTCATCATTCATTGTCCATTCTCCACGGAGCTTGAATGGCTTCACAGCATTGACTTGTAGAAACATCATAGAGCGCTTGCTCGATGCAAGACTTTCATACGTCAATGAATATAATTTAGGTTGATGAACAGCGAACCGATCCGACAGCTGGTCTCCGATTTTTAAGTCTACTAATTTTAATAATGATCTCCCAACAGTAACAACCTCCAGGTTGTGATTTACCGAAACATGAAAAGGGAACAAATCATCTAAATTCGCGATAGCTAGCGAAACAGGCACTTGAATCATGATATACAATTAAAAGTATTATTAAGACAAACAGCGTTCTATTTGCTGAACGAAGTTAGACAATACAACGACATAACCACTTTAACTTCGTCAGAATTATCAGATGAATTATACATATTATCAGCGAATTTCTATAAATACGATTTCTATAGTAAAAGCCGAATTGTATTAGTTTTTTAAATTACATGCTCAACACATCAACGATTCTGATTACGTGCTCACTACTTGACTGCTTGCATTCAGAATCTTTGAGATTTGTTGAAAATGGCCATAAAAAACTGCAATGACCATGATAATGATCATAATTGCATTAAATACTTGAATAAAATGATTGCGTTCTATTCTTTACCTACTAATTTCATCACCATGAAAAAAAGCCATCGTCTAGTTGCTGTTCTTTTGCTACTAATAATTTCTACGGCCAGCTCCGCACAAAAAGCCATGACGTATAATATCCGTTACGCCAATCCGACTGACGGCGACGACGTGTGGGAGACAAGACGGGATGGTCTTGCCGCATTGATTGCTTCGAGCACTCCAGATGTTTTAGGATTGCAAGAAGTGCTTGTCAGTCAATTGGAGTTTTTAAAAATCCGTCTGAAGGGTTACACCGTTATCGGTGTGGGTCGCGACGATGGAGCTTCGCAAGGAGAGTTTTCGCCACTGTTCATCAGCAACAAACGATTTAGCGTACTACACCAAGGATGGTTTTGGCTCTCTGAAATCCCAGAATTGCCAGGTAAAGGATGGGATGCTACCTGCAACCGTATTTGCACATGGGCCGTAATCAAAGAAAAGAACACAAAACGATCGATGCTGGTGTTGAACACACACCTTGACCACGAAGGAAATATTGCCCGAAAAAATAGCATTGATCAGTTGTTGATGTTCATCAACAACCAAACGAATCAACTTTTGAACGAATCAAAAGCCGAGGAGATCGTCAGCATTCCCGTGATTTTAATGGGCGATTTCAACCTAACCCCAGACGATGCATTGTATACACAACTAAAAAACAGTCAATTAATAGTACGCGATGGACTGACAGATGCCTATTTGACCACCGCAAGTCCGGCAACAGGCCCTTCCAATACCTTTAATGGATTCAAGATTGATGCAGAACCCGATAAACGCATCGACTATGTTTGGTCAAGTGGACTGGAAGTGAAAAGCTACCGTACGTTAGACGAACGTCTACCAAATGGACGCTGGCCTTCTGATCACTTACCTGTAGTTGTTGAATTTGAGGTAACGGAATGAAAATATCATTCACAGTATAAATCAAAAAAGCGCCTGTTCGATGAACAGACGCTTTGAGAGGTCCCGAGCGGATTTGCTCGATTTTTATATGCGCTTGGTTTGCTTGCTGATGCGGACAGGGGTTTAGAAAAGCGAGTCGTGGGCGAAACGTTTTTAATATTCCTTCACAAGAGCATTCAAAGGTATATTAAGAAACTCGTTCAGATTTCGAATCATTTCAAGAGTTAATTTCCGTTTCCGGTTAAGGATTTTCGAAACTTTATCTTTGCCGCCTAAATGTTGAGCAAGATCTTTTTGTTTCAGGTTTTGTTGTTCCATTCTATATTTGATCGCCTGAATTGGATCAGGGGTGCTGATATGAAAATTTTCGTTTTCATATCGATCAATCATAATAGCCAGAACATCAGCTATGTCACCTTCCTTTGTTCCCTTTTTAGCTAGGAATAACTTTTCAAACATGACCAATGCTTTATTGTATTCCTTTTCTGTTTTAATTATTTTGAGTTCCACACCTATGAATATTTGGTCTTAGTAAACTTCTATTGTTGCTGCATTTATTTTATTGTATTCTGCGTGTTTCCCGGTAATTTTTTGCTGTAAGCAGCTTGTACCGGCCCGACTGCTCTTCCTGTTCAATGGCTACATGTTCATAAACAACACCGGGACTATCTAGGTAAGACTTCGCCTCCAGTAGGTAGATTGTATCGGTTGTAGTGTTATAAGCCACTAAATCAATCTCAGGTCTTGGCGTGGAAGGTTTGTTGATGCTTCTTTTCTCTTCAGGAGTAAGATCAATCTTTACAGAATGTCTAACCCAATACTTTTCTTCCGCCAGGAGTTGGCCAATGATTTGTTCGAATGCGTCCATGTCTTTTTTCTTGCGAGAATACATGGGCGGGGTGATAGGTGCAATGGGATGGTTGGAAAGTTGGGGATTGTTATCGAGCGGAGATTGTTAGAAAAACCCATAGGTATTTTCAATTTTTTACGTAGAAATAAAAATTGCAAAAGCAAAAAGTGCGTTTCTCATAAATAGTCAGGTTAATTGAAAGAGTGAAAATTGATTTCGAATTGTATATAATTATCTCGAATTAAAATATTGATTTGCAATTTTAACATTTATCAGCAAAAATGATTCAGATTGAAACATTGAGAAAATCTTCCTGGCATGTAAAAAAATGCAAGTTTGTTTTCCGCAGACGCAACTGTTTAGCGAAACACCCAAAAGCCCCTTAGCGAAACGTGAGCGAATCAATACCGGTTCCTAACGGCTCCCAACGTCTCCTAACGAAAAGCAAAAAACCTCATTCTTGCGAAATGAGGCTTGATGTCTTCTAATGAATTGAAATTGGAGGTCCCGACCAGATTCGAACTGGTGTACAAGCTTTTGCAGAGCTCTGCCTAGCCGCTCGGCCACAGGACCATTTCTTTTAAGGAACGCAAGATAGGAAAACCATACGTCGTTATCAAAAATATGTGAGCTTCTACTAATGCCCGTCCATCAAGGTTGCAGCTTTTTATTTTTCAATTTTCATTGTTGTGCTAAAACTTGATTATCAACTCTTTGGCATTCAATCAAAATCCTTGTTTTCGGATTAGCGGGTAAAATCCAATTCCACCGCCACAGATTTAACATCACCTCCCATTGGCGGAGATAATTTCGTCACGGTCAGACGAAGATGTGTGATGGACGGAAGTTCCAGCATCAAGGCATCCCCAATACGTTTTGCCACGTGTTCGATGAGTTTCGACCGAAGCTCCATTTCGCGCTGCACAATACGTTGTACATCACAATAATCAACGGTTTTTGATAGGTCATCTTGTTCAGCGGCTTCCGAAAAATCGGTGGTCAAAATGGCATCTACGCGATAGTGTCCGCCAATAATTGCCTCCTCGGACAAACAGCCATGATACGCATAAGAGCGTATATCGTTGATCAGTATGCGCGACATGTTACAAGATGAAGAATAACGGCGTTGAAATAATCATTACGTAGAAATACCAGTATATCAATATCACCCTTCCTTCTGCTTGGCCCATGAGTCCTTCAACGGTACGGTACGATTGAAGACCAATCGCTCCGCAGAGGAATCTGCATCCAAACAAAAATATCCCTTGCGGATGAACTGAAACTTATCGTCTTTGCCAGCATGACGAAGTGATGGTTCGGCCATGGCAGCAGGTATGACTTCCAAACTATTCGGATTCATGTAGTCTTTAAAATCACCTTCTTCCGAAGAGGGATCTTCGACGCTGAACAATCGATCATACAAACGCACTTCACAAGGAACGGCCTCCCGGGTACTAACCCAATGAATCGTACCTTTCACATTAATACCACTGGTGTCTTGTCCGCTTTTACTTTCAGGAACATACGTGCAACGAACTTCCGTGACATTCCCTTTTTCGTCCACGACATAATCTTCACACTTCACGATGTAGGCGTGTTTCAACCGGACCATTAAACCAGGAGCCAACCGGAAATATTTCTTTTCGGGAATAATTTTAAAATCATCCCGCTCAATCCAAAGTTCCTTGCTGAACGGCATTTCACGTGTGCCACCCGCATTTTCCACTTCTGGATTATTCTCTGCCTGTAAAACTTCTCCATCTCCTTCCGGATAATTGGTAATTACCAACTTGATGGGATCAAGCACGACCATCACCCGCGTAGCAATCCTATTTAGATGTTCACGTACACAGAACTCCAGCATACCGACATCAATGACATTCTCACGGCGCGCCACACCGACCATTTCAGCGAATCGGCGAATACTATCAGGAGTGTACCCCCGACGACGGATGCCACTAATGGTAGGCATGCGAGGATCATCCCATCCGGTAACGATTTTCTCTTTTACCAACTGCAACAGTCGTCGCTTACTCATGACCGTGTAATTCAGATTAAGTCGGGCGAATTCATACTGTTGACTAGGAAAAATTTCGAGTTGTTGAATGAACCATTCGTACAACGGACGGTGCACCGCAAACTCAAGCGTACAAATCGAATGGGTAATGCGTTCGATGGAATCCGACTGACCGTGTGCGAAATCATACATCGGATAGATGCACCAAGCGTCCCCCGTGCGGTGGTGCGCCGTATGCTTTATACGATACATCAGCGGGTCGCGCAGGTGCATATTGGGTGAGGCCATATCAATCTTGGCACGAAGCACACGCTCGCCATCACGGAATTCACCTGTACGCATGCGCTCAAAAAGATCGAGGTTCTCAGCTATGGAACGATCGCGAAATGGGCTATGCTTGCCAGGTTCTGTTGGAGTTCCTTTCATGGCTGCGATTTCTTCTGCCGTAGAATCATCTACATAGGCCACTCCCTTACGAATCAATTCCAATGCAAAACCATACAACTGTTCGAAATAATCGGAAGCATAAAACTCGTTCGCCCAGGTAAAGCCCAACCATTGAATGTCCCGTTTAATGCTTTCTACATATTCGGTCTCTTCCTTCTCCGGATTTGTATCGTCGAAACGTAAATTGGTCTGTCCGCCGAACTGCTTGGCAAGTCCGAAATTCAAACAGATGGATTTAGCGTGACCGATGTGCAAATAGCCATTGGGCTCCGGCGGGAAGCGTGTTAGAACACGTCCACCGTGTTTTCCAGACTTAATATCCTCTTCAATTATTTCTTCTAAGAAATTCGGGCCTTTTTCAGTGCTCATGTTAAAATTATTGTCAACTATGTGGAATGAATTTCGAAGGCATCAAACTGATGCCTGTAGGACGGCCAAGGCACGTTGAAGTCGTTTTATAACTTCCTGCTTACCCAGTAAGGATACCATGCCAAACAGATGTACACCTGCACCATGACCACTGATCATGACACGGAACAATTGTAAAAGATCGCCTGGCTTGCATTGATGAGCCGCAGCAACCTCCTTGAAAATTAATTCTGCCTGTTCTTCGGTGAAAGAGTCCGCAGCTTGATATGCGTTGATCACAGCCTCAAAGACCTCCGCAAGTTCCGGCTTCCAACGTTTAGCGATGACTGCTTCTTCGTACTGGTCAGGAGCAATGAACAGATATTCTCCCTTCACAACGAGCTCGTGTTCAAATTGAACACGGTCCTTCAACAAACGTGCAGCAGCATTCAAAAAAGCAGAAGTCATCCGCGGATCATCCTCTTCGAGCCCGAAGGAATTTTTAACCAGCGACCTTAATGCCAGTCCCAGTTGCTCATCCGTGCGTTGGCGCAAGTAATGTTCGTTGAACCACTTTGTTTTTTCAGGATCGAATTTCGCGCCTGATTTACTGACACGTTCCAGCGAGAATTTCTCCATGAGCTCCTGCATGGAAAAAACTTCCTGGTCATCACTCGGGTGCCAACCTAAAAGCGCCAGCACATTCACAAAGGCCTCTGGATAATAGCCTCGCTCTCTGTACCCGGAAGAAACCTCTCCGGTAACAGGATCGGTCCAGTTGAGTGGAAAAACCGGAAATCCGAGTCGGTCCCCATCGCGTTTACTCAGCTTTCCATTTCCGTCCGGTTTGAGCAAGAGTGGCAAGTGAGCAAATTGAGGCATCACGGATTCCCATCCGAAAGAACGATATAATAAGACATGCAACGGAGCGGATGGCAACCATTCTTCCCCGCGAATCACGTGCGTGATTTTCATGAGATAATCGTCAACAACATTTGCCAGGTGATACGTAGGCATACCGTCGCTTTTAAATAACACCTTATCGTCCAATTGAGAGGATACTACGTGTACATCACCCCGAATAATATCTTGAACGTGTATTGTTTCGTTTTCGGGAACTTTCAAGCGTATAACAAAAGCTTCCCCGGATTGGAGTCGCTGGCGTACATCTGCTTCCGAAAGTACCAGTGAATTAGTCAGCTGTAGACGAGTAGCGCTATTGTAGGAAAACGCCGAGCCGGCAGCTTCCTGCGCTTTACGCTGTAATTCAAGTGATTCTGCCGAATCAAATGCATAATAGGCGTGACCTGATTGCACCAACTGTTCAGCGTACTGACGGTAGATGTCTTTACGCTCACTTTGACGATAAGGGGCATGTGGGCCATCGCCAAATCCAACACCTTCGTTCGGCGCTATTCCGCACCAACGAAGCGCTTCGATAATGTACTCCTCCGCGCCAGGAACAAAACGTTGCTGGTCAGTATCTTCAATGCGCAGGATAAAATCACCCTGCAGCTTTTTAGCGAAGAGATAGTTGTAGAGAGCTGTACGTACACCGCCCATGTGCAAAGGGCCGGTAGGACTTGGGGCGAAACGTACACGAGGACGCATGGACATAAGGATGTTCGACTATATTACAAAGGTACTAAGTAATCAGGTGAGCTGCCTTCAGGCAACCGGCTATTCTGCTGGAGATGTACTATAAAAACAACCGTTCAAGTTTATTCCTCTTCCAGTGGCCTTGACACCGTAATATTGGCGCGCAACGGAATGCCTTCTGGAAGCTCCATGGAAGTCACCTGCCCCGAAGCAATTGGCACCGGATTGGTTTGCTCAATGAAACGGATGCCGGCCGGTGTCAATTCATACTGCCCTTTTTTACGCGCACCGGTATAACACACCAGCCCAGACTTTTTGAGTTGCGCTACATACCTAGCTCCGGTCACACCGCCAACCTCACACGCACTAAAAAGTTGTGACGCACTCATGGCGCCATGGCTGTATAAGGCAGTCATCAAACGTACCTGTTTCTTTAGGTTTGGAGTATTCAAGCTAGTTTGGCCTGGGAAGGATTTCCAACGTTCAAAAAGCAACTCCAGGTCAACGCCTACTAATTTTTCATCCTTCCAATCAACAAGGCTTGGAGCAGGGTTAACGCGTAACCGGTCGTTTAGGCGCAACTGATTATTGCTGATTAATTGCAATTCTTCCAGACGTATATGCAGGTCGTCAATGATGCGTTGCTGATCATCAATACGCTTCAAAAACTTATTATTTCGAATCATCAAATGATTGAATTGCTGATAAAGCGTTTCATTTTCCTCCGTCAATTGGAGGATTAAACGCTGCTGATTTTCAATCTTTTGATTCAGTTTTTCGATGTTCATTTCCTGGCTCATAGCATTCAGAATGATGTTTTTGAAAATAATAAATGAATAATGATGCTATAAATATAAATGTATTATGCCTCCGAAAATCCAACAAAACTCTTTTTTTTTAGAAAGTTACCCAAGTTCATTGGCCTACAACTGACCGGAGCCAGCGCCCGACAGAATTCATCCGATTGGAGAAAGCCCGACACCAAACGACTGCGAATTGTTACCTTCGTTCCATGCTGGTTTTATCCCCTACCGGTTTCCCGGATTACGAATTGATCGACTGCGGACACTTTGAAAAACTGGAGCGCTTCGGCTCCTACATCACCATTCGTCCGGAACCCCAGGCCATCTGGGATGCTCGATTATCATTTAAAGAATGGGAAAAACGAGCGCATGTCCGGTTCGTTCCCAACTCTTCCTCCAGCGGAACCTGGAAGAAACTAAAAGACATGCCTGATCGCTGGCACATCGGATATGACCTTGGTCGTAATGGGGTAAAGTCGGGGAAAGAAATTCGATTACGTTTGGGCCTGACCTCTTTCAAACATGTCGGGGTTTTTCCTGAACAAGCGGTGAATTGGGACTACATCCATTCTTGTGTCTCAGCCATGAAAACGGAAAGTCCTCGCATTTTGAATCTCTTTGCCTACACGGGAGGTGCTTCATTGGCCGCTCAAGCAGGCGGAGCCGACACCACCCACCTGGACTCTATTAAACAAGTGGTGACCTGGGCACGGGAAAACATGGAACTGAGCGACCTGACAAATATCAGGTGGGTCGTCGAAGATGCTCTTACCTTTGTAAAACGGGAAGTTAAGCGAGGAAAAAAATACAACGGAATCATTTTAGATCCGCCCGCTTATGGACATGGGACTGACGGACAGAAGTGGAAACTGGAAGAGATGATCAATGATACCATCAAACACGTAGTACAACTGCTTGATGAAAAAGAGCACTTTCTATTGCTGAACACCTACTCGCTGGGCTTTTCGTCATTGATTATTGAAAACCTCCTCGATCACCAAAAAGGTCTTGAAACCGGTGAATTGTTCCTTCCGAGCTCACAAGGAGACAAGCTTCCATTGGGAGTTTTCGGTCGACGCTTTCATCAGTCCTGATTATTTACTAATTTGATCTTCTAAAGCCAATTAGTCATGTATGGAATCGTGAACAAAGCGGTGGAAGAGTTGATCACAGAGAGATTCGGTCACGATAAATGGGAGGCTGTCCGTGAACGGGCCGGTATTCAGGTGGATTTCTTCATCAGCACCGAGCCCTACAACGACGACATCACCTATCAATTAGCAACAGCTGCTGCGGAGGTACTATCCATCGATTTACGCGACATCATGATTGCCTTAGGAGAATATTGGGTCTTGCAGGTAGGTAAAAAAAAATATGGCGGTTTAATGGAAGCTGGCGGCAACAACCTTCGTGAATTCCTGCTAAACCTTCCCCAATTCCACAGTCGTATCATGTTACTTTACCCCAAGCTGACGCCGCCAGAATTTCGCGTTTCGAATATTCGTGACAACGGATTGGATTTGCACTACTTTTCTCACCGCCTTGGTTTACAAGAATTTGTTCGTGGATTACTGCAAGGTCTCAGTAAACTCTATGCCACTGAAACTACCATCGAACTTATTGCCAATCGAAACGATGGCAGTGACCATGAAATATTCCGTATCAGTTGGTCAATCAATCCATGAATCCGGATCCCATACAGCTTTCTGACAGCGACTTTCGGTTGCTTTTCCCCTTCCACATCCGCATCGATGAGGAAGAGCGAATTACTTCGATCGGTGATTCATTGCAGAAAGCGACGCATGCCAACATCGGCGATTTTTTTCATGATTTTTTTCAAGTCCAACGACCGTTTTTGGCTAACCCTTCGTTTCAATCCATCGTAGCGAACACCCACTCCTTGTTCATTCTGGAGACTACTGGAAAACCAAAAATGAAAATCAGGGGGCAATGGATCATACCTGCTACTGCTCGTCAACTATTATTCCTTGGATCCCCATGGTTCAATAATCTTGAAGACCTAACCAAGCAAGGACTGATAATCAACGATTTTGCCCTGCACGATCCAATCATTGATGTGTTGCATATGTCAAAGACCCACGAGATCGGCATGGACGACCTCAAAGAAGTCTTAGCGCGTCATCAGTCCCAACAAAAAGACCTAAAGCGGCTGTCAATGATCGCAACTGACAGCATCAATGCAATCATTGTAACCAATGCAAAGGGAGAAATCGAGTGGGCCAATAAGTCCTTCGAAAAAATATCCGGCTATTTGCTGGAAGAAGTGATTGGACGTAAACCCGGCAGTTTTTTGCAGGGGCCGGATACCGATCGCAACACCGTGCAGTACCTGAGTCGTCAGATCAAAGAAGGAAAAGAATTTTCATGTGAGCTGCTCAACTACCGAAAAACGGGCGAATCATACTGGATCCGAATTACAGGCCAGCCTGTTACAGATAGTCAGGGGAACGTAGAGCAATTCTTCGCTATTGAAGAGGACATCACCTTGCAGAAAGAGGCGCTTTTACAATTGAGTTGGAGCGAAGAAAAATACCGTGGTATTATCGAGAACATGGACCTTGGATTGGTGGAATTTGATAGCGAAGACGGGGTCACTTACTGCAACAATAGTTTTTCTCGAATGATTGGTTATCCCATCGAAGAACTAAAAGGTCATGGCCTGGCAGAATTGCTCAAGGAGCGCAATATCAATTTTGACGCCTCTTATCAATTAAAGCGTCGACACCGTGGAATCACGGATGTATACGAAGCTGAGATTACTACACATTCAGGAGAATCTAAATGGATGTTAGTCAGTAAAGCGTTATTGTACGATACACAACGAAGAATAACGGGTTCCATCGGGATACATTTGGATATCACCTGGCGTAAAAAACTGGAGATCGAACTGAAACAGGCGAAGCTAAAGTCAGAAGAATCTTCCAAGGCCAAAGAAATATTTCTCGTGAACATGAGTCACGAGATTCGTACGCCGATGAACGTAATCATGGGAATGAGCAGGCATTTGTCGAGTTTGATCCACGATGAGAAACAAGAGCGCTTTCTGAATTCCATCATCTCCGCTGCCGACAACCTCCTGGTCATCATCAACGATGTCTTGGATATTTCAAAGATTGAATCTGGGCGTCTGGAAGTTGAACGAATCAGTTTCTCCATCCGCAAATCGATTGAAGAAGTCCGACAGATCCTCTCCTTTAAAGCCGAAGAAAAAGGGCTCCGACTTAACTGCGAAATCGATGAAGATGTGCCAGAAGTACTCATTGGCGACCCATTCCGATTGAATCAGATCCTGATGAACATCGGCGGCAACGCTATTAAATTTACGGAGGAAGGAAACGTAGATATTAGCACCTACGTCGACAAACAGAAAGATGGAAGTGTCATGCTGCGCTGCGTAATTGAAGATACTGGAATCGGAATCGACCAGGATAAACTGGAAGATGTGTTTGAAAGTTTCCGACAGGAAAGTACTTCCATCAGCCGGCAATACGGCGGCAGTGGTTTAGGACTTACAATCAGCCGACAGCTGGCTCACTTGATGGGTGGAGAATTGCGAATCGACAGCTTGAAAGGTACCGGTACCCGTGTGGTGTTGGAATTCCCTTTCGACATCGGAAAGCACGAGGATTTGAAAAAGCCGAACCCCATTTTATCGAATGTTGATCAATTACAGCATCAAAAGATCCTGGTAGTGGAAGACAATACGATGAACCTCACCTTAGCAGAAATTGTGTTAGGGAATTTCGGTGCGGAAGTTACTACTGCCAATAGCGGCAAAGACGCCTTGGAGCAATTGGCTAATAAATCCTTCAATTTGGTATTGATGGACATCCGGATGCCCGTGATGGACGGCCTAGAAACGACCCGACGCATGCGCACTGACATGAAAATCAACACGCCGGTGATTGCACTAACCGCCAATACCAGTGCTGAAGTCAGAAAATCCATGGAAGAAGTCGGCATCAACGACTACCTGCTCAAACCGTATCGGGAAAGTTTACTGCTCCGAAAAATTCAAAAAGTACTGGGTATCCACGCACCGGCCGTTCCAGCTACGGTTAGCGAAGTTGCTCCTACCAAAAGTAAACTCTACGACACTACAAAACTGGAAGCATTCACGGTGAAAAATCCAGACTTCCTAAAACGGATGCTACAGCTTTTCATCGAGGAAACAAGCGCAGGATTCCGCGACTTAAAAGCCGCTGCCGGTCAAAAAGACCTCACCAAAGTGGGGGATTTGGCCCATCGTATGAAACCAAGCATCGATCAGTTGATGATTACCGGACTTTATGAGGGAATCAAACAAATCGAACAACTGGCCAAAATCGGAGATCCTGATGGTAAACTGGAGTCTTTGATAATTAACATGGACGTCCTCATGAATCAGGTCGTTGATCAGATTCGCGCGAATGAATTCTGACCGAAAAAGCGGAACAACATCAATTTAATTGCGTAAAAAACGTTCTTGGGATTCACGCTGATGGAAAACAGGGTAGTTTCTTCGTAACTTTGTAAGAACACTGAATTCCGGTCACGGTCGGTACGATGCAGACAAGCAATTATTCCTTACTGATCAATAACCTGGATGCATTCATCCGCAAGTACTATAAGAATCAACTTATACGAGGCGGCATCTATGCTTTCACATTAATTCTTGCCTTTTTTTTGGTGGTCGCCGGCCTTGAATCACTGGGGCATTTCGACACCTCCATTCGCACCTTTCTTTTCTATGGATTTATGGCCGCCATTGGCCTGGTGCTCTATCGATTTGTGGCATCCCCGCTGGCTCGACTTAACCGAATTGGCAAAATCATTTCCCACGAAGAAGCAGCTCGTATCATCGGTACATACTTCACGCATGTCGAAGACAAGCTATTGAATGTACTCCAACTGAAAGAGCAAGCGAACAACAGCTCCGCCATGAGTCGCGAGCTCATCGAGGCCTCCATTCAACAGAAATCAGCTGCTTTAAAACCCGTTTCTTTTTCCACTGCCATTGACCTCCGCGATAACAGACGGTACTTGCGCTGGGCGGCAATCCCCGCAGCAATTCTTGTCGTGCTGCTTTTTACTTCGCCTTCACTGATTACTGACAGTACTCAACGACTGATCGAGCACCGTACGTATTTCGAAGAGGAGGCGCCCTTCACTTTTAATATTGCAGAGAAGGAACTAAAAGCCATTCAGCAGCAAGATTTCATAGTGCACGTAGAAATGGACGGCCAGGAAGTGCCAGCCGAAGTATTCATAGTGATCGATGGCAACCAATTTCGACTCGAAAAAATTGACCTTACCCATTTCCAATACACGTTCCGTAATCTGCAGCACAACATAGATTTCCGTCTGACTGCCGACGGATTTTATTCTAAGCCTTATACCTTGGAAGCGCTTCCAAACCCCGTCTTGTTGAATTTCAAAATCGCCCTTTCCTACCCTGCTTATTTGGGCAAACAAAACGAAACGATACAAAACACAGGGGACCTAACTATTCCTGCAGGAACGCGTGTTGCGTGGTCATTCACAACACAGAATACGTCGTTTGTACGTTTGGCGTTTGCTGACACTACCATCACCTTAGTGGCCACTAAGGACCAGCGATTCGAGTACGATCGTCGATTGCTGCGCAACGACGGCTACCGCGTCATAACTGGAAACGATTTTATGCAGAGCAAAGATTCCATGCTCTATAGCATCAACGTGATTCCTGACCAATACCCAAGCATCAGCGTCGAACAGCAGCAGGACTCGCTTTCATCAAAACGCAATTTCTTCCGTGGTGTCATCAAAGACGATTATGGATTCTCACGGCTCACGTTTACGTATCATTTCATCCGATCAAACG
This sequence comes from Candidatus Pollutiaquabacter sp., assembly GCA_947465495.1. GTDB lineage: Bacteria > Bacteroidota > Bacteroidia > AKYH767-A > 2013-40CM-41-45 > Pollutiaquabacter. Next base: position 14,787 of record CANIAS010000017.1, on the reverse strand, counting down.
ATTCTACCGGACAGAACAAGAATCGAGTAGTCTCGGAAAACTTGCCGTTGAACAAGAATCTCAATGCTGACGCTTTCTTTCACCTGTGGGATCTTGGCCAGGTAAATATCCAGGCTGGTGATGAAGTAGAATACTATTTCGAGGTATGGGACAACGATGGAATCGCTGGACCAAAATCAACGCGATCCCAAACCCAAGTATTCAAAGCTCCATCATTACAAGAAATTGCGGAGAATACGGAGAAGAGTAATCAATCGATTAAAGATGATTTGAAAGAAAGTATCGAGCAGGCCAAAGAACTGCAAAAGGATGTCAATGATCTAAATCGTAAATTACTAGAGAAACAAGAAGCTGGGTGGGAAGAGAAGAAAAAAGCCGAAGAGATTCTGAAAAAAGAAAAAGAGTTGCGCGAAAAACTGGATGAGATTCGCAAGCAGAACGAAGAAAAGAATCGCAAGGAGCAGGAGTACAAGAAAACGAACGAAGATATCCTGAAAAAACAAGATCAGCTGCAGTCCCTCATGGACAAACTGATGACGCCGGAGTTGGAAAAACTCATGGAAGAGCTTCAGAAGATGATGGAAAAAGTAGATAAGGAACAGCTGAAACAGCAGCTGGGTGAAATGAAGCAGGACAACAAAGATCTTCAGAAAGACCTGGAACGGACCATCGAACTATTTAAGCAAATGGAGTTCGAACAAAAGTTCCAAGAGAATATCGATAAACTTAAAGACCTCGCTAAAAAGCAGGACGATCTTTCCAAAGAAAGTGAAAAGAAGGACGCTAATACCGACGAATTAAAGAAGCAACAGGATAGCCTGAACAAGGCCTTTGACCAGTTCCGTGAAGACATGAAGGAACTAGCCAAGAAAAACGATGCGCTGGAAAAGAAAAATGATATCCCAAATACTGGTAAGCAGGAAGAGCAGATTGAGCAGGAGATGAATAACTCCAGCAACCAGCTTGGCGATAAAAAATCCGGCAAAGCTTCGAAGTCACAAAAGAAAGCCGCTGAGCAGATGGACGAAATGGCCCAGCAAATGGAGCAGCAGCAGCAGAAAATGCAACAGGAGCAACAGGAGGAAGACATGAATGCATTGCGGGCGCTTCTGGAAAATCTGCTGAAACTCTCCTTTGATCAAGAGCGATTGATGCAAGACTTAAAAACGATCGATATCAACAATCCACAGTACCTGAAACTTTCCCAGCAACAGCGTAAATTAAAGGACGATGCCCGTGTGATTGAAGACTCGCTGTTCGCCCTCACTAAGCGCGTGGCTTCCATTGCATCCAAAGTCAATCAGGAAATTGGAGCCATCAACCTGAACATGGAAGAGGCCATGGAGAATATGGAGGACCGTCTAGTGCCACAGGCGCGCACACGGCAACAATTCGTCATGACTTCGGTTAATAACCTGACTTTGTTGCTAAGTGAAGCCCTCAAACAAATGCAGCAGCAACAACAGCAACAGCAACAATCCAAGCAATCATCCACTTGCAACAAACCAGGCCAGAAAAAACCTTCGTCGGCTTCTGAGCTTCGAAAGATGCAGGAAGAGCTGAATAAAAACATGCAAAAGATGAAGGAGGCCATGAAAAAGCAAGGTGGCACCCAGAATGGAAAAATGCAGCGGGACCAAGCTATGAGCGAACAGCTGGCCAAACTGGCCGCACAACAGGAATTTATCCGAAATGAGCTGAACAAACTCAATCAGCAGGAAAACAAGGATGGCAAAAATTCACTTGGCAACCTGCAGGAAATCCAAAACAAGATGGAGGAAACGGAAAAAGACATCGTAAATAAAATGATATCTGACCAGACCCTTCAACGTCAGGAAGATATCCTCTCGCGTCTGCTGGACAGTGAGCGAGCCGAACGTGAAAGAGATCAGGATGAGCAACGTAAATCCGAAGAGGCTAAAAATGCCTATCAGCGTAACCCTGCTGAATTTGAAGAGTATAAAAGAATCAAGTTGAAGGAGATGGAATTGCTTCGTACAGTACCCCCATCGTTCAATTCTTATTACAAACAAAAAGTATCCGATTACTTTCAATCTCTTGAAAAATAGCCAGTTGTAAATGATTAAGGACGGCGGACTCCAAATGATAGAACTGAACTCACAAACCGAAAGCCTGTCGATCGTAGAAAGAATGATCGAAGAAGTACGTGACAGTTACCACGTCAGTGAAGACACATTTGGGAACATGCTAGTGGCTCTTACTGAAGCGGTAACCAACGCCATGTATCATGGCAACAAGTCGGACCCCATGAAAAAAGTCCGTATCCAATACGGATGTATCCATAATACACTCACTTTCACCATTGCCGACGAAGGAAAAGGATTTGATTTTTACAATCTTCCTGACCCAACAGCACCAGAGAACCTTGAAAAAGAATGCGGTCGGGGAATCTTCCTCATGAAGCACCTGGCCGACCAACTGATTTTCTCTGACGGAGGACGAGTCGTGGAGCTCAATTTTAAATTGAGTAGCAATTAATAGCTGCTTGAAACAATGATATTCTTAAAAGGAGGCAATGGCCTCCTTTTTTTATGGTCGCAACTTCCAGGAAAGACCAGCATGAACAGAACGATAGGCGTAGTCGTGACCTCCTACCTGAAAGTCCAAAAGCCAATCAATTAATTTACATTCAAAACGGAAAAGAGACCTGAAAACTAGTGGTGCATCACCATCGTGACGATAACCGACATACCCACCCAATTGATTGGACCATCGAAAATGTGTCGAGCTTACATCCACCCCAGCGCCATATAAAAAGCAATCATTTTGGAGCTGTTGCAAGTCGTACGTCTGGTAGGAATAAAAACCTGACATCACATAACCCCGCAATTTATACGCTTCGTTAATTGAATAGGATTTACCGAACGAAAGATCCATGTAATAGCCGGGAGCGTCGGTATATCGGGCGGCTCCAAGTTGCGTTCCAGATGCAGTCCGAAGCGCAATCTCCAAAGCGATGTCGGGATAGACTGGATGGTCCTTCAGCAAGGCGATGTTAGTTGAAAAGTAAATATCTCCACCTGCACGACCCCGACCATCTTGATCGCGGACGGCCCGTACATCACGCGTCAACGTATCCATGCAGTAAAATTCCAAGGGCACTACAAATGCTTCCAGCGTGATTTTGCCGTCACAGAATGGCGCTACGACAGTTAGGCTTCCATCGACTGTATGGTCACCAGGACTTGCATGCACACCGGTCATTATTTCAAACCGGTAGAGCGAATCCGGAACTCCACTGCGAATGTCAGGAACTGGTAATGCATTCGGACCAAAAAATGCCGGAGATACCGTCAGGTATTGGTTCCAGGGCGTGACACCATCCCAATGATGGATCGTGTTCCACCACGTATAATCTTCCTGTGCGAAAACAGAAAATGACATTCCTACAAAAAATAAAAACGAGACGAGCCCTTTCTTCATCGCACCCGAAGGTAACAATCCGACCGGAACATCGGGAATGATACAATCGTTATCTTGCATGCACTAACCACGATGTTATGGCTACTGCAATCAATTATTTTAAGGAAGACGTACGCTTTCGCTTTCTTGATCGCGATGTGATTTCGAAATGGGTCATTAACACTATTCGTAAAGAGGGTTTTCGGGCAGGCACGCTCAACGTGATCTTTTGCAGCGACCGTTATTTACGGAAAATGAACAAGCAATACTTGCAGCACAACTACAATACCGATATCATCACATTCGATCTTTCCGATGACGCCTCCATGATTCAGGGGGATCTTTTCATTTCCATCGATCGAATTACAGCGAATGCCGCTTCACTGAATAATTCGTTCACCGATGAATTACATCGAGTGATGATTCACGGCGTTTTGCATTTGTGCGGTTACTCCGACAAATCGGCTGCGAAATTGAAAGAAATGCGTAACCGGGAAGATCATTACCTCGGAAAAAGAACCTGGAGATAATTGACTCAAGGCATGTTCAGAAATTTTTTTGATTCTGCATCGGAAGAATCCAATGCAACTGCACGTTCCCAGGCATAGCGGGCACTATCACGTTGACCACCCAGGTAATAGACCTTGCCTATTAAATTCCATACTGGAGCAGAAGTAGCACGGTACTGTAGCGCCTTCAACAAGACCTGCTTCAAGTATGGTAAATTTCGTTCATGAAAGTGCTCATTATAAAGTTGCAACTGAAGGTTGAATCTTGCATCCTCCAGTAATCGCCGGTTATTCTCAATAAAAGAGCTGGTAGGGTACAACAACCGATGCCTTTCCCAAGCCCATTCAGCACTATCCAATTGCCCCAAATTATAGTATGCTGATCCCCAATCCATGTACATCATTTTATAATCTGGATAGATTGCATATGCACGCTCCATCAATTGGATGGAAGATCGCCATAATGCAATACGCTCCAATGAATCGGTGCACGTGCGAGCTTTTTCAGAAAGTGAAATAGCTTTAAAGACAATTACACGAAAACTAGTAGGAGCCTTGGGTAGATCTGCTGTAAAAAGTGTGTCATTATCTTTCCACTCAGAAATACGTTGGCTGGTTTTAGAATAGGCAAATGGAGCTACTACTAAAAATAAAATCGAAAGCATTAAAATAGATTTACCCTTTGACAACTTCGTTAGCCATACATGAAAAATGAATACCGTAGCGGTTATTAAAAAGAACCCCGGTGTGAAAATGAAACGATCCGCCATTATCGGACCGACATTGAAGAATAAATTTGACAACAACAGCATTCCTGTCAAATAGGCTAACAGCAGAAACCCTAACAAGCGCTTGCTAATCACAAAATATATGCTCAATACCAAGGACGCTAGATGCAACAATGCGCCCAGTAAGGCAACTTTCGATGTGAAATCGACATATGGTATATGGCGGTAGCCATAATCATAAATCAACTCACCAGGAATAAAAAGAGACTTGAGATACTCTAACAGTACCCAGGAAATAGTAGCTAACTTCTCTACTCCTGTTGCAAATAAATATGGGTTTGCTGCCAGGTCAATTTGCGGGTCTGGCAAGTTACTAATTGCTAAACGGCAACTTAAAAATAGGCCAATAGCAAGAATAAAAGGCAAAGAACTACGTAGGCAAGCAAGTGGGCCTTTTTCTGTGACGACATACAACAATGTTGGAGCAAGAAAGACCATTAGCACACTACTCTCCTTGGAAAATAATGCTGCCAGAAAAGACAACAGCGCAATCACCAACCGCTTATGATCAGGCTTAAAACACCAGCGTAGGTAGTGGTCGAGAAATAGAATGGAAAAAATAAAAGCCAACAACTCGTCGCAGCTTTTGGTATTAGCAACAACCTCCGTATGTACGGGCAGGATGATGAAAAAAAGTACTGTTAAAAGCGGTAGCCATTTGTCTTGTTTGAAAATCCATCGTTTAAGGAAACTATAGGCGACACACGCACCTATTGCATAAAATAGCAAACTCAACCAATGATAATTCTGCCAATGACTCCCAAAGAACTCATAGGCTATTGCAAAAAAAGCCAATGATAAGGGACGATAACGCCATCCTAAACGCGTAGCTGGTTTATGCGTAGCCCCATGAAAGGAATCATACGAGAAAATGGAGGGTATTCCAGCAATGCCGGATTGCACATACGTGTTATTGGTCAATACCATGACATCGTCCAACGCGCTATTGTTACGGACAACTGATCCGAAAAAAAACAAAACCGCAGCCACTAACAACACATAGGGTACTGCACGCAACGACCATCGATCCGAGGGTACTACCGGCATTGGAGATTCCTGTTTCTTGCTCATATCTCAATAATAGATATCAACTACTCAGATGATTCCATACGATCAATCCAATGAACGCCCATAAGGTCAACTCATAAAACCATAGCCTTTTCTTAGCCGCCACAAACCAATACGTGATGACCACTGCGCAAGGAATTACCAAGGTGGAGAAATTGGCAACCATCATATTCCCCGACAGGAAAATAATCCCTATCAAAAACAACAGCAATAGAATGATCGACTGTTGATACGCTCGGGTTCGAACGATGTTCTTATAATAATGACTGCGCAGTTTAACGATCGATACAAGAACCAGCAAACCAATGAACAACGCGAGTACATTTGCTTTGGCAGGAAGAGGCATCAACACGGCAAGGCGGTAATTCAAAATATAGTCGTTCAGCCAATGTACTTGGCCAATCAGCGTTTGCGGAAACCACCAAACTGCGAGAAAAAAAAACGGCACAAAGATTCCGACTGCTGCTATTAACCATTCGCGTAATTCAAACGAACGAAGTATTACAAGTACCATGAAGTAAAAAAGGATCAACGGAAACATTGGAAAATAAATAATGCAGATAACGCCGGTTAAAAAGCCTCCATTGAATATTGATTTTACGACCCGATCATTTTTGAAAAAATCAAATGAACTGTCCAATAGTAAGAGCAGCATCAAATTGATAAAATGTATCGGATGTACTGATAGAAATGCGGGAAAGGCGGAAGACAAGAGGACGTAAAAAAGCGAGGGCAAATACGAGTTCTTATACAGAACCTCATGTCTATTCATCAGCCGATTAAAATAGATGGCACTCGTTGAAACCACCAAAACCATCAGCAGTGTACGTATTGCAACGGGCATCACGAAGAATAAGGGTTGGATGAAATTCCAAACAGGCGAAAGCCCGGATGCATTATAAACAGGCATAAAAACCCATCCTATTGACCATAACAGCATGGTTATGAATGGAATAATGAACAATGCGGCCGGTTGCGGGGACCTGAAAAAACGAATCATGCGTGTTAAAAGTAGGCAAATTTTGATTGCCCGTGTACCACTCCTATTCCTATATTTGTAACATAAACCATAGCAGCATGACTGGATTCTGGCATTTTCTCGGTGACGTATTCGAAGGAATCTTCACGATTGTCCCTCCACTGGGGACCTTTTTCAATAAGCTCCTCATCGGAATTGGCTTTTTTGCCTTCTTTGCATGGATGCGCTACATGAGTAAAAATAAGTCGGTAGAAAAAATCGATTAACAACTACTTTAAGTCAAACGCCACGTGTACGATTTCTACTACTTCGCCCTACTTCCTGAAAATGGTGACAAACGGGCTCTTGAATTCACTATTACACTGGTGGACGATGATGCACTTTTCATCGAGACCCTGAAAGATTATCTGACCTCCATGAACATCGCTGGTATTGAATGCTACTCAAGTGGCGAGGAGTTTCTTTCTGTTCTCAAGCCCAGCGACCGTCGGTTTGTCGTGTGCGATTTCGATTTCGGCGGCAATGGCCGGATGAATGGCTTGCAAGTTCTGGAAGAGATAAAACGTCGAGATCCTAAAATGCCAGTCGTGATTCTTTCCGCACAGGACAAACTATCCATTGCTTTAGATACCCTGCAGAAGGGGGCTATTGATTATTTCGTCAAAGGAAATGAGAGCACCTTCACAACCGTACTAACTTCTATCCTTAAGACCAACGAAATTTTTCGGTTAAAAAAAGATCGTAAAGACTTCGCCACATTGGGCGTTGTCGGACTGATTCTATTCACTTTACTCCTGGTACTCTCCTATTATTACCGTTGATCGGTCCTCCCATTGTTATAGGACTATTCGAGATCCTTGCCAATATCGCGACGGAAATAACTTCCATCAAACGCGATTTCACGAATTGACGCATAGCTGGTGGCTTGTGCTTCAGCTAAGTCCGCTCCAAGTGACGTTACGGCTAGAACTCGTCCACCGTTAGTGATGATGTTGCCATCTTTATCAGTCGATGTGCCTGCATGAAAGACCATGCTACCTGAAACACGGTCGAGTCCCGTTATTACCTTCCCTTTTTCATATTCTTCTGGATAACCACCACTGACCATCATCACTGTTAACGCCGTTCGAGGGTCTATTCGAAGTTCGTGCTGATCCAACGTTCCGTTGCCCGTTGCTGACAATAATTCGACAACATCCGATTGAATTCGCGGAAATACAACTTCCGTTTCCGGATCGCCCATGCGCACGTTGTATTCGATGACCTTAGGGTTGCCATCCATATTCATCAATCCAATGAAGATCCATCCACGATAACCGATACCATCTTTTTTCAATCCTTCCACCGTAGGTCTAACGATACGCTGTTCCACGGTCTTCATAAAGTCAGCATCGGCAAATGGAACCGGAGACACAGCACCCATTCCTCCTGTATTCAATCCCTGATCACCTTCACCAATCCGCTTGTAGTCCTTAGCTGCTGGAAGAATCTTATAATGCTCGCCATCCGTCAGAACGAATACAGAAAGTTCGATACCGTGCAGGAATTCTTCAATGACAACCGTACTGCTTGCCGCCCCGAACTTGGCATGCTGCAACATCGCCTCCAGCTCTTGCTTTGCATCTTCTAACCGATCAAGTATCAAAACGCCTTTACCAGCGGCCAATCCATCGGCCTTCAATACATACGGTGGATGTAAGGTCGTTAGGAAATCATAGCCCGCAGAAAGTGAAGCAGCTGTAAACGAGCCGTATGCAGCCGTTGGAATTCCATGGCGCAGCATAAACGATTTGGCAAAATCCTTACTTCCTTCTAGGCGAGCACCGGCGGCCGTTGGACCGATAACCGGGATCTGAGACAGCCTATCGTCGGCGCTGAAAAAATCGGTTATCCCTTTCACCAGAGGTTCCTCCGGACCCACTACAACAAGTTGAACTTCATTCTCCACGCAAAATGAAGCGACGGCGGAAAAATCGGTTGACGAAATGGCCACATTACGTCCGCAAGTAGATGTACCTGCATTACCAGGTGCAATCCATAATTTACTACAGGAAGGACTCTTGGAAATAGCATTGGCCAGGGCATGTTCTCTGCCACCAGAACCCAATAATAGAATATTCATGATTGCCGAATGAGACGGCAAATTAACGGAGAAAAATCAAACCACACGAAAGTCGGAGTGGTAATAACCGTTTTTTAAAGATTGCAATCCGCATCCCTTTATTAAAGCGACGTACCTGCCGATTTCAAGCGATCACGTTGTTGGCGCAGACTGTTTTCGCATTGATAGTAAGTGGTATACACTTCCTCCAGACAACGATCGATCTCTGCCCAGTCGGATTTCGCCGACAAACGCTCCTCTGTATTTAAAATCAAGTTTTTTAACGATCGCATGCCAACTGAATCAACGGTTGGTTTGAATTTATGCAAGGTATTTATGATATGGCCAGCATCACGATTGGTTTGGAATTGTTTTAATTGCTCAATCAGCTTACCCGCTGAGCGGAAAAACGTTTCGACCATATTAATCACGACAATCGGATTTCCTTTGGATACTTTGAAAAGAAAAGAAAGATCTGTTGGAGCGTTCGGCGATGACCATTCAATAGCCGATTCCAGGACACTGCCGGTATTGTGTGAAGCGCTGGATGAAGACCGGTACTCCTGGACGCCAGAAGCATGTTCCAACATCGACTCAGAGGTAGCTCCGCCCATGATAAATGGATCGCCCGATAACTTGAGCTTATTGTCTTTCAGATACCGGTAAATAGTCGATTTCCCAACACCAAGCTTTCGGGCTACCAAGACAACATTATTATTGTATTTGGCCAGGTACTGATGGATGATTTGCATGGTATAATCTTCCAACGACGTTTCATCCTCTTGGATTGTCTTGCTAAGTATAGAAGGGGTAGCCGACAGAATGAAGTTCTTTTCAATCCGTTTGCGTAAATTCTCATTATTTCGCTGCAATTGCAATTGCTGGATATACCCGTTAACATTAAACTCCAATAAGTCACACAAATTTTCATCCTTCACAATTACTTCGTAAGCCCCAAGCTGCTTCAACTCCAACCGACGACCCGTCGTCTCATCCGATGTAAAAATGGTCAATGGAACATCCGAAAATTTAAGTCGAAGGACAGATACGAGCTCTTCCACTTGATGATCTTCAAATTGCTCATCCATTAAAATGAAATCGGGTGCAGTTTGGTCATATGCCAATAAGGACCCTGCATTCTTCATTTCAACTACGTCCAAATGAGCCCAGGACCTTAAATGAGTATGAATCAATTCACGATAGAATTCGTCATCACTCAATAACAATAACTTGAAATTAGAACTTTGCATAGTGTGGTCAAACATGGTTGGCTAGTCAAATCAAAACACGTTCTACTTTACTTTTTCTAAAAAGTTCGAGCCAGAACAAAAAATCCATCCGACATGATGTTCCCGATGAATTTGTATTGATTATGAATTTTTCAGTTATCTCCTTACCTAATGTACTTTGCTTGACACGCAAGAATTTATAGCACTTAAGTTTTTAATCACTGTTTTATGAACAGGTGAAACGGTCAATACTTACTAATTGCAGTATAAAGTCGATAATTCATCGTCATATTCGTAGCTTTAATTAAAATTACCCTGATGAAAATAATACTCCGGTCTATTTTGCTCTTGAGTTCAATGCTGGTGGCTATCATCATCGTTCATTCGATTCTTTTCAATGCAAAGAGTGTGTCGGTTGCTGCCTTCAAAAAAGACATGTCAATTGATACTACAGCTGTCTTCCATTTACAGCAAGCTGTCCACTTCCAAGGTGTTTCCTACGAGGATTCTGTACAGGCTGGATTGTCGGCCATCGATTCATTTACTACTTTTTTAAAAAACACCTACCCGGATGTGTTCATGGAACTGGCGCACGAAACCATTGGCGCACATTCGTTGCTATTACATTGGAAAGGATCCACAACCTCCGCGCCTGTCTTGTTCTATGCCCACCTGGATGTGGTACCAGTCGAAGGAGTAAACTGGCGGTTTAAACCCTTCCAAGAGGAATTTCAAGACGACACCATTCGTGGACGTGGTGCCATTGACGATAAAGCCGGAGTTATTGGCATATTAGAAGGAATACATCATTTGCTTATAAAATCATTCAAGCCAAAACGTGATGTCTATATTGCGTTCGGACACGACGAAGAAATTGGAGGTGATCAAGGTGCCAAAATCATTAGCGATACCTTGGAGCAGCGAGGCGTTCAATTCGACTGGATATTGGATGAAGGTGGACTAGTGGCTGAGAATATGGTGCCTTTTGTCCGCGAGCCAGTGGCACTGGTGATGACCGCGGAAAAAGGATACATGACGGTTGAGCTACGTGTAACAAGCAATGGCGGGCATTCGAGTTTTCCTCCCACCGAAACTCCAACAGACATACTTTCATCGGCACTTGTACGCTTACATCAGGATCCTTTCGAACGACACGTCATCCCGGCGGTCGACCGTTTCATGGATGCGACCGGTCCTCAAATGGGGTTCCCATTTCAGGTATTGTTCGCCAATCGCTGGCTCTTCAATCCGATCATTCTTGGAGAGTACGAAAAAATCCCTGAGGCAAATGCGATGATACGCACAACTTCAGCATGCACTATACTCAAAGGAGGCGTCAAAGAAAACGTGATTCCATCGCTGGTAACGGCTGTGCTGAACATTCGCTTACTACCCGGCGATAGCAGCCAAATGATCCTAGAGCAACTTCGCCAGAAAGTGAACGATCCCCGCATTGAAATCGTAGTGAAAGGAATTCCGATGGAAGCATCTTCGAATGCATCGATCACTGGAGATGGTTTTGAAAAGATTTCCAAAACGATTCGCGAAGTTTTTCCGGATGCAGTCGTAGCCCCTAGCTTATCAATTGCCACTACGGACTCTCGTCATTTCACAAAAATCGTAAAAGACACCTACCGATTCCTGCCAGTTCGCATGGACCGCTCTATCCTTTCAGGGATGCATGGCACCAATGAGCGATTGAGTGCTCGAAGCTTTTCTGAAACAATTTTGTTTTATGAAAAACTCTTGGAGAAAAACTGAACTAGTAACGCTTGCGTAAGGTCAATCCAGAAGTGCCAGCAATTTTCTCGGCGAGTCGACTACCTTCCTGACTAAAAGGCCACGTAAACAACGTACGGATAGGATGGTCTTGGCGAATGGCAGCGATTGCTTCGCACGCGATTCGATGTGCACGCCCTTGTTGGCGAAATTCAGGGAGTACTAATGCCGAACAGAGATAAATAGTGTCGTAGATTCCGCCGGTGTTGCTTTCGTGTAGCAGTTGCGTTTCGGAAATATTGCCACTTAGAAACGACTCCATGGATTGGGAAGTAGCAGGGATTAAGAGGATCCATACAACAGGACCATCTCCTTCTACGTCTTCCGAAAGTGTGGCAGGATGAATTCGCTCTAATTGCTCCATCACTTCCTGATTCACATCGAGTTGTTCGGGATCGTTTTTCGTCTCGAAGAACTCTTCCGCCAGGCGGATCATCCGCTGAAAGTGTTCAGACACGGGAATACTACTTATTAACTCGCTTGAAACTTACTCCCTCGCCAAAACGAAATCGCGCACACAATCCCCAGTTACTGCCTTGAAAATCGAAGCCATCGGTAATCATGAACCGTGGACGCCAATCAATTCCGACGGTGAGTGGAAAATCAAAAGAATATTCGGCGCCAAAATCACCAGCAGCGGCAATGTTGAACTCATTGCCGAAATATAATTCCGGACCGACACCAGGATAGAACTTCAATCCTTGTGGCCCTTCGTTCAGTGCGAACATCCAATTGAAGTAAGCCCCTAAGCCGAAGTTGTTTCCGAAATAAGCTGCTGCATGCAAACGCGGTTCTGTATTCAATGGAATCGTCGCATCCAACGCAAATCCATCGCCAAAGCGAACACCAGCCTCCCAATTAGACTGGGCGGAGGTGCGATTAGAAATAAAAGAACTCGCAAGAGTAATCAGGCAACAGGTTAGGATCTTTTTCACGGGTGTTCGGTGTGCTTGGTGAGAGGCTAAAGATACTCTGAAAGATAGTTCCTGCACAAACGCGATCCGATGACCAAACTCAAAATGTGAACATGGTATGTTGAAGAAGTGATATTGTTCAAAGGAATACTAATTATGCGAAAAGCGCCACAACTGATTGTGTAATTTCGCAATCTCACATGATTCGTCTGCTATCACTCTACCGAGAAGCGTTTTCCGATTTACAACGCAATATCTGGATCCTCTCCATCGCGATGTTCATTAACAGGAGCGGATCGATGGTATTGCTCTTCACCGCGCTGTACATGACAAAAGTGTTGCACTTTTCAATTGGACAAGCCGGACTGATCATGAGCTTCTACGGAATTGGGAGTGTGTTGGGAGCTTATCTGGGAGGGTGGCTGACCGATCGAATGAACTATTTCAACGTCATGCTTGCAGCATTAATCGGTTGCGGAGTCGTACTACTATTTATGCTATGGGCAACTACCCCAGTAATGATTAGTATCATCATGTTCTGTTATCCGTTGATTGGGGACATGTTTCGTCCGGCGAACTCAACAGCGATTGCGGCTTATTCAACACCTGAAAACCGTACGCGATCCGTGTCATTAGTTCGCCTGGCTGTTAATCTTGGCTTTTCAATCGGACCAGCGATTGGTGGATTTACAGCACTTTATCTTGGCTATAAATGGTTGTTTCTCATTGATGCCTTCACCAGTTTCGGCGCTGCCATTATGCTGTACCTCTACCTGCCGAAACATCCTCCGACCATGGTGCGGGAATCGGATAGCGACAAGCAATTGGCCAGCCCATCCGCCTATCGCGATTATCGTTACCTCTTTTTTATTTTCCTGGTGGCGGTGTATGGCACCTGTTTTTTTCAAATTTTTGCCAGCGTTCCACAGTTCTTCAGTCATGTGTTTCAGTACTCAGAAGACCTGGTAGGATTGTTAATGGCGTTGAACGGCGCCATCGTCGTGGTGGTGGAAATGCCATTAATTCTTGTACTTGAAAAGAAAAAACGTGAATTCAGCTTTATCATCCTGGGAACACTCCTCTTACCAATAGCATTCCTGATTCTGCTACTTGGGAAAAGCGCCATCCTGTATTCCATCGCTTACACAGTGGTGATTACCCTGTCGGAAATTTTTGCCATGCCATTCATGATGAATTACGCATTGTCGCGTGCGCCCAAAGACCGTCAAGGACAATACTCGGCGCTCTACTCCATTGGATTCGGCCTTGCGACTATCACTGCTCCAGTAATTGGCCTGGGCATTGCTGATCGTTTTGGATTCAATGCGCTTTTCTATACACTAATAAGCATCAGCTTATTGTTGGCGATATTTTTCTATGTGATTCGCAACGACAAACCAATAGGAGCGTGAAGTACGTTGGTATTTATTTAAAATCATACTTGACAGAAAGATTGAATACCCTGCCTTCCAATGGCGCCCAAACTGGCGCGAATTCAGGGGCTTGAGCAGTACCAGTGACTGTTGGTGAAAATTGAAATTGTCGTACGTTGAGCAGATTCTCTACATTCAACACGACGGTGAAATGATTGACCTTCCGTTGAACCATGGCAGCAAAAAACCAATAATTGTTGACACGGATGTTGTTGTATTGATACTGGCTACCATTCCAACTTGATTCAATACCCACGCGCCACCTATTCTCGATTTCATACGCAAGCGTGGTGGAAAATTTATCCATCGGATTAAAAGGCGTATAATAACATATGGAAGACGTTTGTTGAATCGCAACCGTATGATTGTATCCTATATACCATTCAATCGATGCATACGTTATTCGTAAATAAGAATCCGTGCCATAACTGTAGGAAGCATCCGTAGATGATTGCTGCAGACGATTTACACTGGCCTTTTGTGTCAAGATTAATGGATTATGTATAAAGGTGTAATAAAAGGATTGATCGAACTGTATACCCATGGAATTGTTTAGTAAAACTT
>CANIAS010000016.1 GCA_947465495.1 Candidatus Pollutiaquabacter sp. | reverse complement strand
GGTGGTCATCCCAACATTCAATCGAGCCACTTCTCTAAAAAGGTCCTTGAACTCTCTGGTTGATCAAACCTTCAAAGATTTTGAGGTACTCGTGTGTGACGACGGTTCTACCGACAATACAGAACTTATCGTGTGTGACTTTAAGTCTCTTTTGAATATTAAATATTTGAAGCTGTCTAATTCAGGGTCTGCTTCTAATCCGAGAAATGTAGGTATTAAGCTAGCCGTGGCTAACTGGGTGTGTTTTTTGGACTCAGACGACTATTGGATGCCCGATAAGCTATCCGTGTGTTTACGTTTTTTGGAGCAATCTGATATTATCTATCACCACTTGGAAATTTGCACAAACGGAAGTCGAGCTGGACAACAAAGGTTAATATGTAGGAGCCTTTCCAAAGAGGATCCTTTTCGTGACTTATTGTTGAATTGGAACGGATTGGCCACATCCTCGGTGGTCGTACGAAAATCAATTTTGCTGTTGGTCGGAGGATTTGACCTTAAATTAAAATATGGAGAAGATTTTGACCTCTGGCTCAGACTTGCTTTGACTACAAGGCGATTTCATTTGATACCAAGAAGCCTGGGCTACTACACTTTTTCTGAGGACTCATTGACTGAAGATATAGAGAAACACATAAGAGGCGAGGGTATTATTTTTGATAAATATGCATCGTATTACACGAATACGGAGAGAGCTAAAACGGCGGGACTTTTGAAGTATAATGCTGGTGTTTATTACCTGAAAAGGGGGCGATTAAGTGCCGCGAGAAATCGATTTTTCTCGGCCATCCTTTCCAGAAGCAGCGTTATGATAAAAGTCAAATCAATCGTATGCCTATTGGCAGGACACCATTATTTTCGTGCAGTTTCATTTTTGGTAGTGAGGCCTAATGTCGTCGACTAGGCCTATTTGTGTCACTTTATCAATGTGGTCATCAATTGAGTCTCAAGATCGTGGCTAATTGTATCCATATTAAAGCATTCCTGTATCATTCGGGTTGCGTTTCTCTTCATTTCACCCCTTAGGGCTTCATTGGTTGCTATTTGATAAATGCCAGAAACAAAAGAGGCCGTTTGATCTAGCGGGAATTCGTACCCGCAATTGTATTCGGCGACCTGCGGGGTATTGCAATTTGTTGAAACAACTTGTGGTATTCCATAACCAGCTACCTCCAATATGCTCATGGGAAGACCTTCGCTTCTCGATGTAAACAGGAAAAGATCACATGTTTTTATATGGTTTGCTTTTTGCATCCCGCTTACCGCACCACAGAAAACAATATTTTCCGCCAGACCAAGATTGTCTATCAGCCGATCCAGAGATTTTTTTTCACCCTCATCCGGCCCTATAATTAGAAATGTAAATGGAAGTTTTTTCTTTAGTAAACTCAATATTCTAAGTGATAAATCTATTCCCTTAATATGCTGTATCCTTCCTATGAATCCGATTATCGTATGGCTTTCGGGAATGCCATACTGGGTTCTTAGGTCGACCTTATCTGCATCGTTTATTTTATTTGGGTCGATGCCGTTGGGTATAATTATTGTTTTATAATATAAGGAGGGGTCTATTCGAGATATTGACTCCCTTTCTTTTCTGGTCAGGGCTACAATATTATGGGCGTTTTTAAACACCTTTTTAAAAAACCATAGGATAATCCTTTTTAGTGTTTTATGCCTTGAGCCCATACTGGCTTCGGAAAGATTTCCATGCGGCTGTATCAGATACGGTATCTTATACTTTTTACAGAATAGGCTGATGACAAGATTCTGATAGGTCAGTGTGTCGTGACAGTAAACAACATCGAAGTTTCGGATGTTTTGCTTTGCCCAAGTAAAAAAGCGCATAGGCAAATATCCGCTGTACTTCTTGGCAAGACTGTTGCTAATGTTCCTAAATCGAATTATCGTAATTCCATCAATCACTTCTTTTAAATCACTTATCCTTCTTTTCTCATCATATGCGTCAGTGGTTGCTACGGTTATATCGTGACCTCTTTCGATTAGTTTTATTGATTGTTGATAGCACACATTCAATGCGCCGCCATAACCATATGCCGGAACAAACGCCGGTATCACCTGTAATATTTTCATTTTACTTGTGGGTTTTTCCTGCCTTTTCCAGAAAGAAACAACCTGAAAAAGAGGGGAAAATAATATGATAGCCAAACAACCGAATAGATAAGGGCGGATGTGTTTATTGCATATTTGTTTTTATGATATTTTGGGAAATGCGTTAATAGCTCTTGCCTTAAAGCGATGAATTGGGTAAAATTATTGGTCGTTTTTCCGCTTACCATTCGGACCAGGTTCGAAAATAAAATATGCTTGATGAATATATACTCAAGCTCTGAATAATGTTTTTCAAACTTTTTTCTTCGTTTGTAATAATCACAAACACTCCTGATAATATGAAAATAATTCCCGACATTATTGATATTGAAATTAAGCGTGTTACTGGTGATCGAGTAGTTGTATTGTTTTTTTTCAACAACCACAACCTTGTCGACATGCAAATACCACTTCAAGCTGGCCTCTAGGTCCTCATAAATCCTTCCTTTCGTAAAAAGCAGTTCTGGGTTATCTTCGATTATACTGCGTTTTATTATTCTCAACCAAGACGCCACCTCAAGACGGCATATCATTTCTGGATTAGACTCAATGTTGATTGTTTTATCAAATGCGGACCATTCCGTGAAACTATACTTGCGCTCAAATATTGTAGTTGCTTTTCTGTAAATGCGATTATACCCAATAACCAACATATCAAAATCGAATTGACAAAAATTGTCTTTTACGTATTTAACGTAGTCTTTTTCGATATAATCATCGCTGTCAACAAAGGCAATTAGTTTTCCACTTGAGTTTTTGATTCCAAAGTTTCGTGCGTCGCTTAGTCCTCCATTTTCCTTGATAAATGATTTTATCTTTTGGGGGTGTCTTTGGGAATATTCATTTATTAATTTTTGAGAGTCGTCTTTCGTTCCGTCGTTTACAATTATGATTTCATAGTCCTCGTTTGTCTGATTAAGTATACTATCAAGACACTTTTCAAGGGTTTTTTCTGTGTTGTAAACCGGGACAATAAAACTTATGAGCGGAACAATGGTCATTATGAAATATTTTTCGGACGTAGACGTAATGATGGTTGCCAAACCACTATCACCGCTTTGGATAATTGTTGACGTCGAAGGTGAGCGCCGAAAGTAACAACTGGAACCCAAGAATGATCAGCAGGGTCGGGATGATGACGGTACCGGTAGGAGCAGCAACACCCATACGGATGTACCGTTCGTAGTTCATGAATCCGAAGTAGCCTCCGTAAACGAATATGGGAATGCCGGTCAGGAAGTAGAGGGAGCCGACGTTGAAGTCATAAAGAAAATACTTCAGCAGGATCCTGCGCCAAAACGCCACAAACAACTTCGGCGGAAATTCGAAGAGCGTACGGGTACGCGACAGGTTGGACACCTCGCTGCCGTACCGGGCCTTCATCGGTATATCCTGAATAACAGCATCGCTGTAGTACAACTCCAGGATCATCGAGGTTTCAAAAAAGTAGCGCTTGTGCAGGCGGTTGAAGCTGAGGTCGCTGAGCGTACTGTTCCGGATGGCGGTGAACCCGTTGGTCGGATCAAACATGTTCCAGTATCCCGATGCCGCCTTGATCATGAAACTCAAGCCCAGGTTCCCGATGCGCCGGCTCAACGGCATCGAGCGCAACGCCTTGAAATCACGGAAACGGTTGCCTTTCACAAAATCAGCCCTTCCATCTACAATCGGCTGGATCAGCGCGGGCAGGTACGCTGGATCCATTTGTCCGTCGCCATCCATTTTCACTGTGATGTCGCATCCGAGCTCCAACGATTTTTGATACCCCGTTATCATCGCACCACCTACGCCTTGGTTCACCGCGTGGTCCAGCACAATCAGCCGGGGATGCTCTTGTGCCAGCCGGGCCAGCAGTTGGCCGGTTGTGTCGTTCGAACAATCGTTGACAGCAATGATGTAGCGGATGTCAGCAGGGATACTCCGTACCACTGCTTCCAAATGTGCCGCAACGTTGTAGCACGGTATGACGACTGCTATGTTCATGGTAGTTAAGGAAGCGGTTCAGTATAAAGGAATAACTATTCAGCTAATAATTTTCTACTAGTCGAAGGTAATGAATTATAAGATTCTTGCGGTGGCAGGTTATTGCATGCAAATCTGCGGTAGTAATGGTGCTGCCTGCGCATTACCTAACGATGCTGCCTGCCGCAGGTCCTGGCAGGCGGAATCGAGTTGATTTACTTTGTAAAAACAAACACCACGCGCATACAACGCTCTGTCGTAATTCGGAACAATACGGATGGCACTCGTAAGATCTGTGATCGCGTTTCGAAAATCATTTTTACGCTGATACAGATACCCACGGTTGGCATAGGCCTTCTCGAAACTTGGATTGATTTGAATAGCCTTGGCATAATCGGAAAGCGCCGCTTCAAATTGACCCTGGTCCCTGCTGATATTAGCGCGGTTTACATACGCTTCGGTATAATCTTTTTTAAATGAAATGGCTGCTGAATAATCCTGATAGGCCTCTTCATTCCGATTCAACTCCTGAAGCAATGCGCCCTTGTTATAATATGCATTCGCTTTATTCCCTTTCTTAGTGATGGCTATTTCATAACATTCCAAAGCCGCCAGCGGATTGTTAATTTGTTTATACAATTGTCCTTTGATCAGGTAATGGTCGGCATTATCGGGCTCGAGGGCAATGATTTGATTGGAATACACCAGAGCGTCTTGGTACTGCCCCTCTTTTTTATACAACTCAATTATTTCCAAAATAGCACCGTGCATTTCCGGCATCAATTGGAGTTGTATCTTATAATCGTTTAACGCCGCCGAATTATCGTTTAGCGCTTTGTAGGTCATGGCCCTGTTGTAGTAGGCCTCGTAAAATTTCGGTCGCCGTTGAATGGCCGCTGTATAATCTGCCACCGCCTCCGCGTAGCGCTGATGTTGATGATAAAACGATCCCCGGCAATTACGCGGTCGTGTCTTTTCCGGAGAATGTGAAATTACATTCGTCCATAAGGTCTCTTCATCTTTCCAAACTTTATTGCGTTGGTAAGTCAGTAGGGTTAAAAGGAGGGTACTTCCTAGTATGATTCTGTTCAACCATACTTTCCGCTGGCCACTGAAGATGGTATGCACCCCTGCTGACACCAAACAAAAAATGCCAAACGAAGGCAGGTAGGTGCGGTGCTCAAAAATTAAGTCGTCGATCGGTACAATTCCCGACTCGATGGAAAGTGTCAGCAAAAAGAAGAGTATCCCAAAGGTGTAAAGGGGATTTTTCTTCCATTGAAATAATGCCCATACCACCAGCGCAAGTAGAAATAGGAATCCCAGCAGCACCGGCCACTGTGAAAAGGAAGAATATAACGGCCAGTCGTAATCCAAATTTTGGCTGACCGGCAACAAGAGTAATTGGAGGTATTTGGGAATAACGGTGAATTGCGTCAGCAGGTAAGCAAGCGGCGTAATTTCCCGGTACTCGTTCATAAACGCCGGAGGTAGTGTCTTAATGGCTGATCCGAAACTGGCAAATGCGAATATGCCGAAGCCGACCAAAGCGATGGCTGCCATCCAGAAGCGGAAGTTTTTGACTACTACTTTTAGATGAAAGGCATGGAAAAATAGCATTTCCAGCAAGGCGATGGACAACGGCAGGGTATAGCTGTTTTCCTTGGAAACAAATGCGCACCATCCTGAAACGATGGCTCCTGCGATGTACCCCACGGAACGGCTACCTGCAGCGAGTCGGCCTTTCAGATACAAATACATGGTCAGCAAGTAGAATAAGGACATCATGGATGCCATGCGCTGTATGACGTAGGTTACCGACTGCGTCGCCAAGGGATGGGATACAAAGAGTAGGCCTGCAAAAAGTGCTATGCTCTTTCGCTGCGAAAACAACGAATGAGTTTTCAAGTTTGGTGTATCAAAAAATGTACGCACGAGACCCATGACCAGCAGGGCATTTATCAAATGAAAAATCAAATTGAAAACGTGGTAGCCCACCACGTCAGTGCCATGCAATTGGTAGTTAAGGGCAAAACTAAGCATGGGAAGGAACCTGTTGTGGGAGTTGTTCCAAATAGCACCAACGTCAAAAACCTCTATCAGTTTATTGTTGACGATGTGTGGTAAATCATCCAAATGGTAACCGCATACGAACGAATTCGAATAGGCCACTAATCCTAATAGCAGGACAGCGGATACCGCAAACACTTGTGATATATCGCTCCTCTGCTCCTTGGAAGGGGACTTTCCCTTTTTAATAGTTGCTTTTTTCATCAAGAGTGTCAGTTCAGTTAATCAGCATCTCGTTAAAATTCTGAAAGCTAATTTGGGTTGCGATCCACCTCAAGAGCGCCATGGAATTTTTAGCCAGTAGGTTGCGATCGAACCTGTACAAAGTACCGATATTTAATCTTCCAATAAAGCGGGCTTATATTTTTGTTGTTGACCGGTGGCTGATGAAAAACGATTTTCTCCCATCCTTTCCACCAGGCATCGTGGCGCGTATTGAATCTTATTAACAAACAGAGCCATGGAAATGGAATGTGTCAGGGGTAGAGTTCTACGTATTCATTCAAATAACTATCTTCGTTCACGTCTAAATATTCTCTACCATCATGAACGTACTTCACCGTACACTGCTGGCTGCCGGGCTCCTGGCAGTAGCTGCTTGCAATTCTCCCAAACCGGCTCCGATGAATCAATCGCCGGAAGTACAGGTCGTACCGGCCGAGTCCCGAAATTTGCCGATTTATTCGGAATATATCGGACAGACCTATGGCAAGGCTGACATTGACATCATCCCACGCGTAGAGGGCTGGATTACGGGCATTCATTTTAAGGAAGGCCAAGCCGTCAAGGAGGGAGAACTTCTCTATACCATCGATGATACCCAGCTGCGTAATCAGGAAGAAGCGGCGTCCTCTCAATTGGCGGCGCAGGAAGTGATCCTTGTAAAAACCAAAGCTGATCTCGATCGTGTTGAGCCCTTGGCAGCTATGAATGCCTTGAGTCGCCGCGACCTCGATGCTGCTCGCGCTGCTTATCAGGCCCAATTGAAAAGTGTGGAGGCGGCGCGTGCTTTTTACCGCAACGCACAGGTGCAAACGTCCTACACCCGCATCACCTCACCGATCTCCGGCATCATTGGTGTTTCTGCGGTGCAGGTAGGTGATATGGTTTCCCGTGGCATCGGCGCACAGCCCCTCAATACAGTATCTGCCACCGGCGAGATTCGCATCCGTTTTACCATTCCTGAAACTGATTATCTTAAATTTCAGCAAGCCATCCAGGCAGGTACTATGAAGGATCGACCGGAAGTTGACATCACCTTGAGTGATGGCAGTTTGTTTCCGGAGAAAGCAAAAATTGATTTCTCCGATCGTACCATTGATCCGAAAACCGGCTCTTTGCTCGTACAAGCGGTAGTGTCAAACACGACTACTCAGAAATTGCGTCCCGGACAATACGTAAAGGTTCGCGCGGCGTCTGCTGAACTTACGGATGCGGTTATCATTCCTCAACAGGCGGTGCGTCAGCTACAGACAATTTATCAGGTATTTGTAGTAGATGCTAACGATACCTTACGTCCACGCCCTGTTAAAACGGGTGCACGCATTGGCAGTAATTGGGTCATCACCGAAGGACTAAAAGCCGGAGAACTGGTAGCTATTGTCGGCAACGCAATTGTGAAGCCGAACAGTCATGTTATTCCAGCGCCAATGAAATGGTCGTACGATTCTACGCTTGTAAACTGATACCTCTCCAAACACTATGAGCGAGTTTTTTATACGCCGCCCCATTTTTGCCATCGTCATTTCCATTCTGACGGTAATTTTAGGTTTGATTGTCCTGATGGGAATTCCGGTCAGTCAATATCCGGACATCACGCCACCGATGGTGCAGATCAACGCCGCCTACTCAGGGGCCAATGCCGTCAACGTCGAACAAGCCGTGACGACTCCCATCGAGCAACAGGTGAATGGCGTCGAGGAGATGCTATACATGCGAAGCATCAATGCCGGCGACGGTACCTCCAACATTCAGGTGTCCTTTGAAGTTGGTGCTGATCTCGACAAAGCCAACATGCTGACGCAAAATAAGGTGTCGCAGGCCAATCCGTATTTGCCGGCAGAAGTACTGAACATGGGCGTCACCGTCAAAAAATCGTTGACGTTTCCGCTGTTGTTGGTTTCTATCTATTCGCCGAACAAGAGTTACGACAAAGACTTTTTGGTCAACTATGCTTACATCAATGCCGTTGATGAGTTGAAACGGACACCGGGTGTCGGGGATGTCAACATTCTTGGGGGCACACAATATGGAATGCGTATTTGGGTAAAACCAGATCGTTTGGCGGCCTATAAATTGACGGTTCAAGAAGTGATGGCAGCGGTTAAGGCACAGAATGCCATTCAGCCGGGCGGTAGTTTTGGTGGTGAGCCGTCGCTTCCGGGAACAAAGAATACGTACGCGGCACAGCTTCAATCGCGCCTCGTGACGGAAGAACAATTCGGAGAAATCATTGTCAAGTCGGATGCACAAGGTGCAAACGTTCGTCTGAAAGATGTAGCGCGTGTTGAGCTCGGGACAGAAAACTATCTTTCCGGCAGTCGCCTGAACGGGAATCCAGGTGCACTCATCGCCATTTATCAGATTCCCGGATCGAATGGATTAGCAGTAGCGGAGGCGGTTCGTCAGAAGATGGCTGCCATGCAGGAGACCTTCCCGAATGATATGGCATTGACATATCCGCTGGATACCACGTTGGCCGTACAGGCAGGTATCGATGAAATTGTCCATACGTTGTTTGAAGCGCTCCTGCTGGTTATCCTGGTTGTATTCTTATTCTTGCAAGACTGGCGCGCAACATTGATTCCGTTGCTGACGGTTCCGGTATCGTTGATCGGTACCTTCATTGTGTTTCCATTGCTGGGATTCTCGGTGAATGTATTGTCGTTGCTGGGAATGGTGCTTGCCATCGGATTGGTGGTCGACGATGCCATTGTTGTGGTGGAGGCGGTGATGCATCATTTGCAGCACGGGCTGTCACCGAAAGAAGCGACGCGCAAAGCCATGAAGGAAGTGGGAGGTCCGGTGGTAGCCATCGCGATCATCCTGGCGGCGGTGTTTATTCCAGTGGCATTGACGGGAGGTATTACAGGTCGGCTCTATCAACAGTTTGCCATCACGATTGCTATTTCGGTGTTGTTGTCGGCGTTCAACGCTCTGACATTGAGTCCGGCCTTGGCTTCGATGATTCTTCGTCCTACTACCCAAAGCAAAGGATTGCTAGGACGATTCTTCTCTTCGTTTAACCGCAGCTTCGATCGTCTGACCGAGCGGTACGGACGCGTAACCGGTTACTTCGCTCGAAAGTTAGTGGTAATGCTGATTCTTTTAGGGGGTATTGTGTTTTTGGCCATCAACTTAATGAAAGCAGTTCCGGGTGGATTCGTACCGGAAGAAGACCAGGGTTATTTTATGTGCGCCATTCAATTGCCGGACGCATCTTCGTTGAGTTTGACCGATGCGGTTTCCCAAAAGGTCGAGAAAATTCTTGCCTCCATTCCTGAAGTGGAGTCCTATTCGGTGGTCAATGGATTTAGCATCCTTACGTCTTCGTATTCACCGAACACAGCTACGGTTTTCGTTTCACTCAAGCCATGGGATGAACGCGAGAAGACGGCTGCTATGATTATACGAAAGGCGAATCGATTGTTCATGCGTAACATTACCGAAGCAACCACTGTGGCGGTTGGTCCGCCACCGATTCCGGGACTTGGTACCTCCGGAGGATTCACCATGGAGTTGCAGGATCGCGGTGGAAATTCTCCGTCGTATTTGATGGAGCAGACGCAAAAGTTTGTGGCCGCTGCTTCTCAGCGTCCGGAGATAGGCAAAGTCTATTCCCTCTATCGTGCTAATGTGCCGCAGAAGAGCATACATGTAGACTTGGAAAAAGTTCAAAAACTTGGCGTCAACATTTCAGAAGTCAATGCTACCATCGGTGTTTTACTCGGTGGCACGTACGTCAATAACCTCAATCAGTTTGGGCGACAGTATAAAACGTATGTAATGGCTGACGCTAATTACCGCATGCGGCCTGAAGACCTCAATCAATTTTTTGTTCGCGACCAATCCGGCGCTATGGTTCCGGTGGGTACGTTGGTGAGTGTAACGGATACAATGGGTCCACAATACACCAATCACTTTAACATTTACCGCGCGGCGGAGGTTTCCGGATCTCCGGCCGATGGGTATAGTTCCGAGCAGGCATTGGATGCTTTGGAAGAAGTGGCACAACAGACGTTGCCGGGGGATATGAGTTATCAGTGGTGCAACATCTCGTACCAGGAAAAAGCATCGGCCGGTAAAGCCGGTATGGTATTCGGCATGGCCTTGATCTTCGTCTTCCTGATTCTGGCAGCACAGTACGAAAGCTGGAGCCTTCCTTTCAGTGTTTTGATGGGAACGCCTTGGGCGGTGATGGGAGCTTTCCTTGGACTCTACCTGGCTCGATTGTTTTCTGAAACGTATGTCAACAACGTTTTTGCCCAGATTGGATTGGTGATGTTGATCGGACTGAATGCTAAGAATGCGATCCTGATTGTTGAGTTTGCCAAGATGAAAAGCGAGGAGGGCGTTGATGCCCTGACCGCAGCTTTGGATGGTGCAAAGTTGCGCTTGCGCCCAATTCTGATGACCTCTTTGGCGTTCATTCTTGGCGTAATTCCTCTGATTACTGCTACCGGTGCTGGTTCTGAATCGCGCAAAGTGATGGGAATGGCAGTGTTTAGTGGGATGATCGTTGCGACCATCGTAGGGTTGCTGTTGATTCCCTCCATGTATGTGTTGATTAGTAAGATCAGCGGTAAGAAAAAGAAAGTAGCTCCTTCCCAGGACAATAACCTTCCAGCTGGCCATTGAAGATCATTATGAAAAAAATCATCAGTATCGTTTTCGTTGCAGCAGCTTTATTCGGCTGCATGGTGGGTCCTAAGTACACCCGTCCTTCGATGCCTGCGCCATCGGCGTATCACGAGGCCAATTCGTACATCGTACCGGGCGATTCAATTGCCAATTTAAAATGGTTCGATCTGTTCAAGGACCCGACGTTGAAGTCGTTGCTTGATACTACACTAAAGCGAAATTTCAATTTGAAAATTGCGGTAGCTCGAATCGATCAGGCAACGGAAACGTACGGTATTGCCAAGGCACAGTTGCTTCCTTCGCTGGGCTATTCTGCCGGAGCTACGGAATCGTTCGGGAACAACGGTAGTGGCAACACTTTTTCGCTCGGCGCCGGACTCTCCTGGGAAATTGATTTGTGGGGAAAGATCCGTCATGCTAAACGTGCGGCGTTGGACGATTTGCTCGCATCGCAGGAAGGGAAGAAGGTGGTACAATCCGCTTTGGTAGCTTCGATGGCAGGGGCTTATTTTCAACTGCGCGATTACGACAATCGTTTGAAGATTTCCATGGAAACGCGTACATCGCGAGAAGCGGCGTACGAAATTCAGAAAGACCGATTTGATCAAGGATATATTTCAGAATGGGATGTATTACAGGCAAAGCAATTGGTAGCGGATGCAGAAGCATCGATTGCAGCTTACCAGCGTGCGCGTAGTTTGGTCGAACATTTCATGTGTACGCTGATGGCGGTTCCGCCAACTTCTGTTTCGCGTGGATTGGAAAATGCAGCTCAGCCGTTACCACCGGCGATGCCCGGCGGACTTCCTTCTACTTTGCTGGAGCAACGTCCTGATGTGAAACAAGCGGAATACAGTTATATGCGCGAAGTGGAGCGAATCGGAATTGCACAGGCACAACGTTTCCCGACATTGAATCTTTCCGGTGCTATTGGATTTGGTAGCAACAGCATCTCCTCGTTGGTTACATCCGACGCATTTGCAGGAAGCGTTTCGCAAGGGTTGTTGGGGCCGATTTTCGAATTCGGCAAGAATAAGCGCCGTGTTACTGCGCAGCAAAAAGCTGCAGAGATAGCCGCATTACAATATCAAAGCACCTACATTACGGCCATTCAGGAAGTGGAGGACGCGCTGGTTTCAATTGAGACACTCACCAATGAACTGGCGGCACGTAATCGTCAGCTGGAATCGGCCAGTAAAGTCGTTATTTTAAGTCAAGCACGCTATGATAATGGCGTGACTTCCTACTTAGAGTTGTTGGATGCACAACGCACCTTGTTCGAAACCCAGTTGCTAGTTTCGACGGTACAACAACAACAACTCAATGCCTACGTCGATCTCTACCGGGCGTTAGGCGGAGGCTGGTGATAGTAGATAGTACTCCTTCTTGATTTTCCAGTCATGAACCGAGCACGGTTCACAACTCCTTTTTGCAGGGATATGCACTTGGCTATTTAAGGATAAATTTATAGGCCTACTAGTCCGGCCATGCCATGCATTCAGTATTGATCAAAAACGGAAGAGTCGTTACCGGCTCCGACGATCAGATTGCAGATATATATATTGAAGGAGAAAAGATTGTAGCTATCGGCAAAAATCTTCCCTATCAGGCATCCGTGGTCATTGATGCCAGTGGTAAATTGGTCTTTCCTGGCGGTATCGATCCGCATGTCCACCTCGATATGCCTTTCATGGGAACGTATTCCAGCGATAATTATGAAACCGGTACTCGCGCCGCATTGCACGGTGGAACAACGACGGTGATCGATTTTATTTTACAGACACAAGGTAAATCGTTGCACGACGCGTTGACAGCTTGGAAAGGACGCTCCGACGGAAATGCTGTAGGCGACTATTCGTTTCACATGGCGGTAACGGATTTCAATGACCAGACTTGTCTGGAAATTAAACAACTAATAGATCAAGGGATCACGTCTTTCAAGACGTTCATGGCGTATAAAGGTGCATTGATGATCAACGATTATCAGATGGTCGGTTTGATGCAGGAAGTGAAGAAGCACGGTGGTCTCGTGACCGTTCACGCCACCAACGGTGACATGATTGATTACCTCATTGCGAAGCATCGTAGTGAAGGAAAACTATCTCCGTTGTATCACTATTTATCGCAGCCGGAAGTGACCGAAGCAGAGGCTTCCGGAAGATTCGCTGACCTGGCTGAATATACCGGCGTCAACGGATATATTGTACACATGACTTGTGAAGGCGCCTTGAATGAAATACGCCGATCGACCATGCGTAATCAGCGTGTGTTGGCAGAAACATGCATTCAATACCTGACATTGGATGCGTCGTTGTATGAGAATGATGGGGAGGGAGCAAAGTGGGTGATGAGTCCACCACTGCGGGAGAAGAAAGATCAGGCAGCACTTTGGGCAGGGATCAATCAGGGCCTCGTGCAGGTGGTTGCTACCGATCATTGTCCGTTCATGTGGCAACAAAAGTTGATGGGAGAACATGATTTCTCCAAAATCCCCAATGGACATCCCGCCATCGAGCACCGCTTGGAGCTGTTATTTTCAGAAGGTGTGAATAAAGGTCGTTTGTCCTTGAATAAATTCGTAGAGGTTACTTCTACGAATGCTGCTCGCATCTTTGGTATGTATCCGGAGAAGGGTACACTTTCCATCGGTGCCGATGCTGACATCGTCATTTTCGATCCTACGGAAAAACATACGTTGTCTGCAAAGACACATCATATGAATGTTGATTATTCGGCGTATGAAGGATGGGAGCTCACCGGAAAATGCAAGACCGTGTTGTTGCGCGGACAAATTGCTGTGCACGATGGAGTAGCAAAAGTAGGGAAGGGTTACGGCAAATTCATCCACCGAAAGACTATTGAATCAAGTACTACTAGTAATCCAAACAATTAACTATCCGCTATGGCAAGAATGATTCGCTCCGGACTCATCCAGATGAGTTTGCCAATGACCGAAGGTGAAGGTACCATCGAAGAAATCACCCAAGCGATGCTGAAGAAGCATCTTCCCTATATTGATGAAGCCGGGAAGAAAGGTGTTCAGATACTTTGCTTGCAAGAGATTTTCAATACACCGTATTTCTGTCCAGGTCAGGACAAAGCCTGGTACGCCAGTGCTGAAAGTGTCCCAGGCCCTACTACAGAACTCATGGCTCAGTACGCTAAGAAGTACAACATGGTGATCATCGTTCCAATTTACGAACGTGAGCAGGCCGGTTTTCTATACAATACCGCAGCAGTCATCGATGCCGACGGCACCTATCTTGGTAAATACAGAAAGAATCACATTCCACATACAAGTGGATTCTGGGAAAAGTATTTCTTTCGCCCGGGTAACCTGGGTTATCCTGTTTTCGAGACGAAGTATGCTAAGATCGGAGTGTACATTTGCTACGATCGTCACTTCCCAGAAGGTGCCCGCATATTTGGTTTGAACGGCGCTGAGATTGTTTACAATCCATCAGCTACAGTTGCAGGACTTTCCCAATACTTGTGGAAGCTTGAACAACCAGCGCATGCAGCAGCTAATGGCTATTTCATGGGTTGTATCAACCGTGTAGGTATAGAGAAACCATGGAGCATCGGTAAGTTTTATGGCAGTTCATATTTCGTAGATCCTCGTGGACAGATTTTCTCCACGGCATCAGAAGACAACGATGAATTGCTCATTGCAGATTTCGATCTTGACATGATTGATGAAGTACGCAATGTATGGCAATTCTTCCGCGATCGTCGCCCGGAGACCTACGGTAAAATGGTTGAATTATAAATCATCTTTCCAACATGACTATCAAAGCCAATCGGTTGGATTCCGCGGCGTACGAAGAAAACTTCAACGACATTCATCCACCATTCGAAACCAAAGAAGGTGCATTGGTGGAAGCCAACCGCTGTCTATTCTGCTACGATGCACCGTGCATCAAATCTTGTCCAACAGGCATCGACGTGCCACAGTTCATTCGTGAAATTACCACAGCGAATTTTAAAGGATCGGCGAAAACTATTTTCGATTCAAATATTTTGGGTGCAGGTTGTTCGCGCGTTTGTCCGGTCGAAAAGTTGTGTGAAGGATCTTGTGTCTATAATAATCTACACGAGAAACCGATTTCCATTGCGCGACTTCAGCGATACTCCACGGAAATGGCGATTCGCCAAAAATGGCCGCTGTATCAACGGCAGCCGGATAACGGCAAGCGGGTGGCAGTGATAGGTGCTGGCCCGGCAGGATTGGTGTGTGCACATGCGCTATCGTTGTCGGGTACAACAGTCGATATTTTTGAAAAAGAAGAAAAAGGTGGTGGCTTGATGACGTATGGCGTGGCGGCGTATAAAGTAACACCCGAATTTTGTCAGGACGAAGTGGATTGGGTGCTTTCATTGGGTGGCATTACCATTAAGTATGGAAAATCACTGGGGAAAGACGTTCAGTTAGCAGATTTAAAAAAACAATACGACGCTGTTTTCCTTGGTATTGGTGTTGGAGTAACACGCGAGTTAGGGATTCCAGGCGAAGACTTACAAGGTGTGGTTGATGCCATTTCATTCATCTATCAATTACGAACCAATGAATATGCGAGCGTGCCGGTAGGAGATAAAGTCGCTGTTATTGGAATGGGTATGACTGCGATTGATGCGGCTACCCAGTCGATTCGGTTAGGAGCCAAGGAAGTCACCTTGCTGTACCGTCGCACCGAAAAAGAAAAACCATGCACACAAAAGGAATTGGACATAGCGCGCCTCGATGGATGTCAGATTATATGGTTGGCAGCTCCCAAAGAAGTCATTGGAAAGAATGGTAAGGTTACACACCTTGTGTGTAGCAAAATGAAATTAGGCGAGGCAGACGCATCCGGACGTTGTGTACCGGTAGATACTGGTGAGACATTTACGTTGGAAACAGATATGGTCATTAAAGCAACCGGTCAGACTCCCTTTGAGAACATTGTCGCTGCCGCAGGAATAGCACATCAACACGGTAAAGTAGTCATCAGTCAAGACGCTGGCACATCATTGCAGGGTGTCTTCGCTGGTGGCGATTGTGTGAACGGTGGAAAGGAAGTTGTCAATGCCGTACAAGCCGGCAAAGATGGAGCTCGTGCTATCTTGAAGTACCTTGGACTTTGAATTACCAATTAAGCGCAACCTACCATGGCAAATCTTCAGTCTGAATTTTTAGGAATAACATCTCCCAATCCTTTTTGGTTGGCGTCAGCGCCGCCGACGGATAAGAAGATCAATGTGCTGCGAGCTTTTGAGGCTGGTTGGGGTGGAGTCGTGTGGAAGACGCTTGGTTCGCAAGTGAAAAATGTTTCCTCTCGCTACAGCTCCGTGGATTATGGTGGACATCGTATCATGGGCTTCAACAACATTGAGCTGATTTCCGATCGACCACTCGATATTAATTTACGAGAGATACGTGAGGTGGTTCGAGAGTTTCCCGATCGCGCCATGATCGTTTCTTTGATGGCTGATAATTATCGCGATGCATGGCACGACATGGTGAAAAAAGTGGAGGACACGGGCGCGCACGGTATCGAACTCAACTTCGGCTGTCCTCACGGCATGGTGGAACGTGGTATGGGTGCTGTTGTTGGTCAAGATCCTGAAATTGCAAGGATGGTGGTAGAGTGGGTGATGGAAGTTGCTACGATTCCAGTTATCACCAAGCTCACTCCGAATGTCCATTCAGTGGTACCAACCGGACGAGCTGTTGTGCAAGCAGGCTCAAACGGACTTTCGCTGATAAATACGATACAGTCTGTGACCGGTGTCGATCTGGATACGTTGGTTCCTAATCCAAACGTTGGTGGTCAATCGGTGTTCGGAGGATACTGCGGTCCTGCAGTGAAACCGATTGCGTTAAAATTTCTGACAACCATCGCTCAGGATGATGTCACCAATAAAGTGCCCGTTTCCGGTATCGGTGGCGTTAGTACCTGGAAAGATGCTGCAGAGTTCATGCTACTCGGTGCTTCCAATGTACAGATTTGTACTGCTGCGATGAAATATGGGTTCCGAATCATCAACGATCTTTGTTCTGGTTTGAGCAATTGGATGGATGAGAAAGGGTATCAGTCTACGAAAGACTTTGTCGGACTTTCTGTGCCGAAACTTACTCGTTGGGAAGAGCTTGACTTGAACTTTCACATTACTGCGAAAATAAATCAAGACAAATGCATTCACTGCGGCTTATGTTACATCGCTTGTGAAGACACTTCGCATCAGTCCATCGAAAAGATCACTGGTAATCCCCACAATAACTACGTAGTGAAAGAAGAGGAATGTGTTGGATGTAACTTGTGTAAATTGGTGTGCCCCGTCGATAATTGCATTACGATGGAGGAGCACCGTAAAGGCGATGAATATCTGAATTGGACTGAATTTCAGAAACGCGGACTGCCCTTGAACGATCATTGATTAGGAATACATAGCAGCGCGATAATTCATAGTAGTTTTATAAAAAGAAATATCAATACTTGTTACGTAGCGGAGTAAGATACTGGATGATTGTTGGTCTGGGAAAGACTCCAAGTTTGATCAACCAGGTAGTGGATGATACCACCGCTTTAAACTAAACACGAATGAAATACGGCGTATTGTCAAATTACATAGGCGGAAAAAAAACTCCGTCAGCTTCTGAACGGAAAATGGATGTGTTTAGTCCGTTGGATGGCACTTTGCTCGGACAAATACCATTATCCAATCAAACGGATTTGGATGCTGCGGTAACTGCCGCAAAATCTGCGGCGCCTGCTTGGGCAGCTATGCCCGTTAAGGAACGTGTGCAAGTTTTTTTCAAGTATAAAAATTTATTGGAACAGCATTTTGACGAATTGACACAACTTGTTCATGAAGAAAATGGCAAGACCATCGACGAAGCAAAAGCTGAAATCGAAAAAAGTATTGAACTCACAGAGTTTGCTTGTTCGATGCCCCAGCTGATTTCCGGTGAAGTGCAGGAAGTAAGTCGCGGCGTTGAATGTGTCACTCAGCATGTAGCTGTTGGTGTTGTGGCTTCCATAGCGCCATTTAATTTTCCGGCCATGGTTCCCAACTGGACCATTCCAAATGCCATCGTGCTTGGCAACGCGATGATTCTTAAGCCATCTGAAATTGTTCCGTTAAGTTCGCTGCGTCTTGCCGAATTATTGAAAGCGGCGGGTTTGCCGGATGGGATCTTCAACATCGTGAATGGCGATCGTGAGATGGTTGAAGCTATTTGTGATCATCCTGGAATCGATGCTGTTTCATTTGTTGGATCTACCAAAGTAGCTAAGCTGGTGTATCAACGCGCTTCTGCATCACTCAAACGAGTAGTTGCTCTTGGTGGTGCAAAGAATCACCTTATGGTATTGCCTGATGCTAATCCTGCGATGACAGCCAGCAACGTGACTGCATCCATGTCTGGCTGCGCAGGACAACGCTGCATGGCGGCTTCGGCTATGCTTGGCGTTGGTAATATCGATCACATAGTTACGTTGATTGCAGAAGAAGCACGTAAGGTGGTACCAGGAAAAAATTTGGGCGCTGTCATCTCCGCACAAGCAAAAGCACGGATTGAAGATTACATCGGTCAAGCTGAAAAGGCAGGCGCTAAAATTTTAGTTGACGGACGAAATGTGGTAGTACCTGGAAAAGAAGGTGGGTATTATGTAGGCCCAACCGTCATTGATTATGTCACGCCGGACATGTCTGTAGCCCGTGAAGAAATTTTTGGCCCGGTCATTTCCATCATACGCGTAAAGAATTTGGAAGAG
The DNA here is from genome assembly GCA_947465495.1 of Candidatus Pollutiaquabacter sp. GTDB lineage: Bacteria > Bacteroidota > Bacteroidia > AKYH767-A > 2013-40CM-41-45 > Pollutiaquabacter. The sequence continues at coordinate 32,935 of CANIAS010000016.1, read as the reverse complement.
GCAATTCACATAGAGAACGCGAATCCATACGGGAATGCCGCGTCCGTGTTTACACAAAGCGGAGGTCTTGCTCGCTGGGTTGCTGATAGAGTAAGTGCTGGAATGGTGGGCGTTAATATTGGAGTGCCAGTTCCGCGTGAACCTTTTTCATTTGGGGGTTGGAATGAATCCAAGTTTGGTGCATGTGATATCACTGGGAAATCATCCATCGAGTTCTGGACGAAATTGAAAAAGATTACCACCAAATGGAATCCCGAAGCACGGACCAATTGGATGAGTTAATGATTGAATTATTAAATCTAGTAGGATGACGACAGCCGAACAGCAAGCTATAGCAAAGAACAACGCTGATTACACCTTATTCTCTTGGTCTAAACAAGGAGGATTGAATCCGATTCAAGTAGAACGTGCCGAAGGTGTATATCTGTACGATACCGATGGAAAAAAATACATCGATTTCTCGTCGCAATTGATGAATGTGAACATCGGTCATGGCAATCAACGAGTGACTGAGGCAGTGGTGCAACAGATGAAAAAGGTCACATACGTGACGCCATCTTGTTCCACGCAAGTACGAGGAGAATTGGGAAAGAAGTTGGCAGAAATTACTCCAGGGAATCTCACCAAGACACTGTTCACCCTCGGTGGAGCTGATGCCATTGACAACGCCATCAAACTTGCTCGCATGTACACCGGCCGTCACAAGGTGATAGCCCGCTATCGTGCGTACCATGGCGCAAGTTATGGTGCTATGTCAGCAGGTGGTGATCCGCGTAAACTTCCGGCAGATTCTCAACAGGTACCTAATTTCGTTCACGTGGAAGATGCTTTTTGTTACCGCTGTCCATGGTCGCAAAAAGTAGAAACCTGTCATCGTGAATGTGTATCACACATCGAACGCATCATTGAATTCGAAGGACCGGGTAACATTGCTGCCATTTTGATGGAAGGGGAATCAGGATCTTCTGGTTGCATTAAATACCCACCGGATTATTGGAAAAGATTGCGTGCCATCTGTGACAAGCACGGCATTTTATTGATTGCGGATGAAGTCATGAGTGGTTTTGGTCGGACAGGTAAATGGTTTGGCGTCGATCACTTCGAAGTGGTTCCGGACATGATGTGTTTTGCAAAAGGAATTACAGCCGGGTATCTACCATTAGGTGGATTAATCGTCAGTGATAAGATTGCCAAGTTTTACGACGAACAACCGTTAATGGTAGGTTTGACCTACAGTGCTCACGCAGTGTCTTGCGCAGCAGCGCTGGAAGTGTTGAAGATCTACGAAGATGAAAACCTGATTGAAAACGCCCGAAACATGGGGCAGTACGTGGAGCAACGCATGGAAGAGTTAAAAAAGAAACACCCTTCGATTGGTGATTTTAGAAACACAGGTCTTCTCGGATGTATTGAGTTAGTTAAAAACCGGACGACGAAGGAGCCGATGGCGGTTTGGAACGGGACACCAAGTGAGGTGGCATTGATGAATCCTGTTGCAGCAAAGATCCGCGAATTGGGTATGTACACGTTTGTACGCTGGAATTATATTTTCATTGCACCTCCATTATGCATCACAAAAGAGCAAATTGATGAAGGACTTGAAATTATTTCCAAAGCCATTGAGTTGGTTGATGTGCATTGTTATTGATTATCGAAGTAGACTGCTTGCTAGCAGTTACCACGGAATAAGGTGCATTAGAACTCATCGATTCGTAATACCCAAACGTTTTTGCAATTAGCAATCGCGGAAGTTGGAATGGTAATGCTGACTCCTTCTGACGTAGCAGTGAATTTACAAGTAGTTGCTGATCCAAGGAGTTTCACGCGGGCTGTTTTAGTCACGGTGATATTTTTCAGCGTGATGTTTTTGGTTGGCTCATCAAAAAGATAGACAAATCGAGTTTTTCCGTCTTTACTTTTTGTGTAACGAATTCGATCGCCTTCTTTGAAGTTGACAAAGGGTCGCGTGCCATAGATGGCTTCCCCATTTACATTCATCCATTTACCAATGTCGGCAAGTCGTGCATAGGCTTCAGGTGCATATTCACCCTCCGGACTAGGACCGATATTCAGCAATAGATTTCCTCCTTTGCTGACAACATCTACCAACGTTTCAATGAGTTTATCGGATGTTTTGTAAGTATCGGTTGCGACATAACTCCAGCTATTTGCCATTGTCATACACGTTTCCCAAGGATAGGGCAAAATGGAATCAGGAATTTGTTGTTCTGGAGTGAGGTAATTTTGGTAAGGACCAGGAACATCACGGTCGACGACAATCAGGTCATTTTGCTTCGCGCGAACTTTTTTCACCAGGGAAGGCATGTCAATATCTTGGCTTTGAGGATTACGTGCCCAACGGCTACCTTCATACACTTCGGTCAGCGTTTCCTCAACTTCTTCGTTCGTTTTTTTGCGTACCCAACCACCGTCCAGCCAGAGGATATCAATTTTTCCATAATCTCCTCCTGTCAGTTCAAGCAACTGATTGTGTGTATAATTCACAAACTTTTGCCATTGCTCGGGATATTTGGCGATGGAGTAATTCGCATTCCGATCGACTGGCGGAAATTTTTTCCACCAATAAAAATCAGAGTGCCAATCTGGCTTCGAGAAATAAGCGCCGGTCCAGAATCCTCGTTCACGAAAAGCGCTGAACACTTCTTGAGCAATGTTACTGTGCGGATTTGCAGAGAATGGGCACGCAGCATCAGTCACTTTATAGTCGGTCAGTTTAGTGTCCCACATACAAAATCCGTCGTGATGTTTAGTGGTAAAGATGACGTATTTCATGCCTGCGGCTTTGGCGCAGTCAGCCCATTTACCCGGATCAAATTTTACTGGATTAAAAGTGGTTTTTAGATTTTCATACGACTTGCGGTAATCGTTGTAATCATTTCCATAGTCCTTTTTTCGTGCGCCAGTTGCCCAACTCAGGTCTTCCGGGCAAATGCTCCAGCTTTCCACAATGTTCCACTGACTGTAGGTTCCCCAGTGCATCAAGAGTCCGAATTTGAAATCTTGCCATTCTTCTAAACGACGTTGAATGGTTGTATCCGGATCGGGGAAATACTTTTTAGGTTCATTCGCTGATGAAACAAACGGGAATACGGCCAATAAAATTAGAACAAGTTTTTTTTTCACGTCTTGAAGTGTATTTTATTTGGAATCAAAATCCTTTGACGAACTGCATATCGCGTTGCAGCCAATTATCCTCTGGGTAACGTTTGTTTTTGTCAATAGTATGAATGGCATACGCTTGCCGTGACTTTCCACTGGTGTTGGTCATGCTGTAATGCGGTAATAATCCATCGAGTACAATGCACGTGCCTTGTTTCACTTCAAGCGGAATCATTCCCTCTGTGGTAAATGGCTCTTCGCTTAAGGTGATCATTTCGGTTCCACCTCCTGCTTTACGTTTGAACTTACTGCGTAAGGTGGTCTTGTGACCTCCTGGTTTAGCCCACATACAGCCGTTTTCAATGGTAGCATCTTCCAGGGCAAACCAAAAGCCGATGCAGGAGTGCGGTTCGGTGTATAGAAAGGTTGCATCTTGATGAATATCAACGACACCACCGATGCGTGCGTGTTTGAAGATCAACATACTTTGTATGATCAAGTAATCTTGCAAACCGAGCTCATGCGCCAGTTTTTTTAGTTGAGGTGAACGCGTGAAAGCATCGAAGACAGGATCATGATCGTGCATTCCATGTCCGATTTTATTCAACGAATGGAATAAATCAGTTATTAATTTACCACTTTCATCAAAAGCATTCTTTTCGAAAAAGAAACTGATTTTATTGCCTGAATTTAAAAAGTACTCGTCGCTAGTTTTGGTTTGCTCTGTAGTTTGGAAAATAGATGCATGACCGGTATAATCGAATCCTTCGGCTAGTTCTTGTCCGCGCTTCATCAAGGACTGACATTCGTCCTGTGAGTAAAAGTTTTCCAAGATTAAAAAGCCGTTTTCGTGAAATTGTTCCTGCATGGTTTTCATGAGGGTAAATTACACGCTTCCCGTTGACTTTACATGCTTGGTACTAAAAAAAGTTCATCGTTTATGGGGTTTAAAGGTAATCTTGGAATTGTCTTGGATTTCAAGCTTCCCCTTGGCCTGATTAAAGTTCAATACCCCTTTTTTCTAGCTCGCTGAACAACTGGAGTTTAAACACAAGACTTCAATCTCAATGTATTAGCAGTTCTCTACTTTCTATTTTTGGTTTATTTGTGCCAACCTATTTCCGGAAGGAAATGACAAAAAAGGGAAGCCGTTGTTGGCCTCCCTTTCAATATTTTTCAAGCATTCGTTTGATGTCAATAACGTTTACGAGATGTCGCAGTAGCACGCTGTCCGGAAGAACTTGAGTTTGATTTTGGTGGGTTGCGTGTGAATGATTTCCGCTGCGGTCGCTGCGAAGAACCACCCTCAGGAACTACACGTGGTGGTGCAGGAGGCAAGTTGGGTGTTACTTCTGTTTTCAAGGTTCGTTTAATCAGCTTTTGAACGTCCTTTAAATAATCAGTTTCATCGGGTGAACAGAACGTAATAGCAATACCTGAAGCGCCAGCTCTCCCTGTACGACCAATACGGTGAACATACGTTTCGGGAACTTCGGGAATTTCAAAATTGATGACGTGTGATAATTGTACCACATCGATACCGCGTGCGGCGATGTCGGTCGCTACCAGCACTTGTACTTTTCGGTCTTTGAATCCTTGCAACGCACGTTGACGTGCATTTTGAGATTTGTCGCCGTGAATGGATTCGGCTTTGATGCCACTCTTCGTAAGATCACGTGCTACGCGGTCTGCACCTCGCTTGGTGCGTGTGAAAACAAGTACGTGGTCAATTCCTTGATCTTCGATCACTCGCTTCAACAAAAAGCGTTTTTGCTCTTTGGCCACGAAGTACACCGATTGTTGGACGGTTTCAGCGGGTGCGGATACCGGCGTGACATTGACACGAATGGGATTGTGTAATAGTGCGCCGGCCATCGAACGGATTTCTTCAGGAACAGTCGCAGAAAAGAAGAAAGTTTGTTTTTTAGCCGGTAATTTAGACAGGATCTTTTTAATGTCATGAATAAAACCCATGTCGAGCATGCGATCCGCTTCATCCAATACGAAGTAACGCACGCGATCAAGTTTTACCAGCCCTTGTTGCATCAAGTCTAGTAGTCGTCCGGGAGTAGCAATTAAAATATCTACGCCGCGTCGTAAGGCAGCTTCTTGCGGATGTTGAGAAACGCCTCCAAAAATGACGGCATTGCGTAAGCCAAGCAACTTGCCATACGCATCAAAGCTTTCATTGATTTGTAGGGCTAATTCCCGGGTAGGAGCGAGGATTAGTGCATGTACATACGGATTTCTAGCTGCATCGCCATCTTCGTGCATCAACTGCAAGATAGGAAGTGCAAAGGCAGCGGTTTTTCCTGTGCCTGTCTGAGCGCAACCGAAGAGGTCTTTTCGCTCCAAAAGATGGGGAATGGATTGTTCCTGAATGGGTGTCGGCTCCGTGTATCCTTTCTGTTGCAATGCATTCAGCAACGGAGCGATGAGGTTTAATTGATCAAATTTCATGATAAAGTGACTTCGGATCGTAAATGGGCAGGTAAGACTGATCGATCCGTTTGGACAGCAAAACCTGAAGTTGGAAGAGAGAAAGGATGTAAAAAGCCCACAATCAGCGGGATCAACAGGCGGGAATGACCGCACGCCTTTCAAATCAGGTCAAATGTACGAAGAAAATGCGCGTATTCCTAATCGCGCCACTCGACGTTATCGAACGCCTGCTACCATACGTTGTCTCCAAACTGTTCCTGCGACGTTTACATGTAACATGTAACAGCCGGTTGAAACGGAATGTTGCACCTCCAAGGCAGTAGATTCGCCGGGTTGAAGATAAAGTTCGTCCCATGTTTGTACGACTTTGCCAGTCATGTCGTATAAGGTTGCTGCTGCCATCTGTGGTTGGCCTTCATAATGTAGCCACAGCACATCGCTAAAAGGGTTCGTTACGGATAGTGCGATGTCTTTTGATTCAGTCAGTGTTCCTGCTGAGGTGATCATAGCACACGTGGATGGCGTTGGATTGAGTTCAATTGGTGTCCCAGGAACCAGCGATTGTCCGGCAAGACCAGGATAGGAAGCTTCATACAAAGTGCTTCGGAAAACACTGTTCATCGTTGGGTTGTTGCCTTGTGAGATAAGTGCACCGTTTTGTCCGACCGGACTAACATAACGCCATACGCTATTTTTTTGTACATCAATCTCGAAGAAGATTCCGTTGCTACCACTACAAATGAGGGTATTCCCACTCGACAGTCGCTGCGCACCGGATATATTCGTAGAAAAGAAGGAGGAAGGAACCGGTGCTGTGTATTTCCAATAGGCGCTGTCCGGACCAAAAGCAGATCCACCATTTAATGTATAGTTTCCTGCACTGTCAATGGGAGGTGCGATGATGTCCACCGTTGAATAATTCCCCCCTGGCCGTGCAAGACCATTGTTGAAGACCAAAATATTTCCGGCATCTGTCAGTCCTGGTTGGATCCACTGTGTATTGTGTTGGCCGTATAATTTTTTGTTGGTCGTTGTGCCGCGATTGTATACTTGCGGATTTCCCCAACGATACAGAATGTCACCGCCTTTGCCATAACGACCGCCAGTGTGCGCCGCGGCTTCTGCCATCGTGGTGCTGTGGTCAATGATCCAGAATTCGCAAAGGTTGTGAGAGCTGATAATTACCTGGTCAAGCAACGGATTATAATCGATAGCATTGCAATGGAGCCAGTCAGCGTTGGTTGCAGCCCCGTTGATGTAATTCAAATTAATTAATTCAGGGTGCTGCGCGACTGTCCCGTAATTAGGTAAGTTGGGATTATAGTCTTGCACCAAATGATCCCAGGAGTTCCATTCCCACACGATGTTGGCTCCATTATTACCGACAGGTTGCAGTTCGAGTATCTTGTCCCCCCATAACGAGGTCCCAATTTTTGCTGAGTCTCTGCCTATCGCCAGCGCTTCCGAAGGAGTTTTTAAATCCCAAACGATGACCAGAATATTTCCATTGGGTAGAAATCGGACATCGTGATGCGCACATTCGGTGGCATTGGAGATTCGATACGACCAAATCAATTGGTTATTCCAATCGTAACGCTCAATCCAGCCACCTTGTCCGCCGGAATTAAAGACCGTACTGTTTGAACGACCGGTGCGTAAGAGGGAGCCATCTTCCAACAAATAGACCGATTGACCTGGTTGATAAGGACTTGCCCATTGATGAACCCGATTCCCACATTTATCAATCAGATAGGTGGTGTCGCCAAAATTAGGCGCAAATAGAACATACCCGTCTTGGTTTCCCGGGTCATATTGCAGTAAACCGACGGTATTTTGGGCCTTAAGTGCGATTGACACAACGATTAATGGTAAGAGCAGGGTTCTTTTCAACATGATTTTGGATTCGGGAGGGGTTGGATTGGCCGATTCGACTAAATTACGGCAACTTGGTTTAAGGACTCCAATCCTATTTATAATTATTTCCTGATTCAAAGGAAGAGCTCGCTTTGCTACTCGCTTTGAATCATTATTTTAGCACTCCTAAAACTAACCCACCATGAGGAAACTTTCTACGTTCATTTTGGCCTTCAGCCTATTCGCAATCAATGCTGTACATGCAGCTTTGAGCGGCACTTACACGGTCGGCGGAGCATCTCCTGCATACGCCACACCCACAGCAGCAGCTGCTGCATTGGTCAGTCAAGGAGTATCCGGTCCTGTTATTTTTGACATTCGTCCCGGAACATATGTAGGTAAGGTAGTTTTGACAGCTGTTACCGGGGCCTCTTCCACGAACACCATCACGTTTCAGGCGGAAAATGGCGATAGCTCTTCGGTTCTCCTGAACGATGCCGTTGGTAGTTCAGTTACGGATAACTATGTCGTTAATATCTATGGTGCCGATTGGGTTACCTTGAGAAAACTGACCATTTCCCGTACGGGTTCCGGAACGTACGGCACCGTGGTGGCCATCAACAATATTTCCATTGGAACCACCGTCGAGAATTGTCACCTGATTGGTCCGATGACGAACGTCACGTCGGTGAATGCAACGCTTATTTATTCTCCGACCGGTGGCACGAGCGTGGATTCCATCACCACTATCCGTAATAATTACTTAGAGAATGGGTCGTATGCGATTCACTTGGCCGGTCCTAATTCCACTTTCCGTGAACCACAGAATGTTATTGAAAACAACATCATTGTTGGTACTGGTAATCAGGGAATCCATTTGCAAGATCAGCGCTCACCTATTATTCGTAACAACAGTATTAGTGCTATGCCGGGTACCATTCAGTTCGCGGGCATTTATCTGACCAATATCGATCGTGGTGTACAAGTTTATACTAACCGTATTTCAGGACAAAGCTCAGGGACTTGCTGGGGAATCTATGTCAATGGCGTTACCGCACTGGCAGGTGCAGAAGGACTTATCTACAACAACTTCGTGGCGTGTACAGGTTCAGGTACCTCTGCGGCCATCTACCTCACAAGCACCACCAATCACAAGTTGATTTACAATTCTGTGAATATGTATAGCAGTCCTGTGGGCGCTCTTGGACTTCAGGTTAGTGGGGTGGCGGGCAGTAATATTTCTTTACAGAACAACAACATCGTAAGCTGTGGTACAGCTGTCGATATTGCAGCAGGCCTCAATACCTCGATTGTTGCCTCCGATTACAACAATCTGTACGGTGCTGTTGCCACCGGTAACTGGGATGGCCTTTCACGTGTGAACCTTATTGATTGGCAAACCGCTAGTTCTTTTGATGGTCATTCGGTGTCCGGCGATCCTCAATTTGCTTCGAACACCGACTTGCGTTCTACCTCTGCTATTGTCAATAACAATGCGTTACCGTATGCTGGTATCACAACCGACATTGACGGCACCCTTCGTGATGCAACTAATCCTGATATGGGCGCTGCGGAATTTACGCCACTCGGTGATAACATCGGACCAGTAGCTGTGGTTACACCTACAAGCACTTCTTGCGGTACTGCTGCGGTGCAAGTGGCTGTTTCTATCCGAAACTTTGGTAGCAACGCACAATCCAATATTCCGGTGACTGCTGAAGTTACCGGTGCGGTCACCGCAACTTTAAGCGCAACCTACGTTGGTCCGTTGGCGTCAGGAGCAACGGATACGGTTTATTTTACACAGACTTTGAATACTATTGCTGGAGGAACGCTTGATGTCACCGCCTACACAGCACTTGCAGGCGATCTGGATAATCTGAACGATACCACTCAGGGTTCAGCAACCTTCTTGGCAATTCCGAACGCACCCACTACCAATACGTTTAATTATTGCCCTGGCGGTATCATTACGTCTACTACTGATTCCGGCTTTGCAACGTTCTGGTTCGAATCAGATACTGCTTCCGCTCCAGTTTTTATCGGCAACACATTCAGTCCTGCGATTACCGCTTCAACTACCTATTGGATGGAATCGCGGCAGGAAGGCGCCGGTGGCTGTTTGCGCATTACCGAAGTAGCATTGGATGATCCGTCGCTTCCCAGCGGTAATGTAGGAGACTTCGTTGAGGTACAAAATCTTTCTGCTTTGCCCTTCGATGCGACAGGCTGGAAGGTGGTAGCGTGCGATGGCAGTACAGATATTAATACCATTAATACCATTACCTGGGATCTTGGTGTTTTTCAAGCAGGCGAAATCCAATATCGCTCAGATAATACTGCCGATAATTACTGGGGCTCTAACCTTTTGCTGAATCCTGGTTCAGCAGGATGGATGATGATTATTGATCAGAATGGAATTGTTCAGGATTATGTCGCGTTCGGATGGACGGCCTCAGATATTCAGTCGCTGAATATCACGGTGGGCGGATTTAATGTAACGGTTGGTTCACAATGGACGGGTGATGGCGCCATTGCTTGTTCTGGAACCTCAGTATCTAGAACGGGAAATGTAGACCATGATAATGCATCGGACATTACCTGCTCATCCTACAGTGCGGGTGCTCAAAATCCCGGCCTATCCAATGCATTCACCGGTTGTGGATATGGAGCATGCGCCAGCGCTCGCGTGCCTGCTCAGGTGAGCGTGTTGGCCCCAATCAGTGTGACGCTTGGCCCCGATACTGTTCTTGTAAATCCATTCAGTTACACCTTAGATGCTGGTGCTGGCTTCTCCAGCTATTTGTGGTCCGATGGATCTACTGGTCAAACCTTGACCGTTACTGCGCCAGGTAGTTATTTTGTGCTGGTTTCAAATGCATCGGGTTGTACCGCCATTGACACCGTCCTTATCGATGTCACTACCGGTATGCAGTCAGTACAAACGGCCGATGTAACTTTATATCCTAATCCAGCCTCTAACAACATTACCGTAGCGGGCTTGAATGGCAATTTCGGACGTTTCACGGCTGTGGTGTATGATCTTCAAGGACGCGAAGTGTATCGTGAAATGATAGAAGCAGCAGCGACACATCAGTTTACGGTTCAAACTGCTTCCTGGGCGGAAGGAACGTATACCTTGCAAATGGTTGGCGAGAATTTCTCCTGCCATCGTCCATTGGTGATTTCACATCGTTAATCGACAACGTTAACCCATCGAAACGCCCGGCCTTATTTCCGGGCGTTTTTCATGATAGTTATTGTCGTGAAAAAAGAATGATGCAGCAGGTTGAACAGCTGCCACTATTTGGTTTATTTTTATAACCCATGGTCAAGTCTCCAAAACCCGTTAAAAAGAAAATCAGTCCAACCACTGGTGTTACGTTCAATTGGTATTCTCCGGTTTTGATAGTGCCGGTTCTTGCCCTTATCACATTTTTGGTTTTTGCCGATTGCTTTGATTTTGAAGTCACCAACTGGGACGACAATCATTACATCCGGGAATTATTGTTGATTCGATCATTGTCGTGGGACAATATTGTCCTCATCTTTAAAACCAAGGTTCTACTCAGTTACAATCCACTGGTCATTCTATCCTATGCGGTTGATTATGCAGCCGGATCCGACAGTGCCGGCTGGTATCACGGAACTAACGTATGGTTGCATGTGGCCAACAGCATTCTCGTTTTCTTTGTATTCCGACATTTATTACAAAACCCCGCTACAGCGGCATTAATTGCATTTCTCTTCGCACTGCATCCATTACACGTTGAGTCAGTTGCTTGGATTGCCAGTCGAAAGGACGTTCTCTTCATGTTCTTTTTTCTGTTATCCTGGTGGTCTTATATGGTGTATGCTGATCGCGAACGTCCGGCCTACGGATGGTACGTCATCAGTATTTTATTGTTTTTGTGTTCGGCCTTTTCAAAGATTCAGGCGATCACGTTGCCGGTAGTATTGTTGCTTTGCGACTATCTGCGCAATCAGACTTTCACACGTCGTCAGTGGTTGGATAAATTACCGTTTCTAATAGGATCCATCTCTTTCGGCTGGGCCGCTATTACGACATCGTCGCTGCAAGCAGACAAGTACGCTGTGCCGGTAGGATTCATGACGAGGGTGATTTATTCCTTTCAGGCCTATTTTCTGTATGTGATCAAATGTGTATTACCATTTCGTCAGAACGCCATCTATGGATTTCCAATCGAGGGCAGCACGGATTTTTGGCTGTATCTGACAGGAGGAATTTTACTTGCTGCAGCCACGGTATTTTTTATACTACGATGGTGGAAGCGTTCACCGCTTGCAGCGTTTGGTTTGACTTTCTTTGCCATTAATATTTTTCCAACGCTGCACGTTGTGGCATTAAACTCGTCAGTGATTTATGAACGATTCTCGTACGTCAGTTACCTGGGTTTATTCTTGCTGCTTTGCATGGCAGTGTCTGGCCGTAAGCCATGGACGATGGTAGTATGGATCAGTTTGCTACCCTTGGCAGTATTGGCTCATCAACGCGTCGCAGTTTGGAAAGGCAACGCCACCTTGTGGACAGATATCATTGAAAAGAATCCACGTTCACACGAGGCCTACAATAATCGCGGATCATATTACAATGAGCGCGGCGACTTGGATCGCGCACTGGAGGATTTCAACGCTTCCTTAACGATTAATACCCGTCAGCCGCGTGCGTATAATAACCGATCGATGATTTGGTTTAGGAAAAAGGAATATGCTAAGGCCTTGCAAGATGTTGATTCCTCGATTTCGCAGGAACCCTTTTTAGCCGAAGCATGGTGTAATAAGGGGAATGTTTATTTTGATCTGAAACAATACGATACTGCTGTAGTCTATTATAGCAAGGCGTTGGAGCTGATGCCGAACTTCCCGGCAACGTACTCCAATCGAGGATCTGCGTATCTGAAGATGGGTGATTTTGAGAAAGCCAAAGCCGATTATGAAGTGTCGATGCAGCAAGCCCCCGGTTTTGTGGATGCATGGCGCCTGGGAGCATTGGCGTATGCTGAGTTGGACATGCACGATCAGGCTCGTGCTGCTATGAATCAGGCGTTGTCACTGAGCCCGGGCTGCGATGCCATGCAAATTCTTAGCAACGAATATTGGGAGATGGGACGTAGAACGTGGGCTGGGAAAGACGAGAATCTGGATAAAGCCATCCGCTACTACCAGTTATCGGCAGAGATCAGTCCTACCAATGCACAAGCTTGGATAAACCTTGGCGGGATGTATTACGTCAAGAAAGACCTGGTTAATGCCCGGACATATTGGAAAAAAGCCCTGCAATGCAAACCGAATGACGAGGAGGCTCTCCTTTGGTTGAACCGCACCGGTGGCGTGCAATGATGTTTGATGGACGGATTTCCGCTACGGAAATACACGTATCTTTACCAACATGAATAGCCCGAGTTTCGACGAAATTTACATGGACCTGGCGCGCAACCTTTCGCGCAAATCCCACTGTGTTAAAATCGGGGTAGGAGCAGTGCTCACCAAGGACACTCGAATCGTATCCCTCGGTTACAACGGTCCACCTGCTGGCACACATAATTGTGACAAGGAATGGCCAGAAACCGGTTGTCCGCGAGACAGCAAAGGCAGCTGCTCGCTCGCCTTGCACGCGGAGCAAAACGCTATTCTATATGCGTCTAAAAACAATGTGATCATCGAAGGTTGTACTTTGTACGTGACACTTTCTCCTTGCCTTGCGTGTGCCCGTGTTATTTACACGTTAGGCATCAAAAAAGTTTACTTCTTGGAATCTTATGCAGCGTTCAAGGGAATTCCCCTCGATGAAGGCGTTGAATTCTTGCGCAGGTTCGGTGTGGAAGTGGAGCAATTCACCCCTTCCGGTGTATTATAATAGTATAGTAAAACTCCGTTTTGAATAAGTACAAAATTTGGCAACCCTTTATCATCGCCGCTACGCTGGCGATTGGAATAGTTATAGGGATTCGATTAAGTGGCCCCTATCGTAACGACACCGCGTTATTTAATTTTCGGTCCGGCCAGTTTAACAAATTGAACGATGTTGTCAATTACATTTCTCAGGAATATGTGGATTCGGTCGACTCGCGAAAATTAATGGACGATGCAATTGCCGAGATGTTGCACAGCTTGGATCCTCATTCCAGCTATATTCCTTCCGAAGAGTTGCAAGCGGTCAATGAACCTCTCGAAGGCAATTTTGAAGGTATCGGCGTCGAGTTCCACATTCAGGATGATACAATCATGGTAGTGACGGCCATTGCGGGAGGACCTTCCGAGCAGTTAGGCATTCGTGCTGGTGACCGGATCATCCGCGTAGAAGGGAAAAATGTCGCACATATTGACATTACGAATTCTAAGGTGATGCAATTGCTGCGCGGTAAAGGTGGAACTAAAGTCAAAGTGACCATCTTCCGTCGCTCAACCAACAAAACCCTAGAATATACCATCACTCGTGGCGAAATTCCACTCTACAGTGTGGATGTCGGATATATGCTTTCCAAGGAAACAGGCTACATCAAGATTTCTCACTTCGCCGAAAACACCTACGATGAATATCTTGCTGCATTTAAAAAGTTGCAAGCCGTCGGCATGAAGAGCCTGGTGTTGGATTTGCGCGGCAATCCTGGCGGCTACCTAAAGACAGCCATTAAAATTGCCGATGAATTTATTCCTGACGAAAAGCTGATTGTCTACACCGAAGGACGCTCTCGGCCCCGCGATGATTATTTCGCTACGGCAAATGGTCTATTTGAAAAAGGGAAACTCATTGTATTAATTGATGAAGGAAGTGCTAGTGCCAGTGAAATTGTTTCCGGAGCCGTACAGGATTGGGACCGCGCTACAATCATGGGGCGCCGCTCGTTTGGGAAAGGGTTGGTACAAGAGCAAAGTGAGCTTCCCGATGGATCAGCCATACGATTGACGGTGGCCCGCTATTATACACCTACTGGACGTTGTATTCAAAAACCGTACGACGGGATTTATGAAGATTATGAAAATGAATTGTTGGACCGCTTGAAGCGTGGTGAGCTTGTTAATCAGGATAGCATTCAGTTTTCCGATTCGTTGAAATTTACAACACCCGGTGGTCGGATTGTTTACGGCGGAGGCGGCATCATGCCCGACCTATTTGTTCCATTGGACACGGAAACCTTATCGAATTTCTATTCTCAAGCAAATAGCAAAGGTCTTATTATTCAGTTTGCTTACGATTACCTGGATCAGCACCGTGCTTCTTTCGAACAGTACAAAGATTTTTTGTCCTTTAATAAAGCCTTCAAGGTGGATCAAAAGTTATACAATGAATTCGTTGTCTATGCAGCTAAGGCTGGTGTAGATACAGACCAATCAGGAGTTAAAACAGCACAGCGCTATATTGTCATTCAACTTAAAGCCATGATTGCACGTCAGCTCTGGAAGAACGAAGGATTCTACCCGGTCATCCACGAACTCGACCCTACACTCCATAAAGCACTTGAAGAAATAGAAAAGAGCAACGTCGCATCCAAGTAATGAATCAACTATTCTCACCTTTCAAATAACCCAAAACATGTCATTCGAACTTCCAAAATTACCTTATGATTTCAATGCGCTGGAACCGCACATTGACGCACGCACCATGGAAATCCATCATGGAAAACATCACCAAGCTTACGTTACCAATTTGAATAATGCTATAGCAGGTACAGATGCCGAAAACCTCTCCATCGAAGATATCTGTCGTAACATTTCCAAGTATCCAATGGCAGTACGTAACAACGGTGGTGGACACTTCAATCACGATCTATTCTGGAAAATTATGAAGCAAGGTGGTGGCGGTGCTCCATCTGGCGCACTTGGCGAGGCTATCACTAGCACCTTCGGCACCTTCGATGAGTTTAAAGCTAAATTTGGTACTGCCGGTGTTACACGTTTCGGTAGCGGTTGGTCGTGGCTCATTGTCACACCTGAAAAAAAATTAGTCGTCGCCTCTACGCCAAATCAGGACAATCCCCTGATGGACCTAGCCGAAGTGAAAGGCACTCCAGTCATGGGCCTCGATGTATGGGAACATGCTTATTACCTGCATTACCAGAACCGCCGTCCGGATTATATCGCCGCTTGGTGGAACGTAGTTAATTGGGACGAGATCGCAGGTCGTTTCCAAGAAGCCATGAAATAATCCAACATTAATTGCAGAAGAGCCGTTGAAATTTCAACGGCTTTTTTTGTGCGTTATTTAGTCCAACGAAGCAGCGGAGGTGTTTTCATTTCTACTAAATTAGTACGCTGTAACGCTACTATTCACGATGCAAGCATCCTTCAAAAACGTCACTACGCAAATTTCTGAAAACAGGTATTATCTGCGTACGTACGATTTTGCGTTAGTCGTACCCATGGCGAATGAAGAAGTGGACTTCGCGCCATTTGTTGAAGCGTTGAAACAAGTGCTGGATCAACTCGGATGTGGCAAGGTCTATTTGATTGTTGATCGAGTTTCCAAAGATCGCACCTTAGAACTTTGTCAGGAGCTTTCCACCAATGACTCCCGTTTTGTTGCCGTATGGGCACCCGAAAATAAAAATGTAGTTGATGCCTATTTGCGCGGCTATCGCGAAGCGTGTCCGCATCATGAATTCATCATTGAAATGGATGCCGGTCTTTCGCACGACCCACGTGCCATCCCGATGTTCCTCAGAGTATTGAACGAAGGTAACGACTGCGCTTTTGGAAGCCGTTTCATCAACGGCGGTTCCATCTGGCGTTCTTCATTGCGCAGGACATTCCTATCCCGGACCGGTACTATCTTGTCCAACCTGCTACTGGGTACTCGCTTACATGACATGACCTCCGGCTACCAGGGATTTCATCGTTCTGTAGTTGAGGAATTTTTGAAATATGAATTTCGCTCCAAAGCGCATTTTTATCAAACTGAACTGCGTTATCTCTTGCGTTACAAACGATACATTGAAGTGCCCATTCATTATCGCGCACCTTCTCCCAGCGTGTCCTCGAAAGCAATTCGAAATTCTATCACAGTGCTTTGGTATTATTTCGTACAAAGGTTGAAAGGGAAACCAACCATCATCGACTGATATGCCTGCATCTACTGCTCTCGTCATTACTTCCATCGCTGGATCGCAGCATCCTGTTCTAAACGATTATGCCGCTAAGTGCAACGCTCGGGGCATTTCGTTTTATGTCATGGGCGATTGTATTTCTCCTGAGCCCTTTAAACTTAAAGGTTGTGAGTTCTATTCGCTCGAGCGTCAACGCCAAACTGGCTTTTCCTTGGTGAAGGATCTTCCAGAGCGCCACTACGGACGGAAGAACATTGGATATCTGGTGGCGATACAAGCTGGTGCAGAGATCATTCTGGAGACGGACGATGACAATTTTGCCCGTGATGGATTCTGGGCAGAACGGAACAGGATAGTGGATGCCCATTGCATCGACGGAGAGGGGTGGGTAAACGTCTATTCTCATTTTACCAATGCCAATATCTGGCCCCGAGGTTTCGCGTTAGAACACTTGCAGGATCAAACACGTCCTTTGACAAACTTTACGAAAAAGTTCATAGAAGCTCCCATTCAGCAAGGATTAGCGGATGAAAATCCGGATGTCGATGCCATTTACCGATTGACACTTCCGTTGCCAATGAGTTTTGATCGTTCGGCGAGCATCGCATTGGGCCGTGGTAGCTGGTGTCCCTTCAATAGCCAGAATACAACCTGGTTTAAGGAAGCCTTTCCGTTGCTGTACCTGCCTTCGCATTGCAGTTTCCGGATGACAGACATCTGGCGAAGTTTTATCGCACAACGGATCGCTTGGGAAAACGGCTGGCATATCTTTTTTCATCCTGCAACGGTCTATCAAGAGCGCAACATGCATAACTTGATGCGCGATTTTTCGGATGAAATCCCAGGATATCTTAATAACAAGAAAATCGCTGATACTCTGGCAGCGCTTTCCCTTAAAAGTGGTGCAGCTGCCATCGGCGACAACTTACTCAAATGCTACGAATCCATGATCAACCTACAGCTGGTAGGGCAGCAGGAATTTCCTCTGGTCGAAGCATGGTTATCCGACCTTCATGAATTAGCAGAAAATAAAGCCTAAGCTGTAAAGATCTTTTTGTTCAAAATTAAACGTCGTGCTCGTACGTTCTTGAGGTAGTTATCAGGAATTTCGTTGAATCGTATTATGCCGATATCACGCCGCACCCGAATTTTACTGATTGTACCTGCAGCGCTCCTTGCAGGAGTGCTCCTATTGGCAGCAGTTGTCTCCACTTTTTACGAACAAGAGGTCAAGCAAGCGATGATTAGTCAGCTCAACCGGCACCTTCGTGCTGAAATTAAGGTTGAAGACTTCAGCTTCTCGTTGTTGCACCATTTTCCATTGGCTTCGTTTGAATTGAAAAACGTGTTGATCAAAGAAGTAGCTAATCGTCCTGATAAGGATACACTTCTACATGCCGGCAAGGTGTCGCTCTTGTTTAACATCATGGGGATTTTCAAAAAAGATTTTACCATTCGTAGCATTCAAGTGGCAGATGGAAACTGCAAATTGCGCATCGACGCTCAAGGAGTTACTAATTATGAATTCTGGACAACAGATTCTGCGTCATCATCTTCAGACCTCGACCTGTCGCAAGTACAACTGAAAAACATGCAATTGTCTTTTCTAGATCGTAAGCATGGACAAGATTACGATATGTCTATCCATCAGCTTTCTTTTTCAGGACGATTTAATGACGCATCCTTTACAATGCATGCTAAAGGCGACTTGTTTGTTAAACGACTTAAAGTCGATGATATTGCGTGGATCGATTCTAAAGCTACTGTTATCGATGTATCGCTGGATGTGCAGACAGCATTGCAACAATACCGTGTAGGAAAAAGCACCATCCGGTTGGCTGATGTTACATTCAGTACTGGCGGAGTTCTCACGGTAGGTGATGAAACAACGATGGATTTAGAAGTAGCTGCACAAGAAGCGGATTTGGGCTCCTTCCTCAGCTTGTTACCGCCACGCTTTGTCCATTACTTCAAAGACTTCAAATCATCGGGAAAATTTGTTTTTAGTTCCCGAATCAAAGGAGTTAGTTCCGATGCGGAACATCCCGATGTAGAAGCAGACTTCTCTATTCGTGATGGAAAACTAACTCCTCCCGGTGGTGATGTGTCCTTAGAGCGAATTGAATTGTCTGGCACGCTGAATACCGCTTCTTTGTCTAAGAAAGGAGTACTTAAAATTCAAACGTTCACCGCCCGCCTTGGAGCCAATCCGGTGACGGCTGATTTGAAGTTGGAAGATTTGCGCCATCCTTTCCTCACGCTTCACGCAGCGACTACTATTGACTTGTCGGCTATTCAACCGTTTATCGCCAACGACACCTTGGAAACGCTGACTGGCGAGGCGTCGATGAACATATCCTTTGCAGGAAAGGTGAGCGATTTACCGCATGTTAATGCTGCCAATTTGTATACCGTCAAATCTTCGGGAGCTATTCGCTTTACGAACGTTTGTTTTGGCTTGAAAAAAAATCCGTTGCAATTCAAAGGATTTAACGGTGAACTTGAATTGCAAAATGCGGACGTCGCGGTTAAATCACTGGCAGGAAACATTGGCTCGAGTGATTTCACGGTCGATGGAAGGTTTACGAATTTCATTACGTTTTTATTAATTCCTGGACAACCAGCGGATATACGGGCTCGATTACGCTCGAATCACATTGACTTGGACGAGTTGCTCATCAACAATGCAACAACCACAAGCAGTGATACTGCCTATAAACTCAAAGTCAATCCACGTCTTGTTAGCGACCTGGAAATTAAAGTGGATGAATTGAAATTCAGGAAATTTCGTTCAAGTGGAATTTCCGGACAGCTTCACTTAGAAGATCAAGTTATCAGCGGTCGCTCCATTCGCTTCAATGCCATGAAGGGCGCAGTGGCGATGGATGCAATCGTAAATGTGTCTAGGAAAGACAGTATCTTGATTAGTTGCGATGCTGTATTATCAAAGCTGGACATTCATGACTTGTTTTATCAATTGGAGAATTTTGACCAGGATATAATGACTGATAAAAACGTAAAAGGCGATCTGACTGCTACCGTTCAATTCAGGTCATCATGGACCACCGATCTTTCCATTAATCCTGCAAAAGCCAAGGCTACGTGTGATCTTACCATCGATAACGGAGCCCTCATTGATTTTGGTCCTATTATGGAACTTTCAAAGTATCTGAAGTTATCCGACCTGAATAACATTCGGTTTTCTACCTTGAAGAATGTCATTTCTATTTCGGACGAGCAGATTTACATACCTTCCATGGAGATTAAATCAAGTGCTTTGAACTTGACATGCAGCGGAGTACATACGTTTGAAAATATCATTGATTATCGAATCACGTTATTGCTTTCGGATGTTTTAGGGAAAAAGATGAAACAGCAGAAATCCGAATTTGGAGAGATTGAAGACGATGGGTTAGGAAGAACTAAATTGTTCCTCACCATGAAAGGCCCAGTAGATGATCCGAAAATCGGATATGATCGTAAAGCGGCAACGGAGAAAATTAAAACCGATATCGTGCAAGAGAAAAAGCAGTTGAAATCCATGTTACACGAAGAATTTGGCATATTCAGGAAGGATAGTGTGAAAAAGTCGGAGACTCCGAAAAAGAAAAAAGAGGAGATGCAAATTGAGTGGAAACCCTAAGGGCCTTATTTTCAATAGGTCAGGATGCATGGCGTGATAGACTTAATGGACATTGCCAGCTGGTTGGTCATCATTTGTTGAAAAATACCATCTTTGCGGGCAAAATAATATCACGGACGCTTCGTTACGGAAGCAAACAAGGGAATTTGAAGTGAATATTTACTCCCAGAAACAGCGCTGGAAAATCCTTCTTTTAATGGCCGCCATGTTGATTGGTGCCGCCTCGCTTTGGTATACCAACAAGCTTGTCAAGAAGCTATCTGAAGAAGAAGGTAAAAAGATACAATTATGGGCAGAAGCCACACGAAGGCTTGCCGATGTTACTGAAATCAACGCCGACATCAACTTTTTGTCTTCCGTAATCGGAAATAATACAACCATTCCGGTTATTCTTGCAGACAGCAGCTTTAATGTCATTTCGTGGCGCAACCTCGATTCCTTGAAAACGCTTGAAGAGGGTTATCTGCAAGAGCAAGTAGTGATCATGCATGCAGAACACGAGCCCATTGAACTGCAAATCGGACCTACGCTAACGCAATATATTTTATACAAGGATTCAGACGTATTGGTTCGGTTAAGGTATTATCCCTACTTCCAATTAGCGGTTATCGCTTTGTTCCTCTTTGTTTCCTACCTAGCATTCAGCACCTCCCGTAAAGCTGAACAAAATCAAGTATGGGTGGGAATGGCTAAAGAGACGGCGCATCAATTGGGTACACCACTATCATCCATGATGGCATGGTTGGAATTGTTGAAATTGAAAGGCGAAGGCATGCAGTATTTGGGAGATATTGAAAAAGATGTGCAACGGTTACAAACCATCACCGACCGTTTTTCAAAAATAGGATCTGCACCTGCATTGAAGAAGGAGAATATCATGACGGTCATGCAGCATTCCATGGATTATATCCGTTCCCGTTCTTCTGACAAAGTAGATTTCAAATTAGAAGGTCCCTCGTATGAAATCCATACACCGTTAAATGTTCCGCTCTTCGAATGGGTCATTGAGAACGTCTTGAAAAACGCCCTGGATGCGATGGAAGGTACGGGAAGCATTCGTGTTAACGTAACCGATCAACAGCAATTCGTTTATATCGACATTACTGATTCCGGAAAGGGTGTACCGAAGTCTTCGTATCAGACTATTTTCAAACCGGGTTATACGACGAAAAGTCGGGGCTGGGGACTTGGCTTGTCGCTGAGTAAACGCATTGTGGAGGAATATCACGACGGACAGATTTTTGTAAAAAATTCTGAGATGGGTAAAGGAACTACTTTCCGTTTAGTCCTTAAGAAATAATCCAATAGTCTAATTTTCTCATGGCCGGTATCTACTTCCACATTCCATTTTGCCGGCAAGCTTGTCATTACTGCGACTTTCATTTTTCTACGTCACTTGCAACCGCGGCTGAAATGATGGAGGCTATGTGCGCGGAATTGCTTCAGCGACGCGATTACATGAACGGTAAAACGATTCAAACGGTTTATTTTGGTGGCGGAACACCTTCACTAATACCTTCCTCAGCGATCGAACGTTTTGTCAATACAGTACGCAATGAATACCTGCTTCATGACGAGGCCGAGATCACCTTGGAGGCGAATCCCGACGATCTTTCAGATTCGGCATTATCGGAGTGGAAGCGTATCGGCATCAATCGACTTTCCATCGGTATCCAAAGTTTTCACGACGAAGATTTGAGTTACATGCATCGCTCACACAGCGCTGGCCAAGCACGTGATGCCGTGCAATGCGCCCGCAGACATGGCTTTAAAGATCTTACCGTTGATTTGATTTACGGTACGCCAACCATGAATGACGAACGGTGGTTAGAGAATCTTGCTGTGCTGGAAGACTTGGACTTACCACATTTTTCAGCCTACTCACTGACAGTGGAACCACGTACCGCATTGCAACAGCTGGTGCGAACACGTGCGTTGGCCGCTCCCGATGATGAAACTGCAGCCAGCCAATTTAATATCTTGATGGATTGGGCTCGCTCACATGGCTACGAGCACTATGAGATTTCTAATTTTGCTAAGCCAGGTCGGTATTCCAGACATAATACCGCATACTGGAAAGGGGAGCACTACCTAGGCATTGGCCCATCGGCTCACTCGTTTAATGGTCATGAACGTTATTGGAATATCCGGAATAATCCTGACTACCTGCGTAGGATGGCTCAATCTTTACCTCTGGGAGAAGGCGAAGTGTTGTCCTCAATTGACCAATACAATGAGTTCGTTCTGACATCGCTTCGCACTCAGTGGGGCATTCGTCTAGCTCGATTGCAAGAACTTTTTGGAACAATGTTCCTGGACCATTTTATGTTGGAGAAGTCCGCGGCAGAGAAACAAGGATGGTTGAAATACGACGGTGAAACTGTCGTACTGACAGATGCTGGGCGTTTATATGCTGATCACATCGCAGCCGATCTTTTCATGGCTAAGGGTGGTCAGTGAAGCGGTTGCTGTTCAATCCGGTATTCTTCTTTGTCCTTCTGTACCATATATAATGACGCAGAATAAGGTACACTATCGCCTCGCTTCGCGAACAGCGTTGCTTTGATTAACAACGGAGGCCAAACCTGGAGGTAATAGGAGTGTCCCTTCAGCGTATCCTCATTGATGACCACTTTAGGTGAATAAAGCACTTTGCAGTATTCATATTCCAAAATCAGTTTCTCGTTTACAAGTTCGCTACTCTTTGCAAGCTCTGCAGGACTAATGAAAACATCCACATAGCAAGTATCCGTTTCTTTTTCGTCTACATTATTTCCAGATACTACCTCCGTTAAACGGCCGCTGCTTTCAACGACAGCCGATTTACTGACAGGTGGCGATGTTGTATTTTCAGAACAACTGCATAAATGAACCAACAGAATAAGCGTCAAAAAGCAAGCGAAATGAAAAGTCTTGGTTGGTTCAGGTGTTGTATGGTCAAGCAGCATTTTAATAGAATCGACGCCTCAATGGAAATGATTAATTGATGTCTTCGTTGAGCACTGCAAGTTACAAAAGTTACGAGCAGGTTATTGGCTGTTACAATATAGTTTGCCTAAATTGTAAGATAGACGAGCAAATTTCTAAAAAGCAATCAGCGCTCGCAGTCGAATGGCACTTCAATTTTTGTTTTATTCTGGGACTTCCAATTTACTGTCTTTCCCACCCACAACAATGACAATTTCACCTTTAGGCGGGTGGTTGGTAAAGTGTTCCGCCAACGATTGCATGGTGCCGCGTTGGACATCTTCGTGGAATTTCGACAACTCGCGACAAACGCATCCGGGACGATCCGGACCGAAGGCAGCAGAAAATTCTTCCAGTGCTTTTACGAGACGAAACGGCGATTCATAGAAAACCATAGTGCGTTCTTCGTCGACGAGGTTTTTGATTCGTGTCTGTCGTCCTTTTTTTTGGGGCAGGAATCCTTCAAAACAAAAACGATCGCAAGGAAGACCTGAATTTACCAAGGCTGGTACGAAGGCGGTTGGTCCAGGTAGCGTTTCAACGTCAACGCCCTGCTTTACACATTCGCGCACAATCAGAAATCCAGGATCGGAGATGCCCGGTGTACCTGCATCCGATACCAGCACAATCTTCTCGCCGCTGGCAATTCGTTCAACGAGCTCCATCACTACTTTGTGTTCATTATGAGCGTGAAAGGAGCGTAGCGGTTTTTGTATCAATAAATGACGAAGCAGGTTGCCACTGGTACGGGTATCTTCCGCCAGAATAAGATCCGCTTCTTTCAGGATGCGGATAGCACGCAATGTAATGTCTTCTAGATTGCCGATAGGCGTGGGGACAATAATCAACTTCGACATCTTCCGTTCAGGAATTGAATCGACGTTCGACGAGTTCGACAAAGTGACGAACAGGTTCGGAGGTAAGGTCCCACGTGTTTCGGCTTACTACTTCTTGATCCAGGTAGTTCATCGCTTGATTCATCGACGAAAATCCATTGATTTTTTCCACCGCCATCATAAAGTTTCCAGCGTTACCACTAAAAAGTTGTTGGATAAATTGGAATCGCTCGTTGATGCCGATCGCAGTACGCAAATCGCTTATCGGCGCATGTTGCAGAGTATCTGACATGCGTGAGGATCCTGAACGCTGCGCAATGATTTCTGCAAGGGTGGCGCCCCCCTTAAATTGCTGTCCGATTGTTGGGCGTGCTTCAAATTGATCGTGAACATCGCTACTCATTTTAATTCCTTCTGGCAGGTCGACAGATGGTTGTTTCGAATAATTAGTGGTGTCGATAAGCAACTCTTCAGTATTGGCCGGATGATGTTCTGTACGATTCTCAGACGTAGTAGCGGGTGCAGGCTCCTGCTTGGCGGTAATCATGCCATTGTAGCGTTCCGCTACAATAACTTCCAGATCTTCCATCGTTTTGATCGCGTTGTGATGATGCAATGAAAGCGCCAGTTCGTACGTGATCTTGAAGTCTTTCAATAATTGAAGAACATCTTCGTGAGGGATGGCGCCGGAATGTTGCATCATCTCTTCGTGTTTTTCCATCAGGTCTTCCAGACGGTGATGAAGCTGTTGGTGGATAATTTCTTTATTCATGGTCTTATATGTCAAAAATACGATAGATACCGCCTGCTAATCCGGTGGTCCGCAAAATGAAACGAACAGGGTCACGTTAAATTGTATGTCAGATCACCGTTTTAGTCTGGTTTTCCCCGTACTACTCCTTTTAATTATGCTATAAAACTCATAGTTTCGCTATCCCAAGTCAAGGAAGAATGTTTGTAGAAAACCTAAAGAAAACGGAGCCACGCCGCGGTCATATTGAAGTGATTTGCGGATGCATGTTTTCCGGTAAAACCGAAGAGCTTATACGCCGCCTTAAGCGCGCTAAAATTGCCAGGCAAAAGGTTGAAATCTTCAAGCCCAAAGTGGACGTTCGTTATGACGATACGAACGTCGTTTCCCACGATTCCAATTTTATTCATTCAACCCCCGTTGATTCGTCATCCCAGATTTTGCTTATGGCCGCCGAAGTGGAAGTGGTTGGTATCGACGAGGCGCAGTTCTTTGACGATAATCTTCCTTCCGTTTGCAGGCAATTAGCCGATAGAGGAATACGTGTAGTGGTGGCCGGACTCGACATGGACTACCTTGGAAAACCATTTGGCCCCATTCCGCACATGCTGGCAACGGCTGAATATGTGACCAAGGTCCACGCCATTTGTATTCGCTGCGGTAATCTGGCTAATTTTTCCCATCGTACTGTCGCCAATGCATCTCGAATTCTGCTTGGTGAGCAGGAAAGCTACGTGCCACTCTGCCGCACCTGCTATAACGAAGAGAATTCACAACAAGGTTGATTCCTGATGGGCCCCAACGAGTATACGATTCGGACGGTTGCGGAAACTACGGGCGGAAACACCATAATTCGTGTTTCTCATCATACGTCTTTCGAGGATCTCGTCACGGATAGCCGTAAACTCACACATCCGGAAGTCTCTCTCTTTTTTGCACTGAAAGGCGAACGCCACGATGGTCATCGGTTTATTCCAGAGCTTGTAGCACAAGGTGTCCGGAATTTTGTGATTAGTGATTACCGTCCAGCTTACGATGCCCTCGAGGCGAATTTTATTCAGGTGCCTGACGCCCTTATTGCGTTACAGCAATTGGCCGCGTTTCACCGAAAACATTTTCCGATTCCTGTCATCGGAATCACTGGCAGCAACGGCAAGACCATTGTCAAAGAATGGTTGTTTCAGTTATTACGTCCCGACTTTACGATCGTTCGAAGTCCTAAGAGTTATAATTCACAAATCGGCGTGCCGTTGTCCATTTGGCAGATGAACGACGACCACCAGCTCGGAATTTTTGAGGCGGGAATTTCGAAGCCATATGAAATGGCACGATTGGAGAGTATGATTTTACCTGCTATCGGTATTATTACCAATATCGGTTCAGCCCATGACGCCAGTTTCACGTCACGTCACGAGAAAGTGGAGGAAAAGTTTCAACTATTCCGTCATGTTGAATCACTGATCTATTGTAAAGATTATCCAGAGATTCAAGAAGCGGTAGCTGCTTTATCAGCATCAAGAAAGGATATTCGGACCTTTACATGGTCGCGTCGAACTAAGGCCGATTTGCAAATCGGACGAATCACCAAGTCTGCGGATGAATCCGAGATTCAGGCCGTTTTTGAAAATCGTTTCATTTCCATTCGTATACCTTTTACCGATGATGCATCTGTTGAAAATGCAATACATTGTTGGTCATTTATGCTCTTGTCTGGAATTGATCAAGAGGTGATCAGTGAGCGGATGCATTACCTCAGTCCTGTCGCGATGCGACTTGAAATGAAGAATGGCGTAAACCATTGTTCCATCATCAACGACAGCTACAATTCGGATATAGGATCGCTGACAATCGCGCTGGATTTTCTTAATCAGCAGAAACAGCATGAGAAGAAGACGGTTATACTTTCTGATATTCTGCAAAGTGGCAAAAATGAAGAATCACTTTACCGAGAAGTATCCGATCTGCTAGCCGCCAAACGTATAACACGATTGATAGCCATAGGCCCTGCCTTGATTCGTCAAAAGGAGTTGTTCCGATTACCAACCGAGTTTTACGATTCGACGGATGAATTTCTGAAAGCATTTCCTTTGATGAATTTCCGCGAAGAAGCTGTTTTGTTGAAAGGCGCTCGACCCTTTGGATTCGAACAAATTGTAAAGCTGCTTCAGCAAAAAGCTCATGAAACAGTGCTGGAGATCAATATCAATTCGCTGATTCATAATCTCAATTATTACCGATCGCGTTTGCAGTCGTCTACCAAAATCATGGCCATGGTGAAAGCCACCTCGTACGGTAGCGGAGGACACGAGATAGCAAACATTCTGCAATTTCACCACGTCGATTACCTCGCTGTAGCATATACCGACGAAGGTGTTGAACTTCGTAAGTCGGGTGTTACGCTCCCGATCATGGTAATGAATCCAGAAGTGCAAAGTTTTGATGCCATGGTCCGATATCGACTCGAACCCGAAATCTATAATTTCAGATTACTCAATCAGCTCAATGCTTCGTTGAAATCTACAACGGATGAGCCGTTCAGAATTCACCTCAAGTTGGATACGGGTATGCACCGACTTGGATTTGAAGAACAGGAAATTCGCGAGTTGATTGTGCGTATTCGTAACAACCGGCAATTGCACGTTCAGTCGATCTTTACACATTTGGCTGCGAGTGATGAGTCAGAACATGACGGATTCACCAACCGACAAATAGAACGATTTGTTAAGACCAGTGAATTGATTCAACAGTCGTTCGATTATCCGATCATGCGTCATGCGCTCAACTCTTCCGGAATTTTGCGTTTCAGTGAAGCGCAATTCGAAATGGTCCGACTTGGAATCGGTCTGTACGGTTTCGCTGCAACCACCCATGAGCAACAACAATTACAACAAGTAGCTACGCTTCGAACAACCATTTCGCAGATCAAAAATGTTCCGGCTAACGAGACCGTAGGATATAGTCGTAAAGGCATTCTCAAACGTGAAACCGTTGTAGCCACCGTTGCAGTGGGTTATGCAGACGGCATTAATCGACGTTTGAGTAATGGTGTTGGCAAGATGCTGGTGAATGGGAAACTGGCACCGATTCTTGGCAATGTTTGTATGGACATGACCATGTTGGACATCACGGATATTCCCGCAAAAGAAGGAGATGAAGTAATTGTTTTTGGTCCAGAGCTACCAGTTTATGAAATGGCCCGGCAATTAGGAACCATCCCCTACGAAATTCTGACAGGAATTTCCCAACGTGTCAAACGAGTATATTTTCAGGAATAAAAAAAATGGCCGGAGGATCTCCGACCATTCTTTTTGTAATTATACACTTAGCTTACAGGAAGCGAGGCATCTTATTGAAATTCCGTGCACGCTGTCCGCGTGGCACAGGTAGAATATAGTTCAGCGACATTTCCCAACTATTGGCATTAACCAATTTAGCGAGTTTGCCAACACCAAAGTCGTAGGAAATACCGAGACCGAAAGCATGATATTGGAATCGGCTGGATAAAATAAATGATTCATTCATTCGGTAAAACGCTCCCAAATCAAAGAAGATTTCTTTTTCATAACCAGTATACAATGATTTCAAGCGAAGCTTGTTTCGTACATAACCGCCCAGAATAACTTCTTTTTGTTTGCCTTGCATTTGAACAAGTAAACGAGGATTTATAAATAGACTTCGATCATCGTTGGCAGCAAAATCACCACTACTATTAATGGTGAAGCGACTCTGCAAAGGGTCTTCTCCAAGTGGGATAAAGCTGACATTTGGTGAACCAATGTGGGACATGCTCAACCCGGCAGAAACGGTATTGAATCCATCGGGTGAATAATAGTAGTTGACACCTGCGTTGATATCAAGGTGAGAAAACGTTGGCAGCTGTATAATCTCCGTAGTTGGAATGGATGGATCGTAATGGTCTCCATTCCATTGTTCATCCCAGGTAGCTTGCGACAAGTCTACGGCAAATTGATCGAGTCCTGCCTGGAAGCCTACTGAAAACCAATGCTCACTCGCATCATCCAAGGCTGTCGTATACGATAGAGACGCTTCTGCCATGGTGCGCTTCAGTTGAGCGGAACCTGCTTTATCCTGATAAAGTAAGAGGCCGCCGCCGAAGTAACTTTTCTCCTGAGGATTTTTACCTAACGGAGCATCCACAGACAACTGAAGTGTTTTATATCCTTCGCCAAGTGAGGACCATTGGCTGCGGTAGTTGTTGGTTACACGTACAATACCATCAAAAACACCAGTCATGGCGGGATTTACCGCCAATGGTGAATTGTAATATTGGCTAAAATGGATGTCTTGTGCCTGGACAGCATCCAATGAAAGCAGCTCCATCAGAACTACTGCGAAGCAGCCTACAAGACGTACGAAATATTTGGAAGTAGATTTCATGACTTAGCGCAGCAAGGTGGTTGAACCTGTTTCAGTGATTGAATTTGAATCATCGTATACAATGGTTAACACCCATGTATAAACTCCAGTATTGAGATCTTTGCCTTTGTACGTTCCATCCCAACCATTGAGTTCATCTTGTGTTTCAAAGACTTTTTCTCCCCAACGGTCAAATACACTGAATCGGAATTTGCGGAGGTTGTTTCCTCGCACAAACAGGTAGTCGTTTTTATAATCACCGTTTGGCGAAAAGGTGGTTGGTATGAAGAAGTCGTTGTTGTGCAAGATGGTCACAGTTACTTGTCGAGTGGTCGTACAACCAGATCCATCGGAGATGGAACAAGTATAGGTGGTAGTTTCATTTGGTGAGGCAATCGGGTCGGCTATATCTGTCGCGCTTAATCCAGCTGCGGGTGACCACTGGTAGGTCAATCCGCCGCCCGCATGCAACTGATACGAACTGCCGAAGAACATCGCGGTATCAGGTCCGGTGAAAGCCGTTGGAACACTCTCAATCCGAATGTAGGAATACAACGTCAAGGTGTCAGAACCATAAAGATTGGTGACCAACAATTGTACGTCGTAGTATCCATCATGGTCGTACCTGATACAGGTAGGATTCTTTCGGGTAGAAGTGTCCACCACTGCTCCTGGGAAATACCAGTTCCAGGTTGTTGTTGTATCGGTATCCAATGATTCGTCCGTGAAGTTGATGCAGGTGTTGTTGCAGGCGATCACAGAACTGGCGGAGAAGCCCGCGGTAGGAAGCGGACAGCTTTCGACATTGATATACACGGATTTTAAAAGTGAGTCAATTCCAAAGGGGCTTTCAACGATGAGCAATACGTCGTAGGCACCGGGAGTTGGATAACAAATTCCGGTTGGGTTTTGAAGGTTGGAAGCTACTACCGGAAAAGCTCCAGGGAATTGCCAGGTCCAGCGTGTTACACCATTGATAGATTGATCGTAAAAATCAATGCAACTTCGCTCGCAGAACGAAGTATCGGATGCTGTGAAATCTGCTATCGGTGCCACACAGGCAATGGAGGTAATATAATCGGTACGTACCACGGTATCGTTGCCACTAGAATTATAGGCAATCATGATTGTGCTGTAGGAGCCAGGACTGGCATAGCAGATGTTTGCTGGATTCTGACCAGTGGCTGTTCCAGGATTTCCGCCTACGAAAATCCACGACCAAGCGGTGGCACTACTCGTTTGAGCCGCATAGCTGATGCAACTTCCTGCACAAATTACACTATCGGATGCAAAGAAGTTGGAACTGCTGGGCGGTGCAACATTTATCAGCTGAATATTGTCAACGGCAATCGATGGATTAACCCCGGTTCCACCGTTATCGTTTTTCCAGTGGAAGCCAATTCTGACGGAAGGATTATTGTTGGCAGAAAGCGGCAACGATACCAGATGGGTGGTCCATGTACTGTTACCCGTACCACAGCTTGGTGTGGTGGAGAGTATATCAATCTGGTTCCAGGATGACCCATCAAAATAATCGACACTGCCGAAGTCGGCACCCGATTCTCCGTTCATCAGGTAATCGAAGGCCAATTGTACGTTTGTTTTGTTCGTGCAATCGATGATTGGACTCTCCGCACGACGATCAGTGGCCACAACGTTGGGTTGGAATCCACCCGGATCATACGATGCGCCGCAATCGCCAGTTGGGCAAATGACAGTTGGTGCACCGACCACAGCACCGATGTGCAAGGTGCGGTTAACTTGGTTAGGATCAGTGCCACATCCTCCGATGTTACAACTACCATTGGTCAGCCCAGCTTCGGCCGCGCTGATATACCAAGTGTTCGCGAATGGATCAGGAGGTGTTACATCGGTCATCTGCCAGGTTCCATTGGAGGAAACGAAACCGTTGGCAGGATTTCCTTGATCACAGGTTCCGGCGGTTGTCTGGCCGAAATCCTCCGTCCAAAAGAGTTGGGCGTTGGCCGATGATAATGTCAGGCAGAGTGCTGCTGTCATCAGCAGGAGTCTGAATCGTGAGAGTGAAGATGTCATTGACGGTGTCAACTGGTTACCTTTAAAGGGCTGAAAATACGATTTATTGCGATTGGTTTATCAAATCATCCACGCGTGGAAACAAACCTGTAAAGGTTGAAATTTTCCGTATTTACAACCTTTTTAAGTTCTTCCAGCAATTCCGATTTCAAAACTCCTCGCATACGCTGCTGCTGAATCAAACGGTAGGCCTTTTCAGTAAGCAAGTATATTTTTTTTTCGTTAAAAGCCCCTGAAGTTCGGTGTTTTTCAATAGCTGCAGCCACCTCGGCCACTCCGCTCTGTAACGTGGCTGTGGTTTTCAAAACAGGAATCTTCCAACCGTCGGATTTGGGATGTACCACCAACTGCTGTAAGGCAAATAGGAGGGAATCAGCTCCTTCTCGGTCGGCTTTGTTTACTATGAATAAATCTGCGATTTCCATGATCCCCGATTTCATGGTTTGGATCTCATCACCTGCCTCCGGAACGACCATCACCACCGTAGTATCGGCCAAGCCTGCAATCTCTATTTCGGATTGTCCTACTCCAACCGTTTCCACGATAATGATATCGAATGCGGCGCAGCGAAGTACATCCGTAAGTTCTATTACTTTTTCTGAAAGTCCGCCCAAAGAGCCGCGTGTAGCTACCGAACGAATAAATACATTCGGATTGTTGAAGTGTTCCGCCATTCGCAATCGGTCGCCCAATAGCGAACCGAAATTGAACGGTGATGTTGGATCAACAGCCAGAATTGCCACCTTCTTTCCAAGAGCGGTCCAGTGAGTAATCAAGGAATTAATTAATGTGCTTTTGCCGGCCCCTGGAGGTCCTGTAAAGCCTACCACGGCTACCCCGGGATCAGAATGCAATGCGCACAGCAACTCCGATGAGCCAGGTAACTCGTTTTCCACCCAAGTCAATACCCTTGCCAATGACTGAAAATCACCGTTGCGAAGGGCGATGGCAGTTTCTTTTGGATCGAATGGTAGCATATGGTGAAATATACAGGTAAAAAGGCACTAACGGAAAGCGCGCTAAACAGTTTCATTTACCATATTTCATTCGAATAGTTTCTGGTTGTTGCATCAATACAGATCCCGAAATGCCTTCGGTACCAATATTCAGTCTATTTTTGTGTCATTAAATCAACGCTACCCATCATGGTCCGGCTATCCGCGGTCATCATCACGTTCAACGAAGCTCGCAACATTGCTCGATGCATCGATTCCCTGGCAGGAATCGCTGACGAAATTGTTGTGGTTGATTCCAATTCAACGGATGATACAGCCAATATCTGCCACGAGAAAGGAGTCCGTTTCATCGTTCACGATTTTGAAGGATATATTCAGCAGAAAAATTTTGCGTTGAAACAAGCATCGAACAACTACTTACTTTCACTCGATGCCGACGAAGCATTATCCGAAGAATTGAAAACCTCTATTCGTACTGTCAAGACGCAATGGACCCATGATGCGTATGCCATGAATCGCCTGACCAACTACTGCGGTAAATGGGTGCGACATGGTGGCTGGTATCCGGATCGGAAAGTACGATTGTTCAAGCGTGCCGCCGGACAATGGGGAGGGATCAATCCTCATGATGAGTTCCTACTATCAACGGGTACTTCCCTCGGATTTTTAAGGGGTGATCTTTTGCACTATAGTTATTATACTAAAACTGATCACCTACGGCAAATTGATCGCTTCAGTGAACTTGGTGCCAAGGCACTTTTTGACTTTGGAAAAAAATCGGGGCCCTTCAAAATGACGTATAAACCAATCGCTCGTTTTTTCAAGCACTATATTTTTCAAGCCGGTTTTCTGGATGGAGCTACTGGATG
>CANIAS010000015.1 GCA_947465495.1 Candidatus Pollutiaquabacter sp. | reverse complement strand
TCGGTGGTCGATTGGTCAGTGGTCAGTGGTCGGTGGTCGGTGGTCGATTGGTCGGTGGTCGATTGGTCGATTGGTCGGTGGTCGATTGGTCGGTGGTCGGTGGTCGGTGGTCGGCGAAGTGATGAACTAAACCCAAAAGTTAAGTTCAGCAATCGCTGATTTTTATTTCGCGGCAGATACAAATATGTCGTAGCGTGACCCTGCTAATCAACATTTATTATTTGGAGAGATGCCAAATTTTATCCGATAAAAACTCCTCCGTGAAATCCATCACATCATCATGTCGATAAAGCTTAAGAAGGATGTGCAATAACTAGCGCTTTACTTACTAGACATCAATTCTTCGATCTCCTCTACTTCAATCGGAATCTGCTCCATCAAGTCGACGGGGCCCTTTGAGGTGATGAGGATGTCGTTCTCGATACGGATGCCTAATCCCTCTTCAGGAATATAGATTCCAGGCTCGCAAGTCAGTACCATGCCTGACTCCAGCGGTTCGTAACGGCTGCCGATATCGTGCACGTCCAATCCCAGAAAATGGGAGGTGCCGTGCATGAAGTACTTCTTGTATAGCGGTGACTTTGGATCTTGCTTCTTAACGGCCTCCGCATCGAGCAATCCAAGTTTTATCAACTCTTCCTGCATCACCCAGCCAACTTCCTCGTGGTATTTTGAAATGATGGTTCCTGGCATAAGCATTTTGCGAGCGGCACGCATCACGCGCAAGACCGCGTTGTATACGTCGCGCTGACGTGCGCTGAATTTACCACTGACAGGAATGCTGCGACTAAGATCCGCGGCATAATTGGCATATTCCGCACCGAAGTCGAGCAAGATCACATCGCCTGCTTTGCAATCCTTGTTGTTTTCATTGTAATGCAACACGCAAGCATTCGGTCCGCTGGCAATGATGGGGGTGTAAGCATGTCCCGTCGCACGGTTACGGATGAATTCATGGATGATCTCTGCTTCGATTTCACATTCGTTCACTCCGGGACGTGTGAAACGAAGCACTCGGCGGAACGCTTTGTCGGTGATGTCGCAAGCAGTTCGCATTAACTGGATTTCAGTATCCGACTTTATCACACGTAAGGCGGCCATCAAAGGTGCAGACCTTTCGTATTGATGGTGCGGATATTTTTCTCGCAGCGATGCTGCAAAGCGCTGGTCGCGGTAAGGAACTTCAGTGACGAAACGATCGTTTTCGTTGAGATTAAGATATACTTTGTCGGAATGGTGCATCAGCACAGGCAAGAGGGATTGAAAATCGTCGAGCCAATAAACCGACTGTATCCCTGAAGCAGCGCGCGCCTCTTCTTTGGTGTATTTATGTCCTTCCCACACTGCAATGTGCTCGTTGGTCTTGCGCACAAAAAGCAATTCACGGTATTCAGAAATTGGATGATGCGGTGCAAGCACGAGAATGGTCTGCTCCTGATCGATACCGGTCAACCAAAACAAATCCGACTGCTGGCGAAAAAGAAAATTCGCATCGCCGTTGCGCGGCATTTCATCGTTGCTATTAAAAATAGCGATGGACTTCTCAGAAAGATGGGCAACGTACTTTTTACGATTCTCACTAAAAAGAGAAGAATCAATGGCGGGGTATTTCATGGTGCTAAATTAACTCATTATTCGGATTCTTCGTCAGGGTACCCAACGACTGAATTTGATGTCCGAATGGATGACACATTGGGATAAAAGTAGCTAAAAGCTGAAGTGTGAAAGACGGATTTATTGATTACTGAACGATTATTCGAACCTGTATGTTATCATCCGTACGTAAGAGATAGATTCCGGTGGTCAGGGAATTTACCGAACACTCCAGTGTCTCTAAAGCACGAATAACCTGCCTCCCTTGCATATCGTACATCCTAAAGCTAATTGCCCGACTGAAACGTAGATATTCACCATGCACAGGATTGGGATATACTGTGAATGAACTACCTGTCAATGCTACTACTTCACTGGAAAGGTCAACGTTGTTTGAGTCTGGTGTTGGAATGCTGAACGATAGCCAAAACGGTGCGCCATCGTTTACACGGCCAAACGACTCGTCGGTGGCCATGGTCGAATAACAAACTGAATCCACGAAAGATTGTTCCGGCTTGGACAAACGAACACATGACGGTGAATTTGGCAGACGAAATCCAACGTGACGTGCACCTTGCGACACATTATTATCGGCCCACAAAAGCAAGAAGCCGTAGGGGGAAATTTTCAAGGAATCACTGGAGAAAGGTAATCGGTACTTATCAATCAACGCAGGATCATCTGTGAGCAGCCATCCACGCAAATCCAGTGTGTCGGAATTCGGATTATATAATTCAATCCAGGGTTCGTATTCTCCCACATTATCGCTGACAGTAGATTGATTGTCTGCCTGCACTTCATTGATGAATACCTGCTCAGCGGTAAAAATCCAATTGACAGCCCCTGGTGTTGGAACCGAAAAATCAATCCAAGAATATCCACCATCATACGCACGTCCAAGTGCATGGTCGACTGAAATAGTCGTGTAACACTTGACATCTCCATACGTGAAATCGTCAGGCTTGTAGAGTATCACACAACCATTGGTGGCAGTCAACCGGAAATTCAAATGCAAGGGTCCTTGCGCCATTTGTCCATCGGCCCATAACAGCAGATGTGCGCCGGGTGGAACAATGGTCTGTGGACTACCATGTGGGAATCTGTACTTTTCCCGATATCCCGCATCATTCGTAATGAACCAGCCGGCCAAATCCATGGTGTCCGCACCAGGATTAAAAATCTCGATCCATGATTCATGTTCATTAAAATCATCCATCACAGAGTTGACATTGATGGGGAGTAATTCATTAATAAATAGAATTCCTGCTGGCAGTTCCTGATTAGTTTTCCGTGGCGTTGGAGTAGTAAATAACACATGATCTGTTGCGCCATCGTAACTACTACCATATGAAAGATTCGATAAGATCGCTCCGTAACTAAGAGAATCAGATAAGCTAACGGCATCAGGCTTCCATAGGTTCACACATCCACCTGCATCAGCGAGGCTGAACGGCAAGTGAAGCGGGCCTTGCAACGGCTGGGCATCTGCCCAAAGTAACTTAAATCCGTAAGGAGGAATTTTCAATGAATCAATTTCGAAACCGAAGCGAAACTTGTTGGGGCGGGCTGGATCATCGCTTATAAACCAACCCGAAAAATCAACGGTATCCGCAGAGGGATTATACAATTCAATCCAATCATTGTATTCGCTGAACTCATCCGTCATGTTGGATGTGTTAGAGGACATCAGTTCATTGATGGTCAACGATGACGCCGGAATTTCCATGTTGGTTGTACTCGGTGTAGTGCTTGTAAAAACAATCCAAGATTCAGAGCCATCGTAAGCACGACCATATGACAGGTCGTTACCAATGGCAGGAATCTGTAGGGAGTCTTCCACGGTTTCAGCGTCTGGTTTTAACAATACCAGTAAATCCCCGGAAGCATTAAATTTAAAATTCGTGTGTAGCAACCCCTGTTCAACATCATTATCCGCCCACACTAGCAAATGTCCGTAGGGAGGAATTTTAGTGGAATCGGATCCCTCCGCAAATCGGAAACGGGTAGGAAGTACAAGATTATCTGTCAAATAATATCCAGCGATATCAATGGTATCCTGGTTCGGATTGTATAGCTCCAGCCAATCGTCATATTCAAGGTAGCTATCAGCAATGGTAAGCAAGTTTGATGTCTGCACCTCATTGATAACAATTGGAAGGAATGGATGATAATTCGGATCCACGTCGAAAACGGCTGTGAGCAAGGTGTCTGATGTCATCTGCACATAAATAGTGCGTGAGGTATCCATGGTTGGCAACCAATGCAGGAAGCGGTAGCCAGGTTTTGCAGTGGCAGTTAAGGGAACAGGAACGCCGGGATAATAATATCCAGCCCACGGGAAGGTATAGTTGGAAGTCCGTGGGGTATTACGGTCCAGGCGAATAGTGTTCACCTGAATGTTTCCTTTCAACGTATCAGACACCTGCAATCCCAATCGTTTGGAAAGTGGCAGCTGAAAATTACTTTGCAACTGCAGGCGGCAGTTTTGCGGTCGCAACCCAACCCACCATTTGATGCTGTCTGTTTGATTGTTCCAATTATAATTCGTCTGCCATCGATTTTGATATTCCGCCATGTAAGGTGATAGCTCGGCCTTCATACTATCCACGCGTTGTTGCATGAGCGTAGGAAGAAAAGATGTGTTCATCCAATCGCAATAGATATTGATGAAATCATATTTGAATTGGTTATTGGCAAGAAATGCAACCAGCAGGTCGGATGGACCATAGCCGCGTGTACCAATCAACGCCTGCTGAAACATATCGTACCACGGATTCAAATAATAGGCCGCGGTGTTGTCCATGTCCCACATAATCCATTTCCATTTACCAGTGCCATCACTCGCACGCCATACCGATTCGTTTTGGTCGGGCCAATCACCGCGGGATAAATAAATGGAAAAGACGTAATGTAATAAGAAGCTATTTAGATCGATGTTAGACTGGACTTGGCTGAAATTAACGGAGTCAGCCATGTTGTTGTTTAGTATGAACGAACGTAACGTATTCCAATTCGTCGCACTACCTTCAATTGGCTGCATGGTTTGCAAGTCGATAATGTCTAACTGCTTGTTGTTTAAGTAATGTTCCTCGTAAAAACTGCTGTTGCGATTTCGTTCACGAATTTCCTGTAAACCCCAGTATTCGCCATCAATGAAAACTACGCAAGGCTGGTAGGCTTCATAATCCAAGTCGGTGCGATGCATAAAAGATGCCGCATACGCATCTCTGAACAACGCCTTTCCACGATCACTTCCCCATGCACGGAGTTTAATCTTATCAAAATCTGTGATGTACTTGGCTTTACCTTTTGTTTGTTCAAAAACAGGATGGTGGAATTTACTAGCGCCGTAGTCGCTGGATGCATTTACATTCAATCCCTTTTGCGGACTGGATTGTGAGCTGACGCCATTGATGCTAATCTCAAAGTTTGAATTGACCGCTTGTGAACCATCCGGCAGGAAGTATTCAATGTTCGCAGGGCGTTTCCAATTCAAGTAGTAGTTAGCCTGAAACGTACCCGGCACGTAATTGATCCCGGGTACATAAATTCCAGTGGTATCACTAAAAAGATTTTTGGGATCCGATACCAATGAGACCACAGGCAGTTTCCCATACCGCGTGAACATGCCATGGTCGACAAAATAAGATTCTGTCTGAATTGGACTTCGCAAGTAGCCGGCTTTGAAAGCACATGCACGTAAGGTGGTACATTTAAAGACTTCTCCCAATGGTGGCAGCCAGTCGG
Source organism: Candidatus Pollutiaquabacter sp. (assembly GCA_947465495.1). Taxonomy (GTDB): domain Bacteria; phylum Bacteroidota; class Bacteroidia; order AKYH767-A; family 2013-40CM-41-45; genus Pollutiaquabacter. Next base: position 48,978 of record CANIAS010000015.1, on the reverse strand, counting down.
GCAACCAGAAATGCATGTTGTAGCACGTTCGGATGTTGGAATAATTGTTCGGATCACCGGCACGACTTTTCACCAAGATTGGTGTCGTGTAAATCGGTGACTGATCATTCGGCTCCGATCCATCTGTGGTATAACGAATGGTGACCGTTGGGTCAGGATGTGTAATGCCTACGTAGATGGAATCAGAAAAGTATCCGCCTTTGATGGAAAAGGAAGGCTCTACTTGCAACGCTCCGACAAACGTGGTTGCAGAATTATTAGAAAACCCTGGCGTTGCAACAGATAAGTAAAGCAAGTTGTTAGATCCGTTGAAGTAACGTCCAAAGGATATGTCCATAGGCATATAGACCGGACCGACATTGTCGATCACAACACCTGTAGGAGCCGTTAAATAAACCACTTCACCTTTGGCGTCGATAGAGAAGTTGGTGTGGTAGGAAGGCGTCAACCGATTTTTACCAGAACACCAAATCCTAATATATCCGCCGGCAGCAAGAGCCTGACTGGGGAACGTCCATTTGTTTAGGCTGTCTGGATTATCAGAAAGCGTCCAACCAAGGAGATTTACGGAAGTGGCAGAAGTATTATACAGTTCAATCCAATCAGAAGCATCCCCATCGGAATCAAGTGTGGTGTTTTGATTGTTGGCCATCATTTCATTGATAACCACTTGTGCATCCGAAAGCGTGGATATCATGATGAATAGGAGAAAAAAAATCGACTTTTTCAACATAAGAAACAACTTGAAAGGATGGGATTTTAAGGCGATAATAGGATACGAAAACAGTAACTGTTAGTTACAGTTTTACCGTGTTATTTATCCTATATGCAATTGTCAATTTTTTATAAAATACTCCCTTAAACAGATCAATATTTCATGCAATAAACATGAAATGTGGTCAACCGGTATTGACCTTCATCATTCAGTTCATAGCATGCTGAAATTACCTTTGATAAAAATTACCACCATGAAAACTTTTTTTCGCTGTGATGCCGCTGTTCTCTTCCTCCTATTGACCTCACTGATTTACCAAAGCGGCTGCCAACGGGCTATTGCAGAAAAACCCTTAAAGTGTGCCGATGTCATGCAATTTCAACAACTTAGCGCATCTGTCAACGCAGTCGTGTTGGACATGAGGAGCCAGCGGGAATTCGAACAAGCACATTTAAGAGGTTCCGTTAATCTGGATTTTCAAGGCATCCAATTCGATGCACAAGTGGATACATTGGACCGTTCCAAATCTTACTTCCTGTATTGCAGCACGGGTATTCTAAGCAAAAAAGCAGCCAACGAACTGCGTTCACAAGGGATTTACGATATCACCATTTTGGAAGGTGGCATCAAACAATGGCCTACTGAGTTAGCAGTAATCTCCCACTGAACAACGGGATCTACCATGGCTAGTTAGGAACTCTCCTAAAAACTCACGAGCAGCATCACGTAACTCTGAGTCGAGTGATTATTTTTGCTCGATGAATATGTTGACTCAGACCGATCGACTTACTATTCGCAAATTCTCCCTGAATGACACTGTATTTATTCAGCAACTCCTCAATAGTGAGGGCTGGTTGAAATACATTGGCGACCGACAAATTGATTCGGAAGAAGCTGCCCGAAATTATTTACAGCGCGTTGCATTAGACAACTACGAAAAAAACCGGTGGGGAATTTTCCTGATTGAACGGATGGATGACCAAGTCCCTGTCGGATTACTTAGTTTGCTAAAACGGGATTACTTGCCGCTACACGACATTGGGTTTGCCTTACTTCCTGCTTATTCAGGCAGGGGTTACGCCTATGAAGCTGCTTCGAAATTAATGAACTATGCTAAAAATGATTTAGGCATTCCTGCGGTGTGCGCCATTACATTGGAACACAACCTGCGCTCCATAGCGTTGCTCAAAAAACTTGGATTGTCATTTGTCAGGCGATTACAAATTGCCGAAGACCCAGAAGAACTTTTGTTGTATCAGGAGTAAGCGACTTAGGCGAATGCCTGAAGATCATACAATCGTTTGTACACACCTTCGCGTGCAATCAAATCGTTGTGTTTTCCCCGCTCAATGATTTCTCCTTTTTGCATGACAATGATCTCGTCCGCATGTTGGATAGTCGATAATCGGTGAGCGATTACCAGCGTCGTTCGATTCTGCATCAGTCGTGTCAAGGCATCCTGCACCAGCCGTTCACTTTCCGTATCCAAAGCGGAGGTAGCTTCGTCCAAAATAAGAACCGGAGGGTTTTTCAAAACCGCCCGGGCGATGCTCAATCGTTGGCGTTGACCGCCACTGAGTTTACTGCCTCGGTCGCCGATGTTCGTTTGATATCCTTCCGGCAATTGGGCAATGAATTCATGGGCGTGTGCGATTTTCGCTGCTTCCATCACTTGTTCCTCAGTAGCTTCCGGCATTCCAAAAGCGATGTTGTTGTGAATGGTATCATTGAAAAGAATGCTCTCTTGAGAAACAATGCCCATCAAACCACGCAAGTCTTTCAATTTTACATCTCGAATGTCGTGGCCATCAATCAGGATGGAACCGATTTCAATATCATAAAATCGTGGCAGTAAATCGGCCAGTGTCGTTTTACCCGAACCACTCTGTCCAACCAATGCAATTGTTTTTCCCTTTTCAATGGTTAGATGAATGTCCTTTAGCACCCAACCCTCCCCGTCTCGCAAGTAGGCAAATGAAACGTTGTTGTATTCGATCGCCCGCTCGAAGGTGGTCAATGAACGTGCATGTTCACTGTCACGTATGGTGTCTTCAGCATCTAAAATCTTATTAATACGCTCTGCGGAAGCCAATCCTTTCTGCACGTTCGAATATGCTTCGGTAAACGCTTTGGCAGGAGGAATTAGCTGTGAAAAAATAGCGATAAACGCGATAAAGACAGAGGGTTCCAGTGCATGCTCTCCCGATAATACGAGATGACCCCCGAAGTACATTACGGTAACGAGTACCACGGCTCCCATAAATTCACTTAGCGGTGAACTCAGGTCACGTTTACGATACAGCCGTATCATCAATTGACGATAGCGATCGTTGATGTCGCGGAAGCGTTTAGACGAAAAAACCTCCGCGGTAAATGAACGAATGATGCGCAGTCCGCCCAGCGTCTCCTCAATGTTGGAGATCAAGGTTCCCATCTGCGCCTGGCTCTTGGTGGATGTACGACGTAGACTTTTTCCAATCTGACCGATCATTAATCCTGCGACCGGCAAAAGTATGAATACAAACAACGAAAGCTGCGGACTCATCAGCAGCATCGTACTCAGAAAAAGTACCACGGTGATTGGTTCACGGAAAATCACTTCCAAGGATTGCATGATGCTCCATTCGATCTCCTGCACGTCGCTTGTCATACGTGCCATAAGATCACCCTTTCGTTCATTGGAAAAATAGGCAAACGGAAGATGGAGTAGTTTTTCGTACATCTTGTTGCGTAAATCACGCACGACGCCGTTGCGGATCGGCGCCATAAAATACATGGCCAGGTAACGAAAGAGATTCTTTAAAAAGAACATGACAACCACCAATGCGGAAATCAGGGTCAAGGCGTTGAGTTGCCCGTACACCTGGATGTATTGTCCCAAATGGTAATTGAAATTATTCAGCAGAACTTTAACAGAAACACTCCAGGGCATAGGATGGTAAACCGCATCCTGGTTGAACAGCACGTTCAAAAATGGGGCGACCATGGTCAGCGAGAACAGCGAAAAAATGACGGATAGAATGTTGCAGCAGATGTTCAACATCACGTATCCTTTATAGGACCGGACCAATCCGAGCAAGCGTAGGTAATTTTTCACAGTGTCAAAGATAGGAAAACGCGCTGTAGGACGCTTCTATTGTATGATCGGATAATCCAGCCGATCAGGCCTTTATCCGACCAAAATCGCTATCTTCGCCCGTCATGGACTCGACCCGCCAATTGAAATACTCCCGCTTGATCCAAAAGGAGATCGGCACCATTTTCCAACGGAATGGTACGAACTACTACGGAAAAGCGTTCGTAACGGTCACTGGTGCTAAAGTAAGTCCAGACCTTAGCATTGCCCGCGTTTACGTAAGTGTACTGGGAAGTAAAATCGCTCAATCAGTGATCGACCAGATTGAAACCCATAACAAAGAAATCCGAAAAGAACTGGGCAATCGGATTCGTCATCAGGCTCGCATCATTCCGGAGTTAAAATTCTTCTTGGACGATACCCTAGACTATGCCGAAAAAATAAACAAACTGCTGGATGAGACGAAAAAGTCGGATGAAGGCAAATCATCCCCATTAGAATAACGCAGTTAAAAACTTGTAAAGGACTTAACAACGATATTGGCGAGTAACGACTGCTTGTCATACTCGCCTTCTACCAACGAATTCCTCCACTAGTATGCAATACGATCCGATCAAACGTTCACTGGGTAACGTCTTCAACCGAACGCCTTTCCTTCGTAAACTTTTTTACCGTTTGTTGGACCTACTCCTGCTTCGAGCATGGCACGTACACAAAGAGCTCCGTTCATTGACACCGGCCCTACTCAAAAAAGGCAGCGATGTACAAGTTCTTGATGCTGGAGCCGGATTCGGTCAGTACACTTTTTGGCTGCACCGCAAGCATCCTTCCTGGAATATTCTGGCCGTCGATGTGAAAGAAGAACAAGTGGCCGATTGCAATCGTTTCTTTTCTGCCATTGGAGGCTCAAACGTGAAATTCACGGTTGGAGATCTTACTACCTATGTAAAGCCAAATTATTACGACCTCGTGGTTTGCGTTGATGTGATGGAACATATCGAGCCGGATGTTCAGGTTTTCAAAAACTATTTTGCCTCGATGAAACAAGGAGGTGTATTACTAATATCTACACCATCGGACCAAGGCGGCAGTGATGTGCACGGAGAAGGCGAAGCATCTTTCATCGAAGAGCATGTGCGCGATGGCTACAATATCCAGGAGATTCAGGATAAGCTACGCACCGCAGGCTTTTCAAAAATTGAAGCCCGTTACCAATATGGCAGTCCTGGAAAAATTTCCTGGCGCCTTAGCATGAAATACCCGATTCAGGTACTCGGTGTTTCCAAGTTGTTCTTCCTGATAGTTCCTTTTTATTACCTCATCACCTACCCGATTGCCTATCTGTTGAACTGGCTGGATGTTTCGCAAAATCATCCTACAGGAACTGGATTAATCGTAAAAGCCTGGAAGTAAACCATGGATTAGCAAAGGATGCCCCATCCACTGCTACTACTCTCACCTGCTTTTAGTACCTTTCGGTTGCCGACCCATCGTATCACGAGGCCTACATGCAGTTCCCGTATTTCATCGCCCGCCGCTACTTCCTCTCGAAAAAATCACAACGGGCGATTAATATCATTTCGATGATTTCGGTATCCGGCGTATTGGTCGGTACCGCTGCGCTCATCATCGTCCTGAGTGTCTTTAACGGGTTTGAAAATCTTATTCTACGACTCTATGATTCCTTTGATCCGGACATTCGAATTGAAGCGACGCACGGTAAAAACTTTCCGGCATCAGCGGTTTCCCTGGAACATTTACGGAACGATCCAGGGGTACAGCATGTCATGCCGGTTATTGAAGAGAACGCATTGGTGCGTTATTCGGAACGACAATTCATTGTAACCTTAAAGGGCGTCGATCAATCTTTTTCAAAATACTCCGGCATCGACACCATGTTGGTGGATGGCTCCTGCATCTTGGAGCGAGGCGATACAGATTATGCATTGATTGGATCCGGTGTCGCTTATAGCTTGCAACTTGGATTGGGAAACTACAACACTCCCATTGAAATCTACGCACCAAAACGAGATGCCGGTTCGCTGTTAAATCCAGAAGAAGCCTTTAACCGACGATATGTCCAGCCGAGTGGCATTTTTGCCATTCAGCAGGAATATGATTCTAGGTACGTGCTGGTTCCATTTCGTTTTGCTCAGGAACTCTTCGAATACGATTCGTTGGTCACTTCGATTGAAGTCACTTTAAAAAAAGACGCCGACACGCAAGAAACCCTTAGTCGATTGGAAGCTCTGATTGGTCCGGACTTTGGGGTAAAGGACCGATTCCATCAACACGAACAGATATACCGCATCATGAAATCAGAGAAGTGGGCGGTTTTCATGATCCTGACATTTATTCTCATCATCGCTACCTTTAACATCATCGGAACCCTTTCAATGCTGGTGATTGAAAAGAAAAAAGACATCGCCATCCTGCACAGCATGGGGGCTAATCAACAGATGCTACGCAGCATCTTTCTTACGGAAGGACTCTTCATCAACCTTATCGGTTGTATCATTGGAATTGCCACCGGTTTCCTGATCTGTTTGGGGCAGCAACATTTCGGTTGGATTACACTTAGTGGCAGCGGATCATTCGTGATCGATGCATATCCGGTAAAAATGGAAGTGCTGGATTTCGTGTATGTATTTGCCACCGTATTCACCATAGGCTTCGTAGCCGCATGGTATCCGGCACACCGGATGGTTTCAAAAAGTCTGGACTTAAATACGGTTCGGAACGACGAATAATTGGTTCACTCAGCGGCGAACTGCCGCAGAAACCGGACATCGTTTTCTGAAAACAACCGTAAATCTTTTACTCCGTATTTAAGCATAGCGATTCGCTCGATCCCCATGCCAAATGCAAATCCGGAATACTTGTCTGGATCGATGCCGCAATTGCGCAATACATTAGGATCAACCATTCCACAACCCATGATTTCAAGCCATCCGGTGTACTTGCATACATTGCATCCCTTGCCTTTGCAGATTTCACACGTGACGTCCATCTCAGCGGAAGGTTCGGTGAAAGGGAAATACGAAGGACGCAAACGAATCTGTGTTTCTGCTCCGAACATTTCGCGGGAAAAATAGAGCAGCGTCTGTTTCATGTCTGCGAAAGTGACGCCTTCATCGATGTATAGTCCTTCAACTTGGTGGAAAAAACAATGAGCTCGTGCAGAAATCGCTTCGTTACGAAATACACGTCCAGGCATCAACGAACGGATGGGTGGTTTGGTCGTTTCCATGACACGCACCTGCACGGAAGAGGTATGCGTACGCAACGCTACTGATTGGCTGCCACTTTTCATTTCAATGAAAAAGGTATCCTGCATATCACGAGCAGGATGGTTTTCGGGAAAATTCAAAGCCGTGAAATTATGCCAATCGTCTTCAATCTCCGGACCGTCCGAAACCGTAAATCCAATGCGGGTAAAAATGCTGATAATGCGATTACGAATAAGTGTGATTGGATGACGAGAGCCGATGGGCATTGGAGCGGCTGGCAAGGTTAAATCAACTGGACCACCAGCTGCAACATCTTCCGCGGCTTCTAAGATGGACTGAAATGAGGTCAGCTTTTCCTCAACTTTCACTTTCAACTCATTCACCTGCTGCCCATACTCCTTACGCTGATCGGGAGCAATGTTCTTCATCTCCGCGAAGAGGTCGGCGAGTATGCCTTTCTTACTGAGATATTTCAATCGAAAACTCTCCACCTCCTCTTTGGTAGTGGCGATGTATCCTTCGACTTCGGTTAAATGATCCTGCAGTGTTGACATACGGTTGAGACAATAAATTCAATCAATAAACAAGTTCGATGCGCATATACATATGAACATCGGTTACCGGACGATCACCGGGCGCCGTTTGAACAGCCGCGATTTTATCAATGACTTCCATTCCTTCAATGACTTCACCATAGACCGTGTATGCACCATCGAGCCATGGAGAACCACCAACGGTGGAATAAAGTTGTTTCTGCTTATCGGAAAGTTTCATCCCACGCTGAGACTCAATCATGCTAAATTGTTCCGTGGTGAAAACCTGTCCTTGTACAATATAAAATTGACAGCCACTGGAAGCCTTTGCGGGATTCTCTGTGCGTGCTGCACAAAGCGCACCTTTCTTGTGATAAATAGTATCCCTGAATTCTGCAGGAATCGTGTAGCCAACATCTCCGTTCCCTAACATGACTCCCGCAGGAGCATTTTTAGATTGCGGATCACCGCCTTGAATCATGAAATTCCGAATGACACGGTGAAAGAGCAAACTGTCATAAAATCCCGAGTCTACGAGATGAATAAAATTGCTGCGATGCAGCGGCGTCTCTTTGTATAACCGAACTTTCATGTCGCCAAGATCCGTGGAGATGATGACAAGGGTATCGACAGGTACCTTGGATTTGGCTACTTTCCCTGCTTCTGCAAAAGAAAAGCATGGAATAAGCGTTAAAAACGCGATGGATAAGGTTGCTAACGTCTTCATCTTGTGTTATTTTTGTATACTTACTCAGGAACAGCAAACTTACCAAAACGAATGAAGAAGGAAAAACGATTCATCCAGGTCTCCGGTTTATTTATCCTCTCTTTTATCCTGATCCAAACTGGGTTTTCGGGATGCAAGAAAGATGGACCTACACAGGCTGTTATTACGGTCAATGATTCTTTAGGTCGTCCGGTACAAGGAGCCACCGTCATCCTTTGGCAGGATACTGCCGTGAATGAGACCACCGGCAATGTGGCTCAAATTCGTGAAACACTGACTACCGATGCGGCTGGAAAGGCTGAATTTGAGTTTGCTTTGGAAGCTTTTCTGAATTTGGAGGCCTACAAGAACGCCGATACCGCTCGTGGTTTTGTACGCCTGGAGGAACACAAAACCGTGTTTCAATCGGTCACTTTCTAAGTAATTACAGGTTTTCTTCTTCCCAATACGTTAGCACGGCTTGCTTCAATAACAAGTCTTGCTCCTTGAGTGTCAATGGTGGTAAATTCTTTACCAGCTTCCAATGGGGCCACCCTTCTTCGTCGACTCCCTCCAGCTCGTAATAGCCGTAACGACTTAACAATCTGCATACTGCGATGTGCATCAGATCTTGTTTTTCGTCTTTGGAATACTTCAGCGGACCTTTCCCCAGTTCACGAACACCGATCAGAAAGATGATGGTTTGTAAGTCTGGTTCTTCGTCAAACCTTTGTGCTAAGGAAGTAACCAGGGATTGCCATTTTTCCTTTAATACTTGAAGATCTGCCGCTTCCATAGGGCGGTAAAGGTACATACTCTTAGGCAAGCATTGATTTCATAATTTTGCGAAATAAACAAAGAACATGTCGAAGTGGAGTAAGTGGATTTTTGGAGGTTTGGGATGGGCCGTTGGCGGACCAATTGGAGGCATTATTGGATTTGCCTTGGGTTCTGTGACGGAAGAAGCTGGCAAAAACTACCGTCCGGAAACGGGCAGCAGTTCTGGAGGATGGAACCGTCCGGATGTTTTACCCAATGATTTCAGCGCAGCCTTGATGGTATTGTGTGCAGCAGTGATGAAGGCTGATCAGAAACTGCTGAAATCAGAGTTGGAATTTATCCGAGCGTTCTTCAACCGCACTTTTGGTGAAGCCCACACGCGGGAGCGGATGCTGTTGTTCAGAGAAATTCTTAAACAGGAAATTCAAATCGGAGCAGTGTGTCAACAAGTTCGTGGCAACATCGACCATGCCTCACGCTTGCAATTATTGCACCTGCTTTTCGGACTCGCCAATAGTGACGGCGAAGTGAGTCGGGAAGAACTTATTGTTCTGCAACAAATAGCGACTTTGATTGGAATCAGTGATAAGGATTTCATCAGCCTCCGCGCGATGTTTGTTCAGGATGCTAATTACGCTTATAAAATTCTAGAAATAGACCCTTCCGTTAGTCACGAAGAGGTTAAAAAGGCCTATCGTAAAATGGCGATGAAATATCATCCCGATAAAGTGCATCACCTTGGCCCAGAATACCAACAAGATGCGCAAGAAAAATTCCGTAAAATCAACGAGGCCTACGAAACTATCAAGAAACAGCGAGGGATGGCTTAAACTTACAGCAACGTTAAGTGCGTCAAAAGTAATTTGACTTCACACGGTTGATAGGTTGAACAGCGAAGCTGGTAACACTTCACGAAACTATTCCACTACCAATTTGTTATCGCAGGATATGAACTCGTTACGTATTGAAAATTTCCGCGCCGCTATTGCGCCCTTCCGGGACCGACTGATTCAGCATCCGGTTTACGCTTCTATGAAATCATTGAAGGACTTGCAAAGCTTCATGGAGCATCATGTCTTTGCTGTGTGGGATTTCATGTCTTTGCTAAAATCCTTGCAACGAAATCTGACTTGCATCGACGTACCCTGGTTGCCGGTTGGTAGTGCAAATACTCGCTACCTTATCAACGAAATTGTAGCCGGCGAAGAAAGTGATGTGGATCAATCCGGAAAAAGGGTTAGTCACTTTGAATTGTACTTGTTAGCCATGAAGCAAGCAGGTTGCAATAGCGCCATCATGCAGGAATTCATTCAAAAGATAAAAGCTGGAGTTTCCGTAGAAGAGGCTTTACGCACAATAGCAGTTCCCGTTGAAGCAGCTACATTCGTAGCAAACACCTTTAGAGTTATTGGTACCAACAAGGTACACGTCATCGCTGCTGTATTTACGTTCGGGCGTGAAGACCTTATTCCGGATATGTTCTTGCAACTGATTAAAGAACTAAAACAACAGTTCCCTGATAAAGTCGACATCCTACAATATTACGTGGAACGTCACATCGAAGTTGACGGAGGCCATCACAGTGAACTAGCCCTGGCTATGACGCAAGAATTATGTGGTGACGATGAACAGAAATGGAAAGAATGCGAAGTAGAAGTAATCGAAGCGCTACAATCGCGCGCCACTTTATGGGATGGAATTCTGAAATCTGTCCACTAAAATAATTGCGATAAGGCGCTGGCAACATCAATCCTTACGCTGCACCTGCTCCCACTTCTCGCGGATGTATTCTCCAAAGGCTTTATCGACAATCGTAGTTGCGTCTATTTCTCCTCCTGCCACAACTTGATTTTTAAACAGGCTATATGTCTGGTTCCCCAACATAGGAATTTTAGCATCGAATGCCGGATAATAGAATAAAACAGCAGACATCCGCTCTTTGCCTTCCGAGATGACTCGATGCAACGGCGACAGGTATTTCCCTCCAGTCAACAAGGAAAAATAATCGCCACAGTTGACCATTAATGTATCCGACATTGGTGGCACATCCATCCATTGTCCGTCTTTATCGAGTTGCAATCCGGTAACGCCATCTTCCTGCAAAATGAGTGTCAAGAATCCCCAATCTGTGTGAGCGCTGGATCCGATGCGATCTTGTCGCAGTGGAAAATGCTGATCCGCTTCACGATACGGAAAGTAATGAAAGAGTCGCATCAACGAGATGGTCTCACCGCCTTCACAATAACTTCCGAGATATTCTTCCTCTTTGCCATAGCTGATGGAGAACGCTTTTGTCAATCCAACCGCAACATTGATAAATTGTTGATAGCAATCTTCCATCGCCACTTGCCAACCGATCGGCAATTGACCCGCATCCGGCCATACATTTTCGCCTTGTAATGAATTCTCCGGCACAACTCCTGGCTTCCATGGATAACCATAAGAGAAAGCCTCCTTTACTTCCAAGGCATCCGAACCGCTTTCGGCACCCATTCCGATATAACCACGAGTAAATCCTCCTTTTCGGATAGCAATGGACTCCTTATCGGCAGTGGACATTGAAAAAAACTGGCGCATGCGCTCCAGTACGTCTCGATTGTTGATGCCATGTCCCGATAAATAAAAAGCGCCGAACTCGCAGCATGCTTGGTGCAACTGATGAGCGATGTCTTTTTTTTGTGTTGAATTTCCATTCACCAGAAAAGGCCGAATGTCAATTATTGGAAGTTGGGGTTGATTCATTCTTTCAAAGCTACATATTTCAATCACTGCATGGAAGCGGATTAACCAATCGTCGTGTAAAAAGGAAATGAATGCCTCGAAAAATGACGGATTGAAAAATATACATTCGTACCATGAACTGGCTCGACGTATTTCTAGCAATCATACTATTGATTGGAATCGTCCGTGGTTTCTTGCATGGTTTTGTTTATGAAATAGCAAATCTGGGAGCCTTTTTCATCGGACTCTATTTTGGTTTTGCATTGACCGAAAAAGTAGCGCCGCACATTGCTAAGGTATTTGATGCCGGCCCTACTTTCATTCACTACATTTCCTTGTTTATTGTTTTTCTGGCTATATGGATTGGGATGATCTTATTAAGTAAGCTGTTCGAAGGATTAATCAATGTAGCGATGTTAGGAATCTTCAATAAGTTGGCCGGAGCAATATTCGGGGGTACCAAATTCTTCCTGCTACTCAGCTTATTCATTTTCTTTTTTCATAAAGCCGACAGCAAATACCATTGGATCAATCCCGATACCAAAGCAGAATCAACGCTTTATTATCCGTTGCTCAAAACCGGGCCGGCAGTTATGCCAGTTCTAAAAAATGTAGAATCAAAGGTCCACGAATTGAAATAAGTCGAATAGATTTTATTCTCCGATAGCTGCAACACCGGGCAACACTTTCCCTTCAAAATATTCCAGCAGGGCACCGCCACCGGTTGATACATAGGATACTTTATCCGCATAGCCGAATTGATTAACTGCCGCCGCGGAATCACCTCCCCCGATTAGCGAGTATGCACCATCAGCGGTTGCATCCGCAATAGCTTGAGCTACAGAGCGGGTGCCGTTGGAGAACTTATCCATTTCAAAAACTCCCATCGGCCCATTCCAAAGAATGGTTTTAGAATGACGAATGACACTGCAAAATTGCTCAACAGCTTTCGGGCCAATGTCTAAGCCCATCCATCCATCAGGAATTAGCATATTATCTGCGTTGGAAGTGTTAGCGTCTTTATCAAATCGATCGCCTAGGATTGAGTCAACCGGTAACAATAAATTACATCCCTTCTCTTTCGCTTTTTGAATCAATGAAAAAGCCAGATCCAGTTTATCCTGCTCTACCAACGAATTGCCGATACTTCCTCCCATCGCTTTAAAAAATGTATAGGCCATTCCTCCTCCGATAATGATGTTATCGGCCCGAGAAATCATGTTCTCGATAATAAGAATTTTATCACTTACTTTCGCTCCCCCCATTACTGCTGTGAATGGCCGTTGGGCCTGCTCCATTACTTTCCGTGCGTTCTCCAGCTCCGCTGCCATCAAGTAGCCAAAACATTTTTCAGTCGAAAAATACCTAGCAATAATTGCCGTGGACGCGTGTGCGCGGTGAGCTGTTCCAAATGCATCATTTACATAAACATTGCCATGTTTGGATAATTTTTCAGCAAATAACGCGTCTCCTTTTTCTTCTTCTTTGTAAAATCGGAGATTCTCGAGTAGTAATACCTCGCCCGACTTTAATTCAGCGGAAAGTTGAAATGCTTTATCACTTACGCAATCATCGGTAAATTTCACGGGCACACCCAGTAATTCAGAGGTTCGTTGTACCGTATGACGCAACGAGAATTTCTCGGTGTCGACGGATCCATCTTCGAGTAATTTTTTCAACGGTCGCCCGAGATGACTCATCAATACAACAGATCCCCCATCGGAAAGAATTTTCCGAATAGTCGATATAGCTGCACGAATGCGACTATCATCGGTGATCTGAAAAGATTTGTCCAGTGGAACATTGAAATCCACGCGAACCAACGCGCGCTTTTGGGAAAAATTAATCGAGTCGACGGTTTTCATAATTCGTTGCCAAAGATAAACAACACTTAAATAATGATGAAAGACTTATACAATTACCACACAGTCATCGGTTCGGTAGGCATTCTCCTTCAAGGTAACCCCCAATCCTGGACTATCCTCCATACTGATTTCACCGTGCTTACCATAACGAATGCCTCCGTCCACCGGATCAGCACTGAACATTAATGGCGTATCGAAGTCAATGTGAGCTGTTTCATCCAGCGACCACGTAAAATGCGCTGCCGCTGTGAACCCAAGCCGCGATTCCAAAAAACCACCGACTTGTAATTCTATGGCATGATCTCGTGCAATTCTTGCAATACGATTTGCGCGAACCATTCCAGAGGACTTTCCCAATTTAATGTTAAACGCATCGCAAGCTTGGAGCTCAACTAATTTTTCAGCATCATATTCATTAAAACAGGATTCATCCGACATGATGGGAATTTCAGTGCTGTTTCGAATTGAAGGTAAATCCCGATACTGCCATCGAGAAAGTGGTTCTTCGCAGTATTGAATATTCATTTTCGCGAGTCCGGACAATGCCTGTTTCGCTCCTGCTAAGGTCCAGCCCTGGTTGGCATCAATTCGGATAGGTATGGTAGGTCCTACCGCATTTCTAATAGCGCGGATTCGATCCACATCTTCCAACGGATTTCCGCCCAACTTTACCTTAATGATGGTAAAACCCTTATCAACGATGTCAAGAGCATCGTTTTTCATTTTAGAAATGTCGGCCAGACTCACAGTATAATCCGTCATCAGGGTACGCTTCCTTGTTGCACCTAAAAACCGGTACAAGGGCAATTCTTGTTGGCGTGAAAGCAGGTCATGAAATGCGATGTCAAATGCACTTTTAATACTTGTGTTCCCATAAATAGCTTTATCCATGCTTTGTAAGAGCTGCTCAGGTGTTTCTATAACACAACCGATTATCTGCGATGCTAGTTCTGTTCCTATGGTCATGCACGTGTCGATTGTTTCACCATGTATTGTGCGGAATGGACTGCACTCGCCCCAGCCGATGATTCCATTGGATGATTCCATTCGTACCACAACATTCTCTGCATGCGTCAGCGGTCCTAAGGAAATTATAAAAGGTTCGATCAGTGGAATACGAATCGGTATCAGAGTAATGCGCTGAATGACCATGTTGTTAGAAAGTTTGCGATTGAAATTATCCTACCTTCGAGTAAAATTACTTTATTTCAATTGAAATAGATCACGTTATTCATGCGCCTCCGAATCCGTTTATCCATAGTATCACTTACCTTGTTGTTGATGAATTGCACAAAAAAAAATAATCCTGAAATGACCCATTCATACTGGCACTTCGACCATCCAGAAGATCGATATACTGGCGGTATTCGTATGATTCCAGTGCAGACCAAAAACGGAGTCGTGAGGGTGTGGACAAAACGCGTTGGGAACAATCCGAAAATTAAACTGCTTTTAGTGCACGGTGGGCCTGGCGGCACACACGAGTTGTTCGAGTGTTTCGACGGCTATCTTCCTGCAGAGGGTATTGAGTTCATTTATTACGACCAATCCGGATCTTATTACAGTGATCCATTGCCGGATTCTTCGCTCTGGAACATTGACCATTATGTCGATGAATTGGAGCAAGTTCGAACTGCGTTAGGACTGGACAGCAGTAACTTTTACCTACTCGGACAATCGGCCGGTGGAATCTTCGCCATGGAATACGCGCTGAAGTATCAGCAAAACATGAAAGGGCTAATCGTATCCAATATGATGGCCAGTGTTCCCGATTATATTAATTATGCGGCTACGGTACTTGAGCCTCAGTTACCTCAAGAGGTCTTGAATAAAATAAAAAAGATAGAAGCTGACGAAGACTATACGAATCCTGAGTACGAGCCATTGCTGGTGGAACATTATTACACCAAACATTTATTGCGTAAACCTGTTGCAGCATGGCCCGAATCCGTTACCCGCGCTTTCAATCATCTTAACAAAGATATTTACATCCATATGCAAGGACACAGCGAACTTGGCATATCCGGAAATGCTACTTTAAAAGACTGGAACATTAAAAATCGCATGAACGAAATAAGCGTACCTGCACTATTCATCGGTGGCAAGTACGACACCATGGATCCTGCGCAAATGGAATGGATGTCGAAAGAAGTTAAACGTGGGCAATTCCTGTATTGTCCTAACGGTAGTCATCTGGCCCAATACGACGACCAGGAAAATTACTTTAAAGGCTTAGTTGAATTTTTAAAAGCCGATTAAAAACGAGGTTATCGTCTCTATAAGTTGACCACTAACTTCAAAGGATTAACTACAGAGCCTAGTTAGTTCGCTCTACAATTCATTTCAGTACCTATGAAAAAAGTCAAAAAACAACTTCCATCAATAACAAATGCTCCGGCCGTTCATTGGCTAGCCTTCCTGTACCTTTTGGCAGAGTTTTTTCCTGGCTTGGAGACGGTGGATAACATGGGAAGTCAATGGCTGTTTCTTGCTATTCTCAATCTGTTCAGTGGATTTTTCCTAGTTAAATATCGAGCGCGTCTTCCACGTTTACCCGTATTACAATTGCCGCTGATAAGTCTTTTGCTATTTACCGTTGTGAGTGCTGTTTCTTTTTTTTCGGCATTCAACGTGGTAGAAAGTATTGTCACCTTTTCAAGGTTGTTAATTACCGTCAATGCCGTGATTTATTTATTGATCATGATGCATCTTCGACCAGCACTTTTAAAGGAGCTATTGACAATTGCCGGTGTCATTGCTTGTATTCAAAGTGTACGCGCTTTCGGAGAATTTGCTGCTAACTACAAATCATTTCGATATGTATACGAAATCATCTTTAATATTCGAGCAAGCAATGGCAACAAAAATATTCTAGCCGCTTCGATTGTCGTTAAATTGCCTGCGTTGCTCTATTTGTTTAATCAATTCCGTGGTAGCAAACGCATGGCTGCAGGAATGGGTTTATTAATCACTATCTCAGCCATTATCTTACTGAATGCACGCGCAGCATACATCAGTCTTTTCTTGGTAATAATTGGCTACTGCATAGGACTAGTTCTGATTTCACGCAAACAAGATAAAAACAACGAAGCCCGTCAAACCATTATCTGGATGGCAGGAATTTCCATTGCTGCAGTGATTTTAATGCAGTGGATGATGACCACCGTTGAACATACTAAGAAAGCTGGCACCTACGGTTCTTTGACAGAACGAGTAGGGTCAATCGACGTATCCAACGAAGGCAGCAGCGGACGTTTAGTGCTTTGGCGATCTGCGCTTGATTTCATTTCGAAACATCCCATTACAGGTGGCGGGTTCGGAAACTGGAAGATCCATACAATTCCGTATGAACGATACATTCGCTCTGGATTTGGAAGCTCCAAACATGCACACTGTGACTTCCTGGAAGTTACAGCAGAAACTGGGATTCCAGGTGGCTTGATCTATCTCAGTATCTTTATACTACTGGCCAGCCTATCGATTAGTGCTTTACTTCGACGTACTTTAACGAACGAACAACGAATGATTTGGATGACGTTGTTGTTCATGCTGGTAGCATACGCAATCGATTCGCTTTTCAATTTCCCGTTGGAACGGCCGAGTATGCAAATTGCTTTTACGCTGGTGATGGCAGGCACCTGTGTTTTACTCTATCCCAAGATTTCAGATCAGCAACCAAAAAATTCAAAAATGGTGACTACAACTGTGGTCATCTTCTCGTTGATTGGCATCGGCACAACGTATGTTTCCAAGCAAGTTTTCACCTCGCTTCGGACTCAAAATATGATTGCTAACGACTGGTTGGGAAATCCCAAGCCTACCAACAAAGTCATTCCATCAGAAACAATCATCGCAGGACTGCCTTGGATACCAAACCTAAACCAGCTTTGTATGCCGATTGCCTGTGTGAAGGCGAAGTACTTGTGTGAAGAAAAAAAATACGCCGAAGCCTTCCGTGTGTTGAATGAAGATAATTCCAACCCGCATCTTTATTACGCCGAGATGGTGCGTAGTAAATCTTTCGACGACATGGGAAGAAAGGACTCTGCTATCTATTATGCGCGTATCGCATTCAATAACCGACCTTGCAACCTTCAGCTGTTTACACTTTTGTCCGGATTTCAAGCTCAGCAAAAAGATTCAGCTGCGTTGCATCAGTCTTACCTGGAAATTAAAAAGTGGAACAAGTCACCAAAAGTGTGTTCGGTATATTGTCAGAACATGCTTTTCTGTACCAATAATCCAGCTTCCTTTATTTCTGAACTGGAAATTGCTGTACGTGAGCACCCGGATGACAAAGGCCTTCTCTTCGACAAATATTTCTACACGGGAGGTATTTTACAAAACAAAAGCGAAAATGTAAGCGCAGTAGCAAACTACCGAAAAGCGCTTGAAATTAAACCTACCGATTTTTATGTCCTTAAAAATATGGCTGGTTGCTTAGTTGATATGCAACAATATGCTGAAGCAGTAACCTTGTACACTTCCCTGATTAACAGTCAGCAAGTAGACAATGGTCGTTGTTTTTTCAACCGTGGTTACTGTTTTTGGAACTTGGGAAGGCAAGCCGAAGCATGTCCAGATTTTAACATGGCTATGAAATACGGTTACACGATTGATCCCCCTATTCTGCGCTTCTGTTCCGGCCAGAAAATTAATTAATCATATGCCATTATTCTGGGATTCCAGGAAGTTCTTTCATCACACTGGCGATGATTCGAAGTGGGGCTCCACTACCTTCCCCGATTTTCATAGGTAAAGCAATCACGCGTACACCTTTAGCAGGTAGGCGATCAAGGTTGGCCACATTTTCGAATCCACAAATGTTATTGCCGCAAATAATTCGATGTGTCTTAAACTCTTTGGATTGTCCGTAATCCATACTTGGCGTATCCAATCCTACTGCTTTGATTTCCCGTTTGTCAACGAGCCATTGAGCACAGTCTGGGCCTATTCCAGGAAAATGAAGTAACGGAATTGCCTCAAGCCCTTTTATGGACGTGCCGAAATACTTTTCCCGATTCGGATAAAATGCACCATAGCCGGTTCGGAAAAGTACGATGGCATGTTGCGGAATAGCGCCATTCTTCTTTTCCCAAGCTTCAAGATCTTGAATGGTGATCTGGTAGTCGCGATCCTTCAACGCTTTTTCAGAAACATCCACGAGAATTGCATCGCCTATTAAATGATCCAGCGGAACCTCATCAATGGTCCATTTATTTTCGGCAAAATGTATCGGAGCATCAACGTGTGTTCCGCCGTGTTCAGGTGCGCACACCGAATAGGATGAATAAAAGTAACCACCCGGAGTGGTGCCAGCAGCCTCTGTCTTATGTACAAATCCTAAAGGATTATTGGGCCAGTAGAGAGTAGTTGAATCAAACGGATAAGTAAGATCAATCCAATCTGGTTCACCGAGGACGATAACTTTTTCTTCTTTACGTAAACAGGAGGATAAGCACAGGATACATCCTACCCATAAAAACAATGCATAATTCTTTTTCATAGTCACGAAGATACTATTCTTCTGGTGATGAATTCATCGGGTTGAAATAGTAAATACTGCCTACAATCACTCTTTTTAGTCAGGCAGGTTGTTATCTTTAGCATTCCATAAAAAGAACTGGACACAGCGTTTCCCATCCTTTAAAAAATGTATTTTCACAGTCATTCCCTACCTATGCGATATCTACTAGTTTTACTGATACTAATCATCATGGCCGCTTGCGGAAACAATCCATCTGCTAGTGTCCAATCACCTCCTCCTCCAGTACCGGTCGATGTGATTGTAGCCGCTGAAATGACGGTTCAGAATGAACTAATGTGTAACGGATCGGTACTTGCCGGTGAAAGTGTAGAGCTTCACGCTGAAAGCAGTGGTCGCCTTATTCAACTAACAATGAAAGATGGCGCCTCCGTCACGAAAGGGACTTTACTGGCAAAAATAAACGATGCCGAATTACAAGCACGTCTCCGACAAGAAACCACGCAACTAACTCTTGCTAAAGCCAACAAAGCACGATTTGAAAAATTATTGGCGGTCAGCGGTGTCAATCAGGCAGATTACGATAATGCCGTCAGCCAGGTAGCCACGCTGGAAGCATCGGTAGACATCACCAAAGCACTCATCGAAAAAACTGAGGTACGTGCACCGTTTGATGGGACATTAGGATTACGAATGGTTAGTCAAGGCGCCTACATTACTCCACAAACTGCTTTGGGAAGTTTGCAAGAAAATGGTCCTGTTAAGATCGACTTCACACTACCTGAGCAGTATGCATCGCACTTGAAAACTGGCGCAACTGTAACTATAATTGGTTCTGATGAGCAGAAGTTGGCGGCCTACATTTCGGCGTTCGATCCACAAATCAATCCTGCAACCCGAAATATTAAAGCACGCGCTATTCTTAAAAGTGGCCGATTGATTCCCGGAGCATACGTGAAAGTAATTTTGAGTAATCCTATGATTGGCATCATCGTACCCACACCATGCGTGATACCCGATGCAATATCCAGCAAAGTGCTCACCGTAAAAGGCGGCAAAGGTGTATTTGTGAATGTAAAAACCGGACTTCGGACCGAAGGTGTTGTGGAAATCACCGAAGGACTTTCTGCCGGAGATACCGTCATAGTAACTGGAGTGCTATTTGTTCGACCAAACGCTGCGGTCAAGGTCCGCTCCGTGCAAGAAGTCGCGATCGACTAATCCCGCTGTCCGATCATGAATATTTCCGAACTATCACTAAAACGTCCCATCCTAGCCACGGTGATGAATGTGCTCATCATCCTGTTCGGATGGATTGGCTATTCGTATCTGGGTGTACGTGAATACCCAGCTGTAGATCCGCCTGTCATCACCGTTACAACCGCCTACGCTGGAGCGAACGCGGATGTAGTGGAAAATCAAATTACCGAACCGTTGGAAAAATCCATCAACGGAATTCCGGATATACGGACCATGACATCTACCAGCTCAACGGGCAACAGCACCATCACTGTTGAGTTTAATGTAGATGCCAATTTAGAAGCTGCTGCCAATGATGTGCGCGATAAAGTAAGTCAAGCTGTTAAAAATCTTCCTCAAGACATTGATGCGCTACCTGTTGTTACCAAATCCGATGCGAATAGCGACTTCATCATTCTTCTTGCTGTAAGAAGTCAGACAAAAGGATTACTAGAATTAAGCGACTATGCAGAGAACGTATTACAAAACAAGTTTCAAACTATTCCGGAAGTAAGTGCTGTCAATATTTTTGGATTACGGAGGCCCGCCATGCGCCTTTGGATAGATCCGAATAAATTATCCGCATATGGTCTTGCATTTAACGATATTACCCAAGTTCTAAACGCAGAAAACGTCGAAATCCCCTCGGGGAAAGTATATGGTAGTCAGACCGAGATGACTATACGGGCTACCGGACGTTTCACCAACGAGGCGGACTTCCGCAACATGATTATTCGTGAGACAGCAGATCAGATTATTCGACTTGGTGATGTTGCTCGGATTGAATTAGGTCCGGAGCAATATGAATTAAGTTGGCGACTTAACGGAACGCCTGGTGTTTCGCTGGTAATCATCCCTCAACCTGGAGCAAACTATATTCGTATCGCCGACGAGTTTTACAAGCGACTGGACGAATTAAAACGCGAACAGCCTGGAGATATTCAACTTGACCCATTGATTGACGTCACCAAAAATGTACGCCGTTCTCTGAAAGAAGTACAAGAAACATTACTCATCGCATTTTTATTAGTGGTGCTGGTAGTCTTCTTGTTTTTCCGAAACTGGCTGATTGCTTTACGACCGATCATTGACATCCCGATATCCTTGATTGCAACCTTCGCTATCATGTATTTCGCAGGATTTTCCATCAACATCCTTACTATGCTCGGCATCGTATTGGCTACCGGTTTGGTGGTAGATGATGGAATCGTTGTAACGGAAAATATTTTTCGAAAACTGGAGCAAGGTATGTCAATCCGAGACGCTGCACGAGAAGGTAGTCGGGAAATATTTTTTGCTGTCATTTCCACCTCCATCACGTTGGCCGTAGTATTCTTACCCGTTGTATTCTTGCAAGGGTTTATTGGTAGTCTATTCCGTGAATTTGGTATTGTTGTCGCTAGTGCTGTGCTTGTGTCCGCATTTGTATCACTCACCATCACACCTGTATTAAATGTCGTATTACACCGTAAAGGAAAAGGTCACGGCAGATTCTATGACCGAACTGAACCGTTCTTCCGTTCCATGGAAAACGGATACCGATCGAAACTTGAGCGATTTCTGAAGCGCAAAAAATTGGCCTGGGCTATCTTGATAATTTGTGCTGGTATCATCTATTTCATTGGCAACTCACTTCAAAGTGAACTTGCTCCATTAGAAGATAAAAGCAGCATACGATTTTCAATGACTGGTCCGGAAGGTGCTAGTTACAAATACATGAGTAAAGCTGGGGAAGAATTTTCGAACTTCCTGATGGATTCGATTCCCGAAGAAGAATTTACGTTCCAGATGGTACCAAGCGTATTTGGTACTGGTACTAATACAGGATTTGGTCGTCTGATATTAGTGCCGAAGAACGAACGTGTTCGATCACAAACTGAGATTGCGCAAGAGCTATCGAAAAAGTTATCTCGATTCAATGCTCTGAGAATTTTCCCATTGGAAGATCAGACAATTTCTGTGGGTATGGCTTCGCGTGGACAATTGCCTGTTCAATTTGTATTGCAGAATATCGATTTTGAAAAAATAAAAACAACTATTCCAAAATTTCTTGAAGCGGCGCGGTCCAACAAAACCTTTCAAAATGTAGATGTGAATCTCAAATTCAACCGTCCGGAGGTGAGCCTAGAAATAGATCGAATGAGAGCGCGTGAGCTTGGACTTACTGTTTCTGATATCGCTGGTACGGTACAGAGTGCATTTAGTGGAAGACGTATAGCGTATTTCACCATGCATGGAAAACAATATCCTGTGCTATCTCAGGTAGAGTTGAACAATCGTTCAAAACCAGATGATATTTACAACCTCAATATCCGAACGGTATCTGGTAACTTGGTACCATTATCTTCGGTGGTTCACCTGACTACGACTGCAAATCCTCCTACCTTGTTTCACTTCAATCGCTTTAAATCAGCGACTATATCAGCCTCCTTGGCGGAAGGAAAAACTATTGGTGATGGTATCGATGTGATGCGCGGTATCGCTGACACGCTTCTGGATGAGTCGTTCCAAACTTCACTAAGTGGTCCCTCACGCGACTTTGCCGATAGTTCTTCTAATATTCTTTTCGCTTTCATACTTGCGCTCATGTTAATCTACCTCGTGTTAGCCGCACAATTTGAAAGCTTCCGTGATCCGCTAACTATCATGATCACGGTGCCACTTGCTCTCGCTGGCGCACTGCTTAGCCTGTGGATTTTCGGTCAGACCTTAAACATCTTCTCGCAGATTGGTATGATTATGCTGATTGGGTTAGTAACCAAAAACGGTATTTTAATCGTTGAGTTTACCAACAAGAAAAGAGACGAAGGGCTTCCAATCCATCATGCGATTCTGGAGGCTTCTTCACAACGATTACGTCCGATCCTAATGACCACCTTGGCAACCACCTTGGGAGCATTACCCATTGCACTTAGTTTGGGAGCTGCTGCAACCAGTCGCATCCCGCTGGGAATTGTAGTCGTCGGCGGACTTTTATTCTCGTTGATCCTCACACTATTTGTTATTCCTGCCATGTATCTTGTCATTTCAGGCAAACGCCATAAAACTACTGAGGAAGAATGAAAACCCAATTGTTGCTAGTCGTCCTTCTCATCACTTCCACTGGCTGGGCGCAACAGCCGTTGTCAGTAAAAGAAGCACAAGACGTAGCCCTTAAAAACAATTTTGCTATCCGTATCGCGCAGAACAATGCTGATGCTGCTCGCTTGAATAATACCGCTGGCATGGCTGGCGCATTGCCGCAAGTAGATCTATCATCTCGTGATCAGGAAATGTTGACTGATATCAATCAATCTTTTTCGAATGGTACTGAAATCAGTCGAACAGGAAATTCATCGAATAGTTTTTCAGCTTCTGCAAACGCCAGTTATTTTCTATTTAATGGATTCAAAATTCAAGCATCAAAACAACGGTTGGACGCGTTACAATCAATTGGGCAACAAGAATTACTGATTCAATTACAACTGACGGCTTCGCAAGTTACAGCAAAGTATTTCGACATCGTACGCCAGCAACGCTACCAAGCAGCACTCCTGAAGAGTCAAGAATTTGCCATCAAAAAACAAGAGATTATCAATCAGCGAGTACAAGTAGGGCTTTCAAACAATGCCGATCTTTTTCAGGCAACCATCGATGTGAATGACGTAAAACAAAACTTAGCCGAGCAAGAGTTATTGATACGAAGATCGACTGTTGACCTGGCCGTATTGATGTCACTCCATCCGGATTCACTTTTTACATTAACGGATACCATTGTGATTGATCGATCCATTGGGCTGGATTCGGTTCTGAGATACCTGGATAGTCATCCTGAGATGATTGCTGCTGAGCAACGGTCGACGGTCAGCGAGCAATTGATTCGTGAAATTCGATCGCAACGTCTTCCTTCAATACGCCTCGATGGCGCTTACGGCTATAGCCGAACTGCAAACGAAGCAGGATTTTCGTTGTTGAATCAATTCAGTGGACCATCGGTAGGTGCCACGCTTCAAGTACCGATTTATTATGGTGGGAGCGTAAAAACACAGGAACGCATCGCTCAATTGAATGCCTCCAGTGCAAAAACTGAAACCGCTATGACGAAACAACGGCTTGAGGCCGATGCCATCAAATCATATGAAGCCTATCGCATCGCACTCGGTCAATTGGATCAACAAGAAGAGAGCTTCATCTTAGCCGGACAAGTGATGGAAATTCAACTGCAACGATTTTCGCTTGGTCAATCAACCATTCTTGATCTTCGTGCGGCACAATCCAGTTACGAGCAAACTGCAGCCTCCGTAGTCAATGTTCGTTACATCGCTAAGCTGGCAGAAATTGAATTAAAAAGACTGATGGGAACGATGGTGTTCTGAAACTTTTTCTTTTGTTCAATCTTTCAGAAAACGCCGGATGATGAATCCATTCGACGATTCTATTTTCATATAATAGCTTCCAGGCTCGAGTGTTGAGACGTCTATACTTCGGATGACTTCATCGGTAATTACCAATGAATTTCGACCGTAAGCATCCATCACGGTTGCCTTTGTAACAAAACCATCGCATTTGATATATAAACGATCATGAGTAGGATTCGGATAAATCCTCGCATTAGACGATGACCCAATGGTAGGGATTTCAGTAGTATTCTGATTGTACTTAACCAAGATCAACTGGATGTTGCCAAGTGAATCTGTTGAAGTACCTAAAGCATAACATGTATAGTCATCCACTATAGCCAACTTTGTGAATTCAACATCGCTTCCTGGTTGACGATAATAAATTTCCCATTGCATGATACCCGTTGAATCATACCTTACCACGATGCCATCATCGTGTAACATGACTGTATTTCGATAACGACCGCACACTTGAACATCTTTGCAAGGTGTTATTGCGAGGTCATTAGCATATTCAAATACCGGAAGTCCTTGCTGATGGCGCTGTTGCCAGGTAATTGCCCCTACATCGGAAAGACGCAAGACATCGAAATGGCTGTTGGTAGTGCCTAATACATCGGTGCCTGTAACGATGGCATACACTCCAATTAAGGAATCCGCGAAAAGCTGTTGGCCTTCATCGTAATAATAGCCATCATACCCGTTGAAGTTGGTTAACAATCCATTAGAATCAAAAACGCCAAATACACTAACGGAGTTTCCGATAGCGTTGGTAAGATTGTAGGATCCCGTGAGATAATACAAATTCCCAGGACCGAATTCAATATCAGTCAAAATATCCCGCGCAGAAATAGGATCAAACACAGATTCGTGTAGAAATGATCCATTCTGATCGATGGTACGAAAAGACATCTCTCCACTACTGGAGTCCAGGTGATCTACGTTTGATCCAATCACAGGTTGTCCAAGCTGATCCATACGAAAGAGAACATAATCCTGGTTAACAGGAGAGGAGACAAATCCGTATGACCATCGAATGGTTCCCAAAATATCCACTGAAGCAGAATAACAACCTGTTGCCAGTAGTATTGAGTCGGAAAAAGCGCCTGCAATGTATGCATTACCATTACTAAGAAGAATATTACTAGCAGTAAACTGATTTGTGCCAGCTGGAAAAAATACAGTCATCCATTGTTGTTGAAAAACAGAATCAACCTTTCGAATATAGGGCGCACTACTACCAAGTGTATCCACATTACCAGTGATGTAGACACTTCCTGCATCATCTACTACTGCATCTGCCGTTGAAAAGTTAAAATCCTGACGAAGCAATTGCCCATTAGCACCCGAATATAGCAAGATTCCTTGCGTCGTCACTACCAATACATCGCCGGCGGAGGTCAAACGCAAATTAATTGGAGTAGATCCATTGCCAACATTCCACATCAATGATGGTTGACCATTGACACGTAAAAATAGTAGTACGAAAAAGGCAATTAGGTACAGGCGCATACATCAATGGCTCTTTACAAATTTAAGATATAAAAGGAGGATTATATCCTATCAAAATCATGTTTTATCCAAGATTTGAATAACAATTCTTCGGTTCAATTGTGAAAATCAAGGCAATCATCTACGTTTATACTTGTTTTCATTTAGTAAAAATCCATTCAAAGGGATACCTCCTGAGAACTACTAGATGTTTCCATTTTGGTCGAAAATTAATCACCGGACATTGGCTTAACGAATTAAAGTAAGAATGATTTTGAATCAATTTTAATAGTACCCATCGCCCTTCCTTGGTGTAGAAGGCACGTTCAGGGTTATCTCAAAGTACAAGTAGGTCTTAATTTCTTTCCTGCATATTTCGTATTTTTACAGCATGAAGCGAGTGCGATTTCGGGACGTAGGATTCATCGACTATGCAACTGCGTGGGATTTACAAGAGCAACTTTTTCAAGAAGTTGTTTCTCGCAAGCTTTTCAACCGAACTGCCGCTCCTACTGAAATCATTGAGCAATTGCATCATCTTATTTTCTGTGAGCACCCGCACGTCTATACGTTAGGAAGAAGTGGTGAAGAAAAACATTTATTGCTTCAGGAGGATGAGCTATCAAAAATTGGCGCTTCTTTTTACAAAAATAATCGTGGTGGTGATATAACGTATCATGGTCCCGGTCAAATTGTGGGTTATCCCATTCTTGATCTCGATTGTTTCTTCACGGACATCCATAAATACCTTCGGTATTTGGAAGAAGCCGTTATTCTGACATTGGCTGAATATGGTTTAAAGGGCGACCGTTATCCTGGTTATACAGGCGTATGGTTAGATCCGAATGATCCTTTTAAGGCTCGTAAAATATGTGCATTGGGCGTTCGCTGCTCGCGTTGGGTGACCATGCATGGTTTCGCCTTCAATGTCAACTCAGATCTCTCCTATTTTAATAATATCGTTCCGTGTGGAATCAATGATAAGCAAGTAACATCGTTGGAAAAAGAACTTGGGCAACTACAAGATATTGCGCAGGTGAAAAATAAACTGCTTGCACATCTTGCCACACAATTCGGGATGGAAATTTTTACGACAGCAGTCTAGCTTTTATTATTTCTTAACTTTGTTGCTATGCTCAAAGACATCCATCGACCGGAAGTGGAGAACATCGCGCTGGCGGTAGTGCGCGAACAAGAAGAAGAAACTGGTGAAACCGTTTGGAACGTCTATCTCATCAATCTTTACGAAGAAGATATCACTGGAGTGTTAGTGGCCTCTAAAGGATACGGTGAACTGAATGGTGAACCCGTTAAAACATCTGTGCTTCGTCACTTAATCGATCATGTAGGCGCTCTTGATTATGTCAAAGTAGAACCCATCATGCCGTCGTTGTTCGGTCTGAGCAACGAATACTGGATCAGTTTTTACCTCCAACAACAAATCTTTGATAAAAAGTATGTTTTTTTGGCAGAAAGCATCACGGAAAATAATTTCACCCTGATTCCTTTCATAGGGAAACCCGGAGTAATGCTTCGGTAAGTTTTACAATTATCCGCTTTAAAGCAGCCCTGAGTTTTACGGGTAAAATTATCTTTGATGTATTAAATCATCATGCTCGATCAGTATCCAATTACCTCCATACTTTTTCTGGACGTCGAAACCGTACCAGCGTATTCCTCTTTCAACGATGCCCCAGCAGCAATGCAAGAATTATGGACACGAAAAGCACTGCAGTTGCGTAAAGATGATGAAACGCCGGAGGAATTATATCACCGCGCCGGCATCTACGCAGAGTTCGGTAAGATCATTTGTATTTCCTGCGGCATGTTTACATCGGATCATCGCTTCCGAATCAAGTCGTTTTACGGTGACAATGAAAAGAAAGTGCTGCAAGATTTTGCAACACTCTGCCAGAAATCATTTCTGCCATCCGAAAGATGGTTGTGCGCTCATAATGGAAAAGAGTTTGACTTCCCTTTTTTATCGCGACGAATGCTAATCAATGGCATTCACTTACCTGCTATATTAAATACACCAGGAAAAAAGCCTTGGGAAGTGAATCACCTCGATACGCACGAGCTCTGGAAATTTGGTGACTATAAATCCTTCACATCCCTTAACTTGTTAGCCAATGTGTTTGGCATTCCTACGCCAAAAGACGATATCGATGGTAGTAAAGTATGGGAAGTATATTGGGTAGAAAATAACCTGGATAGAATTGTCACCTATTGCCAGAAAGATACGTTAACAGTAGCGCAGATTTTTTTAAAATTTCAGGGAAAGGAATTACTTACTCCCGATCAAATTGATTTTGCCTAAGCGATGGAATACATCGAAATCTTATCCAAAGATTCGCGCATGAAAATGCTGATAAAAGCCACTGGACCGTTGAAAGTATCCAGACGAAAGAACATCTGCCTTCACCTATGCCGTTCCATCATTGCTCAACAACTTTCCACCAAAGTGGCTACCATCATCGAAAATCGATTCATGGAACTGCTACCGGTCGGAAACACAAGTGCAGCAGCAGTTTTACAAGTGCCTACCTCTAGTCTGAGAAAAATTGGTCTTTCAGCAACTAAAGCGAATTATGTGCACAATGTGGCCCGATTTTTCGATGAACTATCGTTAACGGATTCGTCGTTTAGAAAGCTGGATAATGAATCAGTCATCGAACTCTTAACACAAATCAAAGGCGTCGGTCGATGGACTGTAGAAATGACATTGATGTTCGCATTAGGTCGTGAGGATGTTTTCGCTCCCGATGATTTCGGCATACAACAAAGCATGATGTATACATATCGTCTTGATCCGTCTGATAAAAAAGTCTTGCGTAGGGAAATGGATCGAATCGCAGCTGCATGGGCGCCCTACCGCACCTATGCCTGTCTGCACTTGTGGAAGGCACGAGATATTCGAAAGTAGTCGTATGATGAGTCGTAAAATTTAGCCCTGATATATCGATTCTGGTACTTTATGCTTTGAAAATACCCATTATCTTTACTGCATGCAGCCATTGCTCCATGTCGATCAACTCCAGACTGTTTTCCCATCTGACCATGGCGATGTAATCGCTGTGAACAATGTTAGTTTTTCGCTGAATCGCGGGGAGACCATCGGAATTGTTGGCGAATCTGGCTCCGGAAAATCCGTTACATCGCTTTCCATCATGCGACTGATAAGTGCTTCTGGTCGCATTGCAAAGGGTTCGATAAGCTATCACTCAGCCAACGGCGATGTAATCGATTTAGCCAAACTATCGCCGGATGTAATGAGGAAATATCGCGGCAAAGAATTAGCCATGATCTTTCAGGAGCCGATGACTTCATTAAATCCGGTACTTACTTGCGGATACCAGGTCGCTGAAGCGTTACGTTTGCACCTAAAGCTTTCTAAAAAAGAAGCGCGCCTCAAAACCATTGAATTGTTCGAAAAGGTTCAGCTACCGCGCGCCGCTCAACTCTACGATGCTTATCCTCATGAAATCAGTGGAGGACAAAAGCAACGTGTCATGATTGCCATGGCCATCAGTTGTAATCCGTCAGTATTAATTGCCGATGAACCTACTACTGCGCTCGATGTAACCGTACAAAAAACAATTTTAGAATTATTGAAGTCGTTGCAACAAGAGCGAGAAATGGGTATGCTCTTTATCACGCACGATCTCGGCGTCATTGCTGAAATTGCAGACAAGATTGTGGTAATGTACAAAGGCAACGTGGTAGAGTATGGTACGGTTAGTGAAATCTTCAAGCACCCTAAGCACCCCTATACCAAAAGTTTGTTAGCGTGCAGACCTCCGCTCGATCGACGTGTGAAGCGATTGCCAATCGTTAGTGATTTTATGAAAGAAGAAGTCGATGGCACTTTTTCAGCCGTCGAAACAGACGTCAATATAGCTATTGCATCTCAGGTCATAACAAACGCAGAGCGCCTTAAACACTTAGCACAACTCTATTGCCAGTCGCCTATTCTGCAAGTTGAACAATTAAAAACATGGTTTCCGGTTCGTCGTGGTTGGTTTGGAGGCAAAAGGGAATTCATTAAGGCCGTCGATGATGTTTCCTTTAACGTTTATCCCGGTGAAACACTTGGCCTCGTCGGCGAGTCAGGTTGCGGTAAAACGACTTTGGGCAGAAGTATCATTCGTTTGATAGAACCGACAGGTGGCAAAGTTATATTCAAAGAGAAAGATTTCGCAGCGTTACAAGGAGAAGAACTTCGAGCCATGCGAAAGAATATCCAAATCATTTTTCAGGATCCTTATTCTTCCTTAAATCCTCGCATGACTATCGGTCATGCTATCATGGAACCCATGCAAGTACACCAGTTGCATGAAAATAATTCTGTGCGTAAAGAGAAGGTAATGGAGTTGCTGCAACGTGTCTCTTTAAAGCACGAGTATTTCGATCGTTACCCTCATGAATTTTCAGGCGGTCAGCGCCAACGTATCTGCATCGCTCGAGCATTAGCACTTCAACCTCAATTCATCATCTGCGACGAATCGGTTAGTGCACTCGATGTATCTGTGCAAGCGCAGGTGCTGAATTTACTGAACGAATTGAAACGAGAATTCGGATTCACCTATATATTCATCTCCCACGATCTTTCGGTGGTGAAATTCATGAGCGATCGAATGATTGTGATGAACAAAGGTAAAATCGAAGAGATGGGCGATCCTGATGAGATTTATAACGCACCCTCATCAGCATATACTCAACGGTTGATTTCTGCAATCCCTGCAATTAATTTTTAAAAACCGAATGCACCTGATCTCCCATTGAGCGTCGGTTTGGCATCAAAAATTTGAGAAGCGTTCCATCGATTCCGGCGATTATCTTGAAAACAGATTGTATTTTATAATGCAATAGATGGCACGAAAACCATCTTTCCAGCCAATCTTCTTTCCTTCGGCATATGTACGTCCGTAATAAGAAATGCCTACTTCATAAATACGTATTTCTGGGATACGGGAAATTCGCGCTGTAACTTCTGGCTCAAATCCAAATCGATTTTCCTTCAAGGTAATCTTCTTAATAATATCCGATCGAAACATTTTGTAACAGGTCTCCATATCGGTAAGATTCAGATTCGTGAATGCGTTGGACAACATTGTCAGAAACTTGTTGCCAATGGAGTGCCAGAAAAAAAGAATGCGATGAGGTTTCCCTCCTAGAAAGCGTGAGCCGTAAACGACATCAGCAAAACCGCTGAGAATAGGTTTAAGTAACACATTGTATTCTTGCGGATCATACTCGAGATCCGCATCTTGAATGATGAGAAAATCTCCGCTTGCCAGTTCAATGCCTTTGTGTATCGCCGCGCCCTTGCCCATGTTGACTGGCTGATTGAATAACCGGATACCCGCCTCCGGATGAGCCTTAGAATACTCATTAATAATCTCTGCTGTATTGTCCTTAGAGCAATCATTGACAATGATAATCTCTTTCTCAATGTCATTGGTAAGCCTTACTTCTCGCACCTTATCCAGTATCAAATGAATCGTAGGCGCTTCATTGTAAGCGGGAATAATGATGGATAATTTGGTAATAGGTCGCTGGCTCATAAAAGTTGCCCTAATGAACGAATAATGCTTCGGGCCGATGGTTCAACGCAAGAAAATTCGTGCGGTTTCAATCAATGCGCATTTCAGGAATTTCTCCCTCTACCACTAATTTCCCGGCCGTGGCTTGAACAATCTGCTCTACCGTAATGCCGGGAGCTCTTTCCAATAATCTGAACCCACCTTCAGGAAGCACATCCAATACAGCCAATTCAGTGACAATCTTTTTGACACACCGCTTACCCGTTAGCGGCAAGGTACATGCTGGCAATAACTTTGATTCACCTGCTTTGTTGACGTGTTGCATAGCAACAATGATGTTCTTCGCTGAGGCCACCAAATCCATGGCACCACCCATGCCTTTCACCATCTTTCCAGGAATTTTCCAATTAGCAATATCGCCTTCCTCACTTACTTCCATAGCTCCCAAAATGGTGAGATCGACTTTCCCGGAACGAATCATTCCAAAACTCATAGCTGAATCAAAAAAAGCAGAACCTGGTAACGTGGTAATAGTTTGCTTGCCCGCGTTGATCAGGTCTGGGTCTTCTTCTCCTTCAAATGGGAACGGTCCGATTCCTAAAAGTCCATTTTCTGACTGCAAGACGACATTCATGCCTTGGGGAATGTAATTGGCCACCAACGTAGGAATACCAATTCCTAAGTTCACATAATAGCCATCTTTAACTTCCTTGGCGATTCGTTTTGCGATTCCGATTTTATCCAGCATGATATTATTTTTAATTCACAAGAATTGATTGACTGCTATGGTAGTTCGAAATAAATGGTCGAATTATTTTTTGCGGATGGTTCGTTGTTCAATCCGCTTCTCATATTTTTCACCTTGAAAAATTCGGTGAATATAAATTCCTGGTGTATGAATATGGTCCGGATCCAACGTGCCAACTGGTACTAGCTCCTCGACTTCGGCGATGGTGATTCGTCCGGCCATAGCCATCAATGGATTAAAGTTTCGAGCTGTTTCGCGGTAGACAAGATTACCGTGGGCATCTCCTTTCCACGCTTTCACTATAGCAAACGGAGCATCAAAAGCATATTCAAGCAGGTATTCTTTATCATTAAAAATCCGAACCTCTTTTCCTTCGGCCACTTCGGTGCCAACTCCAGCAGGCGTGAAAACAGCTGGCATGCCATACCCCGCAGCGAGGCAACGCGTCGCTAATGTCCCTTGAGGAATCAACTCGACTTCCAGCTCTCCCGACAACATTTGCCGTTCGAATTCTGCGTTCTCCCCTACGTAGGACGAAATCATTTTTTTGATCTGTCGATTTTGCAATAACAATCCCAGCCCGAAATCATCAACGCCAGCATTGTTTGAAATACAGGTCAATCCTTTGATTCCTTTTTTAACCAACGCTGCAATACAATTCTCAGGAATACCACACAGCCCAAATCCTCCGACCATGAGTAACATGCCATCCTGAATTCCATCAATGGCAGCATCGGCACCGGCAACTATCTTATTCATAATTCTTTGTTTAATGCACTTCAAAGGTAAAAAAAGGAAAGCAGACGATTAGCCTGCTTTCATCATAATTTAGAATAGCTGGTATCAGAAATCCTTGTCATCTGCCCCTGAACTAGTACCACCTTCTTGCTTGTATTTGTTGCAATCCAGTTCCACCGATAGCGGTTCAGTCGGTGACGGAAAGTCGCCAGTATACAAATTAATGGTCTTGTCAGCATATACACGTTGCATGAACAGCGCCCAGATTGGCATTGCTTCGCGAGCGCCTTGCCCCATTTCAATGGAACGAAAATGCACGACACGATCTTCACAGCCAACCCAACATCCTGCGGCTAGTTGAGGCGTGATGCCAATGAACCATCCATCGCTCTGATTCTGCGTAGTACCTGTTTTACCAGCAATCGGAGCCGTCAGTTTGTACTGACCACGCAATCTTGCGCCAGTTCCAAATTGAACAACCCCTTGCATCAGGTTCGTCATTAAATAAGCCGTTTCTTCACTAATGGCTTCGACTTGTCGTGGAACAAATTCCTGCAAGACATTTCCATTTTTGTCTTCGATGCGTGTGAGGTATTGCGGCTGAGTAAAAACACCTTTATTGGCAAACGTAGCATACGCTCCAACCATTTCATACACCGAAACATCCGGGGTTCCCAAACAAATAGCAGGCACCGCATCAATCGGTGAAGTAATTCCCATCTTTCGACAAATCTCGATCATCGCTTGCGGGCCAAATTGTTTCATGAGATAGGCGGAGACGCAGTTAACTGATTCCGCAAGACCTTGTTTCAGCGTAAGCATGCCTCCATACTCTGCATCTGAATTTTCCGGCGACCACGATTCTCCAGTAGGCAAATCAAAATACACTCGCACGTTCGGCACTTTATAACAAGGAGAATATCCTTCCTGCATCGCCAATGTATATAGAAATGGCTTGAACGTTGAACCAACTTGCCGACGTCCTTCTTTCACGTGATCGTATTTGAAAAAGCGGTAATCGTTTCCTCCCACCCATGCTTTCACTGCCCCCGACTTCGGCTCAACAGCCATAAATCCACATTGAAGCATCTTCTTGTAATACTTGATGCTATCCATCGGACTAAGCAGTGTATCACGTTCGCCCTTCCACGTAAAAATTTTCATGTCTACCTTCGTAGCAAACGCCTTGTCAATTTCTTTCTGCGTCGCACCTGATGCTTTCATTGAAATATACCGGTCCGAACGTTTGAGTCCTTCGGTAATTACTTCCGGATGATCTTCCCAGGGAACTTTACCTTTCCAATGTTCATTGAATTTTCGTTGAAGTTCGGTAAGGTGCTCCTTCATCGCTTCTTCCGCATATCGCTGCATCCGCGAATCAATCGTAGTGTAAATCTTCAACCCGTCGGTGTACAGATTATACGGCTTGCCGGTAGCGTTGTTAGTATGCTCCTTGCACCATGCCAACATCTCTTTTCGCAACACCTCCCGAAAATAGGTGGCCAAACCATAATTGTGGTCATCCTGCTGGTAGTCGAGCTTGATAGGCAATGCTTTTAAAGAATCGTATTGTTCATCCGTGATGAAATCATATTTATTGAGCTGACTCAACACCACATTTCGTCGTGACAACGAGTTGTTGGGATTACGCACCGGGTTGTACTTAGTAGGCGCTTGCAACATGCCAATCAATACTGCTGCTTCTTGCACATTCAGGGAATCCGGCAGTTTATTAAAATAGGTTCTGGATGCCGACTTGATGCCGAATGCATTACTACTGAACTCAACGGTGTTCAGGTACATGGCCATGATCTCTTCCTTCGTATATCGCCGCTCCAACTCTACGGCAATGATCCATTCCTGAATCTTCTGAATCACACGTTCTAATTTAGAATCGGGCCGCTCGTGAAAAAGATTTTTGGCTAATTGCTGGGTGATTGTACTTCCCCCTCCTGCTGTACCTGCACGAAAAACCGCACGCAACAAACCGCGAAGATCAACACCACTATGACTTTCAAAACGTACATCTTCTGTAGCTTTCAATGCGTTGACCAGATTCGGCGATAGTTCGTAGTAATGAACATTCGTCCGATTCTGGATATAATATTTACCTATGACCACCTGATCACCCGATATGATTTCAGAAGCCAGCGCACTTTTAGGATTTTCTAATTCAGAAAACGAAGGAAGATCTTCTCCGATCCAACCCTTGGCGGCGAATAACAAAACAAGACCTATTCCCAGAAATGGGAGCAGAACTAATAGCCAAAAAAACTTGATGTAAGAGGAGAAATTTTCGTTGGAAGAAGATTTAGGCATGGCCGAGATTGAACCTTTAACGAGGTCAATTTACGAATATTTGAAGCTGCCAATTTCCTGTCTTTGAAAAGGATTTACACGGCAGTATATGGAATACAATGGGGATTACAGGTCCTGGGAATAACCTGCAATGTTGAGTTATTCCAGAATTATTTTTCCCTGATACATTGATTCCCCCTGGCCACCGATAAGGCGGTAGAAATACATTCCAACTTGCCATCCCTTTCCTGAAAATTCAAACTGATCGCCACGGATACGGTCTGTAAAGACGCATTTTCCGGTTAGGTCATACAGTTGAAAACCGATTATTTTGCCGTCCTGATTGGGGAAACGGAAGCTTGTTTGGCTATGGAAAGGGTTTGGGTATACAACTACTCCAGACTCCGCCGCTAAATTCATGGAGGCCCACAATGGAATCTGTTGTACGAGTGTATTATAGGTGGTATTGGTAACCACCGCCGGATTCAAATCGAAAACGATATACGCGGTATTATTGATCACGGTAAAATCAGGAGAAGTCGATTTTGCACGGATTCGATACCGAACGAATCCATTGCTTTCTGGTTCGTTTACATTACTATCGGGTAGATAAATTTGCTCAAAATAAAAGGTCAATTGCCCAGTCGTGTCGAGGGTAGTACGCACCGAATGACTGCTTTCAAGAATTTCAAGAGATGTCCAGTCTAAACTCGTATCCAGTTGATCATAAATACGCACATCATAAGCCGTGTCGTTTCCGGTATTTTGAAAGCGAATCTTATATTCTAGGTCAGCGCTGGTTAGGGTAAAATGCTCCAGCCCCACTCCTTCTGGCGTGCAAGCCTTGTCATTAGGATCAAAAGAGCACCGAACAACTTCGTTGATATATTGGTAAGCGGTCCGTTGTGGAATACCATTAGCATCGTAAGTAATCAGATAGGCAGCATTGCTAACCGTTGACCCCGCACCCGGCATAAGGAGAGCAGTGCGAACGGACGTCGGAGCGAAGGGCTGAATGCTTGGAAAATTCCACCAGATAGAATCTCCGGTAGCCGTAGATCCACTGGCCAACACGGTCGATCCATTATAAACGGTCTGTGCATCTCTAAGTAAATACAAGCGCGCGTCAAATGGAATATTGCCATTATTCTGGCAAGTCATAAAATACATGTTGTTGGTGTTGCACCGCGGAAATGTAGGAGTAATACTGACCGTGCAGGTATAATCAGGATTTGTCGTCCGCAATCCAAAATCAAATCCGTTAGTAGTTCCTGGTAAAGTACCGGTCCAACTTGCATTGGGGGATGAAAGCACGAATGTACTTCCGGATGCAGGCGCCCACGATACAGTGTGTGTGCCTGCTGCGGCTCCAATAGCATAGTTGCCATTCGCATCCGTATAACCATACGCATCATCCGGCATCAAGTGTAAACGCTGGTAACTTAACGGAGCCTCTCCGGGATCTTGCACCCCGTTGTTGTTACTATCAAAATAGACGTGACCTGAAAAGAAGCCTGTTGGAGGAAGGACGGTCAGGCAATTCGCTAAGTAGTGCTGACCTGAATAGACGCCTCCACTAATATATGCCCAAGCACTATACATACCTGCCGCTGATACTGGAATCGACACCAACGCACTGGCGGTGGCAGTATCAATGACGGTAATGTTGGTATAATAGGTTGTGATGGTGGATCCTGTTCTTCGAAGTTGTAAGGAGTAAAGTAGATTAGTGCCGGGCGAAAACAAGGTGTCTCCGACTACTGTTATTCGCACTTGCTGTCCAGCAACCACCTGATTAGGAAAGATGCCTGTTAATTTACGGTGTACGCCAAAATCTAAACCAGTTACATTGGCGGCATTAACAGTGACCGTGTATTGTATCGAATCAGAAGTCAAGTAAGCAACGTCACCGGAACTGCGCACGTACGTAACTGTATAATTTCCGTTGGAAACCGGAATGGAGAAATCACCAGTAGCCGTGAGTGAATAATAAGTTCCTCCCGGATTGAGCAACAATTGTCCACTCACAAACGGTGGTTCCCCTGCATCGCGTTGACCGTTTTGGTTGATGTCTTCAAAAATAGTCCCCTGCAAATAACCGTCTGGCGGAAGAATGGTGAACGCGTTTTGCAACGAATCGTACGATTGCGATTGGGGCTGTATCATTTGAAACATGGGATCCAAATAACCAACAACCAACGTATAGGAACCAGTCGGTGCATTATAAGGCAACGAAAAATCCGTCAGTTGCAAGGTATTCGGATCAACAATTGTTGTATTCTGATAGATGGTGTAGTTATAATAACCATCCGCCAATGAATAGTACGTGCCTCCTTGACGCAATCCGATTTCGTACACGTTGCCATTGGGCGAGGCTGCTTGAACAAACGTGCCATTGGATGTAATGGTAGTATTAAGATGATTTGTACCAACAACCCCGCTATTTGGCGACATCCCTGTAATCGTAGCGTCCGAATTAAAATGTATTAAAATAGCCGTTAGAAAAACTATTACTTTTTTTATCATGGCGCGAAGTTTACATCCTAAATGTAGTATTATTTTCAGTGTACACAAATGCTACTCGCGGGAAATATGCAAACATAGCGAGTGTAGTGAGAAATTTCACGAACGAAAAAGGACCACGTTTGACGTGGTCCTTCATCCATGGAATTAACTATACGATTACTATTCTCCTTGGAACGTCTTATCGCTTTGTACCACCGTTACTTTATTTACCGGAAAGGGATATTTGTTGATGATTTCGTCTTCCGCTAAAATCTCTTTACTCAACGATGCTTTCAAGCCATTGGAATAGGCGATTGGTGCCGGTGCGTTATCCTTAAAGGTTTTAACCAAAGGATCTACCTCTGATTCATCCGTGACAATCACCCACTCCATATTACCGGTCTGCCAATACTTTTTCATAATATTGTTGGTCAACTCACGTGTAGTCGTCGAAAGCAGCTGGTCCAATTCAGCAATCCAGTCTTTGCGTCCATAAAAACGCGAATCCATGGCATATCCTAGCTTCTTGGACATTCCTTCTACATAGAGTTTAGAATAGCTGCGCAGGAAATCCCGAGTTTTTTCAAAATCTTCCTCCGACATTCCATTGTTGATCAAATCATTCATCTCCCGCAATGCCATTTTCATAGCGAACGGAGCATGACCGACACGCAAATCGCTCAACTCTTCATATTGGCCTTTTAGTCCTTTAGCAGTCTGCACAGGACGCAACCAAACACTAAAGTAATTGATGCTTCTCGGTGTTCCTGCAGGAGGCAACATGTTACCGCCGCCGTTTTCATACCATTCGATGTAGGTATAATCACCGTAATTCATCGATCTGGCCTCTCTGATTTTTTGATACAACCGCGAGTACGATTTACGATGTTCGCCCAACCAAGAATTAGCAATCATCAGTGCCGCGAAATAATCGGCAGAGCGGGTAATACCCAACGGGAATCCGCCGGAAATGGCAGAGCCGAGAGCTCCTTGCTTTGAAACGATGGTGACATTCGCTCCTTGAATTGGAGCGGAAATCGTAGGGACTGGAATCTTTGGTTGCACATCGGACAAGCCGGTCAAGTCTTTCTTCAATCGCTCCGGAAAACCGGAAGGATAATCACCTGCTACACCAATCATGATGTTATTTCTTGTAAAGAAATTTTTATAGTGCGAACGGATGTCATCAATCGTAATTGTAGGAATACTTGCAGACGTTCCTTGCTTAAGGTGTTGATAATTGGTGCCACGGAAAAGAACATACTCGAGGTACTTCTTTCCGTATTCTTCATCGGATGATTGACGGATAACTTCGTCGACATAATTCTTCTGATTGGAACGAACACGTTCAACATCGCTGGAATCAAAGGCTGGATTAAGCATGACATCTTTAACCAGTGCATAGAAAGGTTCCAGATACAGTGACGGAACTTCAAAACTAAAAATCGATACTTCCTTATCCACAGAGCTACCCATTCGAGCTGCCCATGGATACATGGTCTTCTGCAATTGCGTGGTCGTATAATTCTTTGTGCTGCCTTCCGTAATCACATTTGTCGTCAACAAGGTAAGTCCCTCCTTGCCTTTAGGATCGGCTATCGAACCATTTCGGAACATCAATCGGATGACGACTTTGCCGGAATTAGGCATCGGCAGTGTCACGAGTTCCTGAGCGAAAGTGCTCAGTGAAAGCATCAGTAAACAGAGTACTATATAGCGTGTCTTTTTCATGGTGGTTCTTATTTGATCGTCTCGCTGTCGCTTGGTGAAATGGTTCCAATCGTCAGTCGCTCTGGCGTAAAGTAGGTTTTAGCAACGCGCTGCAAATCGGCTGCTGTCACCTTGTCGTAGTTGGCATAATACCGATTCAAGGATTCAGGATCTCCACTCAGCCAGGTGAAAAAACTCAGGTTCTCTGCAATGGACGTCGGATTGTCAATGCGCATACGAAATGAATTCTTCAAGTTCATTCTAGCGGCATCCATTTCCTTGATATCTGGTGTAGCAGTTTTTGCCTGCTCCAGCGTCAAAGAAATTCGATCTTTGATCATTTGAAGATCGCCTGCATTTACCAACGATGCCTCCACACTTACCAGGTATGGATCACGCGTGTTATAGGCGCCGCCTTCGATGGAGCGTAACTTCTGCTCCTTGATCACCAATTCTTCGTATAACTTAGAGTTCTCCGAAAAAAGCATGGAACAAAGAATGTCCAATGCCGGAAAATCCAATTCGTTGTCCGAATAGCCAGGCCCTTTGTAGTTAAGACTTAAATACGGTGGGAAGCCCCCTTTTTTGAGATGGGTACTGCGCGTCTCGAGCTGCGCCGGCTCAACTGGAATTTCACTCGTATAAGTTCCGGTTTGCCATTTACCAAAATACTTCTGTGCCAATGCTTCAACCTGTGAGTTGGTCACGTCACCAACCACCAAAATTGTCGTGTATTCGGGACGATAAAAGCGTTTAAAGAACTCAATGGAATAATCATATTGGTTCGGCATATCAACGATATCCTGGAAGAAGCCCATCGTGGTATGCTTATACGTGTGCTTTGAAAATGCTGCATCCTGTATCAGCTCATTCAATTTGGTATACGGATTTGCAGAGTTCTTGGTGTATTCCCCTTTAACAGCACCCGCTTCCGTTTTGAAGCCTTGCACGGAATATTTCAAATTCTGAAATCGATCGCTTTCCAACTCAAACATGGTTTCGAGTTTCGCCGAACTGCCGGTCATGTGATAGACAGTGCGATCAAGACTGGTATTCGCATTTGCTGATGCGCCGGTGGATTTAAGCACTTCACTGTATTTTTCTTTTGGATACTTTTCCGTGCCACGAAACATCATGTGTTCGAAAAAGTGTGCAAAGCCGGTATGGCCGGGCTCAATCTCATTGCGAGATCCTACACGTACTACGATGTAGAAGGCCGCAATTCCGGGTGAGGCATACGGAACGGTGACGACATTTAACCCGTTAGTTAATTTTTTTTGATAGATCTGCGAAGGCAAGATCTTCTCGCTGTCAGGCGGTGCAGCCGACAGACTGCTTTTCAACAGGAACAAACCTGCCAACAGGAATAGCGCTTTTTTCATAAGGTCAAGATAATTCGTTACGGACGAAGGTAACAACAAGTCATGTATGTGAGTAGGCCCACCATGAAAAAGTACTTGCTGTTAGTGATAAAAAAATCCGTTAGTGGCGTTTTCCCCGCCGTGGACCAGCTCCAGAATTACGCTTCGAAGCACCTCCGCGACGACGGTTCCGATTATCAGGATTGTTTCGCTGTGGAGCGGATGTGGGAGCTTTTGCTTGCTGCGAACCGGAACTTTTCTTGTGAGTACGTGACTTTGGCTTTGAATCTGACGAAGAATCAACAGTCATACGATGAATACTCTCCAGCTCTTCAGCCGTCAACTCTCGCCATTCTCCGGGAGGCAATCCTTTAAGCGTGATATTCATGATACGGGTACGTTCCAGTTTCACCACCTCATACCCGAAATATTCGCACATACGACGAATCTGCCGATTCAAACCTTGAATGAGTATGATCCTGAACACATTCGGCGCCTCGTGAAAAACCTTGCATTTTTTGGTGACAACACCTAGCATCGGAACACCCATCGCCATGCCTTGAATGACGTCCGGCGTAAGCGGATGATCCACTGTTACCATGTACTCTTTCTCATGACGGTTGCCAGCACGCAGTATCTTATTGACCAAATCCCCTTGATTCGTCAGAAAAATCAATCCTTGTGAATCCTTGTCCAAACGACCAATCGGAAAAATTCGGGAACTATGATTGACAAACTGAACGATGTTGTCGCGGACGCCCTCTTCGGTGGTTGATGTAACTCCCACTGGCTTGTTAAGTGCGATGAAGACAAGGTCGTCCTGCTGACGTGGCTCCAGTTCGTGTCCATTCACACGTACCACATCACCGACCTCTACCTGATCGCCAACATGTGCTCGCTGTCCGTTGATAAACACATGTCCACGTTCGATGAAGCGATCGGCTTCGCGGCGGGAACAATAGCCCGTATCACTAATGAATTTATTTAAACGCATAAGTTATTGTTTCAGAGAAAAAGGGAATTATTGTCGTTCGAAGTAAACAATCCGATGAGCACATCCTGAATCAGCTGTTGTGATCCACGAGATGGTCAGTTTCACTTCGCTTTTTCAATCCGTATTCCCACATCCATGATACCCGGCAATGGATTCACGCGCATTGCCTGCTCGAGCTCAAAACGGTATTTCCCAGATTGAGGGAACACAAAGTTCTTCTTGAAAAGGATGCGGTTATCCCAAATATCTCCCATACCATCACCCAACCATTGTCCGCGTTCATCGGCCAACGTCACCTCAATCGTATCACGTGCAAATTTCCCGTCTGGTGTATAGGTATTCATAAATAAAAACAAGTTGCTGAAGGAATAACCGCCAGCATTACGGACATTGATATAAATATTGTGGGGGATAACTGTATCGGCAATATCCGCTTCCAAGCGCACCACATTGTTAAGCGCCCACTGGTTTTCAGGCAACTTGACGTTTTCATCCAATACCGCACTCGGATCACACGCCGTCAAGCTAAGAAGTACAAGAAAGAATAGCAGTACTCGAAATTGAGAATTGCGAATCATCATTTTCCGTCGTCGGATTTAGGTGGCTGTTGACGTGGAGGACGATTACCCTGCGGACGATCTCCTTGCGGACGTTGTCCTTGTTGTTGCGGACGGTCTCCTTGCGGACGTTGTCCTTGTTGTTGCGGACGGTCTCCTTGCGGACGTTGTCCTTGTTGTTGCGGACGATCTCCTTGCGGACGTTGTCCTTGTTGTTGCGGACGATCTCCTTGCGGACGTTGTCCTTGTTGTTGCGGACGATCTCCTTGCGGACGTTTTCCTTGTTGTTGCGGACGATTCTCCTTGGGTGTTAGAG
This sequence comes from Candidatus Pollutiaquabacter sp., assembly GCA_947465495.1. Taxonomy (GTDB): domain Bacteria; phylum Bacteroidota; class Bacteroidia; order AKYH767-A; family 2013-40CM-41-45; genus Pollutiaquabacter. The sequence goes on along the minus strand of CANIAS010000015.1, from coordinate 5,985 downwards.
GATTTCCGCCTTCTACAACTGGACTTGGTGAAGCTACTTGCGAACCTCCTCTGACATCGGACGGCTTCTTTTTCTTTTTCTTCTTTTTCTTCTTGTCCATCCGGTCAATACGATCTTGACCGACGACATTCAGATAATCCGGCTCCTTCTCTACTTCTTCTACTTCCAGCCATTCTCCTTCTAACAAGTCTCCGGCTTTCTGTCCGGATTTATTCAACGCAATAATTTCTTTTACACGATCCAATGGAATAGCAACCCAAGCACCGCCATCCGGACCACTGGATCCTTCTGCTGCGCCTCTACGATCGTTGATATACGAATACCATAGTAATCGTTTGAAAATATCTGTCTTCTGATGGACCGCACGACCTTTTTCCGTTTCCAGCGCAACGTTAGTTTGTGGAAAATCACGCATGATATCCATATAACTGTCCAGTTCGTAATTGAGACAGCACTTCAGTTTACCGCACTGCCCGGCTAGTTTCGCAGGATTCAATGCTAGATTTTGATACCGTGCTGCGCCGGTAGACACCGTCTTAAAATCAGTCAACCACGTAGAACAACACAGTTCTAATCCGCAGACTCCTAAACCACCAACACGACTAGCTTCTTGACGCATTCCAATCTGACGCATCTCGATGCGAATACGAAACTCATCCGCCAACCGTTTAATTAGTTCACGGAAATCGACGCGTTCATCCGCTGTATAGTAAAAGGTAGCTTTCTTTCCATCACCCTGAAATTCCACGTCACTCAATTTCATTTGCAAGCGCAACGTCTGAATGACCGTGCGCGTGCGAAGAATCATGGACGCCTCTTTATCTTTTACCTCGAGCCATTTTTCCACCTCACTCTGTTTCGCACGACGATATAAGGCCTTAATCGTATCCGACGATTCTGTCAGTCCTTTTTTACGCAACTGAAAACGAACCAATTCTCCGGTCATCGAAACAACTCCAACATCGTGTCCGGGAGAAGCCTCCAACGCAACTACATCTCCGACCTTAAGGTCCGTGACTTCTTTATTGCGATAGAATTCTTTTCTGCTTCCTTTAAAACGAACTTCAACGATATCATACGGTGCTTGTCCATGCGGCAGCACCATGTCTGTCAACCAATTGGATACGTTCAGCTTGTTGCAGCCACCCGTACCGCAGGTGCCGTTGTTTCTGCACCCGCCAGGTTGGCCGTCTTTTCCGGTACTACAAGATCCACAAGCCATAGTATTGATTACTTCAAAAAGCTATTTTTACAAAAATAAGGAATATTAACGACTATTCATTCGTCTGTTTATCAGTATGTTGCATTATTCGGCCACTTTCAGACGGTCATTGTACGCAGTTTCAGGACACATGTTCAAATGTGCTGTAAGTTTCCTGATAATGACCGGATCAACCTTTGCACAGCCCTCAGGCATGGGTAATTGGTTATCGTATGCAATCAATGGCAAAATCTCCGAACGCTGGTCAACCGTCGGGGATTATCAATTGCGCAACTATGAACTAACGGGCGATTTTCAGCAGCTCTTGTTACGCACCAATTTGCAATACGAGATCAACTCTCATGTGGAGATTGGTTGCGGATATGCATTTTCACTTGCAGCTAATTATTCCGGCGAGGACAAAACTACAGGGCTAGAAAACCGAATCACGCAGCAGCTAATCCACAAAATTCTGAACAAGCGCGTGGTGCTGGCTCAACGACTGCGTGTGGAAGAACGATTCTTGTCGGACCGCTTCCAACTTCGTTTCAGGTACCAGTTCGGTGGCCGTTATTGGTGGAACGAAAAACATCGGTGGTACGCGGGGGCTTTTGACGAATTATTCCTACTGGCTGACGGTTTAACGTTCGATCAGAATCGGATTTTTACCGGTATCGGCTATCGCTTCAATGATCATTTTCGCTTGGAGACGGGTAACTTGTACATTCGTTACCGATCAGGAAGTCGCAATCAACTATTCACGCAATTGGTGCATAGTTTTCACTGGTAAAAGAATGTGATTTCATCACTTGGCATTCAACAAATGAAAAATCCGGAAGGATAGATCCATGAAAAGGATTTTGAAATTTGCATTGCGTTCGACGTGATAATGAGCATTGTTCAACTCGCGTATAAAAGCCTCCGCATTTCGCTGCTGAATAAATGGGGCAAATCTGATAAAGTTATCCTTGTCTTTGCCTTCGATGCGAACCAATCGCTCGTCGCCGTAATTGATCATCAAACATTCGCGCACAATGGATAATGAAAATTCAAAAAAAGCTTTCTGACGTTCCCTTCCGATGGCTGCCATTTGTTCGCTCATTTGTTGCAGCTTGACGACATTCAACTTCAAACAAGCGCGCATCCATTCTAAGAACAACAGGGCATCGTCAGCATCGGGATCTTCCTCTTCCAACAAGTGTAGCGCCAATCGATAGTTACCATTTGCACGAAGCGCTACCGACCGAGCCACTTTAGGGTCGATGTCGGTCAAACGTGAAAGTCCATTGAACATGTCAGTATCCGATAGTCGGTTAACTTTAACCAATTGTGTTCGGGATAAAATAGTGAGTGGTATCGATTCGTCGTTCTCTGCCACCAGTAAAAATACCGTCTTCTCCTCGGGTTCTTCCAGGATTTTCAACAGACAATTGGCCGCCTCCACGTTCATTTTTTCCGGATACCACAACAGAATTACCCGAAAAGATCCTTCCACCGATTTCAGCGACAATCGTTGTATAATGTTACGCGCTTCGTGAATGTTAATCAGTCCTTGTTTATTTTCAATCTCTAAGGCTTGTACCCAATCGTGATAATTCAAATACGGCTGCTGCTGCACCGCAAGCCGGAATTGCGTAATGAAATCGACGCTCTTGGGTTGTGATAATTTCTCTTTAGGTGCTACCGGAAAAGAATAAGAAATGTCGGGGTGCACCAACTTGGCGGACTTGACACAAGACGAACAGGTCCCACAACTATCGAAAGCTGATGGCTGGCTACAAACCAGGTATTGCGCATACGCTAGCGCCATGGGAAGTGCGCCACTACCTTCAGGTCCAAGAAATAATTGAGCATGACTCACGCGACCTTCGGAAGCCGTTGTTAGCAACCTTGTCTTCAATTCCGTGTGCCCTATGACGTCTGCGAACTGCATCCTGGACGAAGGTACGGAAGATTTCAGCAGAAAAATTTCAACGACAACGGGTGGTCCGATGAAAGGTATTACAATTTAGCCAGTGCTCCTTTGAGGTGGTTAATGACGTTCACTTCAACCGCATCAATACCCTTCTTATCCGCTATGTAGCAGGAAGCCCAATCCGTTACGTGAATCAAATATAAAGAGCGCTCTAGCTGAGAATCTCCCTTCGACCATAATTCATGGATCTGAGCATCACGCTGACCGATGATTTCCTTGGAAATTTCCATACGCGTTTGTGTCCGGAAATAATCATTGTCATTACGCAGGAAAACGACCGCACACTCGGGATGTTGTTCAGCCCAACCAACCAATTCATTGTGATTCATCTCTGGCAAAATGTGGTGCCAGCACAGCATTTTAGAATTCTCATTGATCTGCTGACGGAAACGTGTGGCGACGCCATTATAGCCATCGGCAGCATAAATTACCGGAAGTTTTTGATACAAGAAGGATGTCAATTTATGTGCCTCAGCCTGTATTGCTTCCTGATCGCTTTCCATCATCGTCAAGGCTGCCTGTAGTTGCTTTTTAAACGAGGCATCTATCAAGTTAAGTCCATGCAATATGTAAAATAACTGCGTCAGGGAATAACCAAGACAAGAGCGTGGAGGCATTCCGCCGGGGATCATGATCAGGTCCAGCTCATGAGCACGTGCCATTTCAGCAATCTTTCCACCGGAAGTCACACATACCACCTTGGCTTTCTTCGTCAAAGCAATCTGCATGGCCTCCATCGTCTCCTCCGTATTACCGGAATAGGAACTGACAACTACCAACGTATTTTCGTTGACAAAAGCGGGAAGAAAATAATCCTTATTGACAAGAATGGGAACCGGGCACTGACCGGCCACCACTTCGGCGAGGATTGTTCCTCCGATGCCTGAACCTCCCAGACCGGTGACCAATACGTGGTGGATGGGGGCTTTGGAAGAAGTAATGGTAGCAGCTTCACCAATAGAAATGGCCTCTTTGATCTGAGCCGGGAAATTCAATACAAGATTTTTCATGATTGACATATTAAAACGCCTGTAAAAATAGGCGGTTTGAGGTTAATTACATGATTGTTTTTCAACCTACGTCAACATATTTCCATGCGCTATTGTTTATAGCGGGTCACTCCAGTAATCCACCACAACCATTATCTTTGCGGGAAATACACGTCCGCATGGAACTGAACGAACAGGAACTGATCCGCCGTCAAAAACTTGACGAACTACGCAAAAATGGTTTTGAGCCGTATCCCGCAGAACGCTGGGAAGTAAACACCAACTCAAAAGAGATTCTTGCAGGATTTGATTCTGATCCGGATAAGTTCAAAGACCTGTCGTATGCCGGTCGCATTATGAGCATACGCGATATGGGTAAAGCACTATTCATCGTGCTGCAGGATTCGTTGAGCCGCATACAGATTTATGTTCGCCGCGACGACATTTGTCCGGGCGAAGACAAGACACTTTTTGACTTTGTAGTTAAAAAAGGAATCGACATCGGTGATATTGTCGGTATCAAAGGATATGTATTCCGTACCAAGACCGGCGAGATTACCATTCATGCCACTACGTTTAAAATGCTTTCCAAGGCGCTACGTCCACTTCCGATTGTCAAACAGGATGCCGACGGCAATATACACGACGCCTTTACTGATCCGGAGCAGCGTTACCGCATGCGTTACCTCGACTTGATTGTCAATCCACATGTTCGCGATGCATTTGTAAAGCGCACACGATTGGTTAATTCCATGCGTACCTATTTAAATGACAAAGGGTATTTGGAAGTTGAGACACCAATTCTTCAGCCCATTTATGGAGGTGCCGCTGCGCGTCCATTTAAGACGCATCATAATACACTTGACATGACGCTATACCTGCGGATTGCCAACGAGCTTTACCTGAAACGTTTGGTAGTAGGCGGATACGATGGCGTTTATGAATTCTCCAAGGACTTCCGCAATGAGGGCATGAGCCGTTTCCACAATCCTGAATTCACGCAAATGGAATTATACGTTGCGTACAAAGATTATGAATGGATGATGGATTTGGTGGAAGAAATGGTCGAAAAAATTGCTATGGATTTGCACGGTACCACTGAAGTTCCTGTGGGTGAAAATGTCATCAACTTCAAACGTCCTTGGAAACGATACACCATGTACGAGTCCATTCAGGAATTTACGGGTATCAACATTTCAGCGATGAACGAGGAAGAACTTCGCAAAATATGTCGAAGCATTGGCGTTCAAGTAGATGAAAAAATGGGGCGAGGAAAATTGATTGATAGTATCTTCGGAGACAAAGTGGAACCAAAATTAATCCAGCCAACCTTTATAACGGATTATCCTGTCGAAATGAGTCCGCTTGCCAAGAAGCATCGTTCAAAAGAAGGATTGGTAGAGCGTTTCGAAGCTATCTGCAATGGCAAAGAAATATGTAATTCTTTTTCAGAGTTGAATGACCCGGTAGATCAGCGCGAACGTTTCGAACACCAACTGGAACTTGGAGCCCGCGGCGACGACGAAGCCATGGTGTTGGATGAAGATTTTTTACGTGCGCTCGAATACGGTATGCCTCCTACAGCTGGTCTTGGAATCGGCATTGATCGTATCAGTATGATTATGACGAATAGTCATTCCATCCAAGATGTCTTATTTTTTCCAGCAATGCGCCCGGAAAAAGTTGCAGAGGAAGCCGAGCAATAATTACTCTAGCAAATCACCTTACCATACTTTAGCAATAACTATATCACTAATTTACGGTGACGAAGTTTTAGTTAGTCGAAGCCTCAATACCATCTCGAATGGCGGCTTTAAGTA
>CANIAS010000014.1 GCA_947465495.1 Candidatus Pollutiaquabacter sp. | reverse complement strand
TATCCGAATAATTACAACCACTATGTTTCTTACTACCGAAACACCCTACAGCACGGGGGGATATCATTAGAAGAGATGCTGGTACCAATAGCGGTATTGTCCAGTAAATGACATGACAATCCCCTATTAACCTTCTAAAAGCCGCTCATTGAGCGGCTTTTGTTATATTAGACCTTGAAAATGCTCGAAAAAATTAATTTTTTATTCATTTTCAGCGGATTACACTAATTCATATAACCTTCATTGCTTTCCGCCTACTTTTGGCAAAGAAATTGTCATTCGCAGCGCAACATTCTGTAGTAATATCTATACAACTTCTCAAATTCAATCGATCATGAAAAGAACTCTTCAATTACTCGCGCTCTCTTTGTGCTTCACACTTACAGGAACGTTTGGAGCTTTCGCCCAGGACGCTGTATCACCCGTAAAAGAAGACAATCCGAATGCCCCTGAAATTACATTCGAAAAGGATGTACACGATTATGGCACTATTAAGCAGGGTGCTGATGGAACTTGTGAATTCAAGTTCAAGAATACGGGTAAAGAACCATTGATTATTTCAAATGCCAAAGGAAGTTGCGGGTGCACGGTTCCAACCTACCCAAAAGAACCTATCATGAAAGGTCAAACTGGCATTATTAAAGTGCACTATGACACCAAGCGTGTGGGAGCTTTCACGAAAACCGTTACCTTAAACTCCAATGCAAAAAACGACACCAAAGTCTTGACCATCAAAGGAATCGTAGAGGCCGCAGAAGAACCAGCCGCAGAGCAAGCAACGCCTTTCAAAAAAACCGGTGGCATGCCTCTTGAAAATAGCAAATAACTCAAACTTCAATCATCACTTTAAACACCACAAAAAACATCATCATGAAAAGAATCCTGTTAGCTGCTTCCCTTTGCCTTTCGATGGCTTGTGTGAATGCCCAAACTCCATCTACAGCTCCTGTGCTGCAAGACAACAAAAATGCTCCTGAAATTAAATTTGATGTCGAAGAATATAACTTCGGCACCATCAAGCAGGGCGACCACGTTACTTACGATTTTAGCTTCGTAAACTCTGGTAAAGAGCCTTTGATCATCTCTTCAGCTCAAGGATCATGCGGCTGTACAGTTCCACAGTGGCCTAAAGAGCCAGTTGCCAAAGGAGCGAAAGGCCTGATTCACGTTGAATTCAATTCTACTGGAAAAATGGGAATGCAAGACAAAACCGTCACCATCTCTTCTAATTCTAAGAGCGGTCAAAAAGTACTGCACCTTAAAGGTAATGTTGAAGCTCCACCAGCTGAAAACACAGTACCTGCAGATAAAAAATAAGCAACTCGACATTATTGCTTAAATTTGAAGCCCTTCCAACGAAGGGCTTCTTTTTTTTAATCGCTGTCTGATCATGCCGAAGATATCTGAAAAAGGGCTTAGAATGCCCGCCTCTCCCATCCGCAAACTTGTTCCCTTTGCCGAACAGGCGAAGCAGGAGGGTAAAAAAATCTATCATCTAAACATTGGTCAACCAGATATTGAAACGCCTGACACCATGCTTCAAGCAGTACGGCATTTCTCTCCGAAAGTCGTCGAATACAGCCATTCTGCTGGCATTGAATCCTACCGCAGAAGACTGACCGATTATTACCGGAAGTACGATATTCAGTTGGACTATACCGAAATCATGGTGACGACAGGCGGATCGGAAGCCATTGAAATTGCAATGATGTCGGCATTAAACGAAGGGGACGAAGTCATTATTCCAGAGCCATTTTACGCTAATTACAACGGCTTTTCTACCCAGGCAAGCGTTAAAGTAGTCCCCATAAGATCGAGTATTGAAAACGGATTCGCGCTCCCTCCTATTCAGGAATTCGAAAAGCTGATCACGCCGCGAACTAAAGCGATCATGATATGCAATCCTAACAATCCAACCGGCTATCTCTACACGAAGCCGGAGTTAGAATCATTGAAAGAACTAATTGCAAAATACGACCTCTGGCTTTTTTCTGATGAAGTCTATCGGGAATTCTGTTACGATGGAAAATCCTATTTCTCGGTCATGAATCTTAGTGGGATCGAACAAAATGTCATCATGCTGGATTCGATTTCTAAGCGATATAGCGCTTGCGGCGCTCGCATCGGAGCGTTGATCAGTCGTAACAAAGAACTAATGGCAACCGCGTTAAAATTCGCTCAAGCTCGGCTTAGTCCTCCGACATTTGGACAAGTTGCGGCTGAAGCAGCGATTGATACACCGGATAGTTATTTTGACAATGTAAAATCAGAATATGTGTCACGCCGGGATCTTGTTGTGTCCGCATTGAATAAAATGGAAGGTGTTTTTTGCCCTAAGCCGAGTGGCGCTTTCTACTGTATCGCACGACTTCCGATTGATAATTCGGATCGCTTTTGCCAATGGTTACTTGAAAAATTCTCCTACGAGCAGGAAACCGTGATGCTGGCACCTGCAACAGGATTTTATTCAGACATAAATTCCGGCACCGATGAGGTTCGTATAGCCTATGTACTTAACCTCGATGATTTGAAAAAAGCAATGCGTTGTTTGGAAGAAGCACTTAAAGTTTATCCTGGAAAAAAGGTTTCTCCTAAAGCAATCGGAGCAATCCATTAAACATACTTCATTATTCAAAATCAGGATAAAGCAAGTACTTCCTGCGTATGACTTTGTAGGCTTTCAAATCCGATTGCCAGCTTTGACGTATTTCCTCCTCGGGCAGCCCACTTCGAAGCTGCTCTTTCAATTGATGATTACCCGCTAGTTTATCAAAAAATGGGGTAAAAAAACTATCCTTTTCTGGGTACATCCGATAAGCATCAATTATCCATTTTAACTCAACACGGGAAGGCCTACGCCCTCCAGTATATTCAACCCTTAAATCAATTCCATAGCAAAGTGTATCCTGATAAGGCGGTCGCGTAGCTACACCTGGTATACTTGTCGGTGTAAAAGAAAATTCTTTTGAAGAAAATGAAGGGGCTCCATAGACTTCGAACGGAAAAGAAGTACCACGACCCAAACTCACTGGAGTACCTTCAAAAAGACATAATGAAGGATACAGATAAATCGCATTAGCGTTGGGTAAATTGGGCGATGGCCGAACGGGCAATTCGTAGTTCGTGGAATGCGTGTAATTCAACATTGACACAACTTTGAGCCGACATTTTTTACTGGTCCGTAACCAATGTTCACCAACCAACATGCAAGCATACTCACCAACCGTGCAACCATGCACGATTGGAATTTTATTAAACCCTACAAAAGATCTGCAATCGACATCCAATACTGGTCCGTCTACAAAGTGACCGTTAGGATTTGGTCGATCCAGGACCATGATTGGTATACCATTATCCGCACAAGCTTCCATTACAAATTGCAGCGTTGTGATATAGGTATAAAATCGTGCTCCTACATCTTGAATGTCATAAATCACCCATTGAATCCTGCTCAAGTCCTCGGAGGATGGTTTTAGTTTTTTTCCATATAATGAAACCACTCGAACTCCAGTAGCTGGATCTTTTCCGTCTTTGATTTTTTCACCGGCTCCTGCTTCTCCTCGAAAGCCATGTTCAGGTGCAAATACCACCTGAACAGCAACTCCATTAGACAGCAGAAAATCCACCAAATGTTGCTGTCCGACAAAAGACGTGGGATTGGATACAACCGCTACCCGCTTTCCTTTAAGGATTGAAACATACTGATCTGCACGTTCAGAACCGGTAATTATTGAAGAAGGAGGAATAATTAGCCCAGATCCATTTCTGGCACTATCAATGGCAGTGCCCACTCCTCCTGAACAGACAGCAGTGAATTGCAAGGCAAGCAATCCGAGCAATGATAAAAAGCGATACCGGAAAGGGTTCATTCGAAGGAGAGATGATGTATCTTTAAACACGAATAAGTAAAGCTACGAAGTTTCTGCTGTGAAGACCGAACGATTCATCGCCCGTCGTATTGTTTTTTCCACCGAAGGAAAGAACCTTATTTCACGACCAGTGATCCGCATTGCTACTGCTGGCATATCCATTGGTTTCGCCGTGATGGTCATTGCGATAGCAATTGTAAGTGGCTTCCAACACGAGATACGGGAAAAGCTAATTGGCTTCAATGCGCACGTTCAAGTAAGTCGATTCGACCGAAATTTAAGTTATGAGACAGCGCCGATACAAGTATCAGCTGCCAGCCTCCAAGAACTTACTAAACTACCAAACATCAAGCATGTACAACGTTACGCCACCAAAGCTGGAATCGTAAAAAAAGGAACCACGCTGGAGGGTGTAGTTGCCAAAGGCATTGGCCCAGAATACGACTGGACTTTTTTTGAAAAGCACCTTGTTTCAGGAAAAACTTTTAACGTCCAAGAAACAACTGTCAGCGGATCAGTCATCATTTCGAAAGTGATTGCCAATAGGCTATCGCTCACGATTGGCGATTCGATAACCATGTATTTTATCCAGCAGCCGCCAAGAGCGCGTAAATGGGTAATTAGTGGTATTTATGAAACTGGTTTTGAAGAGTTCGACAAGTTATACCTCTTTTGTGATCTACGACAACTCCGCAAACTAAACGACTGGAAGCCGGATGAGATCGGAGGCGTAGAGATTTTTGTACATGATTTCAAAAAACTGGACGAGACCACAGAAAGTGTCTATACAACCATTGGTTCCTCCCTGAATGCACGTTCTATCAAGGAGATTTTCCCTCAAATTTTCGACTGGCTGAATCTACAGGATGTGAATGCAGCTATTATCATCCTGTTGATGTTGGTAGTTTGCGGTATCAACATGATTTCAGCGCTGCTGGTACTGATGCTTGAACGAATTAATATGATTGGAACGTTGAAGTCCCTGGGCGCAACCGATCAGAAAATCCGAAACGTTTTTCTATGGGTGGCAACCTATATCATTGGGAGGGGCCTGATCATTGGCAATATCATAGGGGTCGGGTTGGCCATTGTTCAATACCGGTTTCATCTAATTCCCCTGGATCAATCCTCCTATTACATTTCTTACGTACCTGTTGAGTTAACTGCTTCTAATCTATTATTGCTGAATGTGGGCTCTTTGTCCGTTTGCCTGGTCATGATGGTTTTACCGGCATTTTTAATTGGTAAAGTACGACCTGTCAAAGCCCTTAAATACACTTAATACGGCACATTAAAAATTGTATCTTTGATCGTATAAAGACCTGATTAATTAGTTTGATAAATATCAATAAAGCACTGAATAACAACACTTAAAATATGGCTAACAATCCATTGAAAAAGACCTGCGACAACATCCTGGAGGCGATTGGAAACACGCCCATGGTTCGGCTCAATAAGGTCACGTCAGAGCTTTCCTGCACGGTTTACGCTAAGGTTGAAACGTTCAATCCAGGAAATTCCATCAAGGATCGAATGGCATTGAAGATGATTGAGGACGCCGAGAAATCAGGCGTCTTAAAGCCGGGAGGCACTATCATCGAAGGCACCTCTGGCAACACCGGAATGGGTCTTGCTATTGCTGGAATTATCAAGGGATATAAGTGCATTTTTACAACTACTGACAAGCAATCAAAGGAAAAAGTAGATGCACTGAAGGCGTACGGAGCTGAAGTCATTGTGTGCCCAACCAATGTTGAACCGGAGGACCCTCGCTCCTACTATTCGGTGGCTGCACGATTAAACCGTGAAATTCCGAACTCCTTTTACCCAAATCAATACGACAACCTTTCAAATTCTCAGGCACACTACGAACAAACAGGGCCAGAAATCTGGGACCAGACAGAAGGGAGAATTACTCATTTGGTGGTAGGCTCCGGAACGGGAGGCACCATATGTGGGACAGCCAGGTTTCTAAAAGAAAAAAATCCTGCCATTCAAATCTGGGGAATTGACACATACGGCTCCGTCCTTAAGACCGTTCACGAAACCGGTGAAATAGATAAATCAGAAATTCACTCCTACGTTACGGAGGGAATTGGTGAAGATTTTGTCCCAAAAAATTACCGCTTTGACCTGATCGATCATTTTGAGAGAGTCAGCGACAAGGATGGAGCAGTTATGACGCGCGAGATCGTTCAAAAGGAAGGCATTTGGGTGGGCAACTCCGCCGGTTCCGCCATAGCAGGATTGCTTCAATTAAAAGACCGCATCAAGCCTACGGATGTGGTTGTCGTCATCTTCCACGACCATGGTTCACGCTATTTAGCCAAAATATTTAACGACGATTGGATGCGGAAAATGGGATACATGGAATAACCCTTCAATCTGCAAGTTGTAGTGATTGACCAATTAGGCAATATCGTTAATTTACATGGACCACCGCAACGGATTGTCTCGTTAGTTCCTTCGCAGACGGAACTACTATACCACCTAGGACTGGATGCATCAGTGGTGGGTGTTACCAAATTCTGCATCCATCCAGAAATCTGGCACCAAACTAAAAAAAGGGTTGGTGGAACCAAGCAATTGAACATTGAAGTCATTCGATCCTTACAACCCGACCTCATAATTGGCAACAAGGAAGAAAACCAAAAGGATCAGATTGCGCAATTACAAAATGAATTTCCAGTTTGGATGAGCGACATCGAAACCCTTGGTGATGCTACTTCAATGATCCGCTCCATTGGCAGCATAACCGGCAAAACACTGGAGTCTGAAATACTTTCCTCCTCCATCGAAGACGCCTTCAAGGAACTTGAATATGAATGCTCCTTACTTACCCCTTTAACTGTGGCCTACCTCATTTGGCAAGACCCCTGGATGGCGGCTGGGCATCAAACGTTTATACATGCCATGCTGCGGTCAATAAATTTGATCAATTGCTTTGGCAATAAAACCAGGTACCCTGTAACCGATCTTTCGGAATTGGAAAATTTGGCTCCTGATGTTGTTCTGCTATCTACTGAACCGTTTCCTTTTACAACAATACATCAGACTACTATTTCTAATCAAAGTAGCTTTTTAAAATCCAACTTGGTAGATGGTGAATATTTTTCCTGGTACGGATCACGTTTGTTAAAGGCGCCAGATTACTTTCGACAACTGCGTGTACAATTGAATGAGCTAGTAACTGCATCAAACTAAGAATAATCGTACCTTTTACCACGGACAAATGAAACGTATATCGCTGGCCCTGTTGTCGCTCTCGTTGTCCGGTATGCTGTCAGCGCAAACCGTCGGGTTGGTATTGAGCGGCGGTGGAGCTCGTGGACTTGCCCATATTGGTGCTATTAAGGCCCTTGAAGAACGGGGAATTCCTATCGATTACATTACTGGCACATCCGCTGGCGCCGTGATAGGATGTCTATATGCCATGGGCTATTCGGCTGCAGAAATGGATTCAATTGCCCGTACATCTGAATTCCAATCGTGGGCAACCGGAAAGATGGATCCGGACTTTAATTATTTTTTTACACGCAACGATGAAAACGCTTCGTGGATTACTTTACGTTTTTCCCTAGACTCTACAATACAAACTTCGTTACCTACGAACTTGGTAAGTTCCGTTCCTTATGATTATGCATTATTAAGAGGCACCAGCTCCATCATTGCTAATGCAAACTATAACTTCGACTCCCTATTCGTGCCTTATCGATGTGTTGCATCGGATATCACAGAGAAAAAAAGTATCGTATTTCGGGAAGGGGACTTGGCAAGAGCTGTAAGAGCCTCATCCGCGTATCCGTTTTATTTCCGCCCTGTAACCATTGAGGGTAAAATCCTGATGGATGGCGGACTTTATAATAATTTTCCGGCCGACGTCATGATGAGAGAATTTCATCCTGATCATATCATTGGTATTAATGCATCAGGTAATGACAGGCCAGCGAATGAAACAGACGTTGTTTCCTTGTTGCAGGCGCTGATGACGTCTCCCACCAACCTATCGTTATTCAATGACAAGGGCATATTGATTGACCTTAACACAGAGGACATCGGATTATTTGACTTCTCAAAAGTAGATGCTATCATCCGTGAGGGATATCGCACCACTTCGTTGATGCTGGACAGTATTGAACATTCCGTAGGGCGAAAAGCGGATCGTTCTTTGCTTAATCAACATCGGCAAAATTTTCGATCCAGGATACAGCCAATCATGGTAAGCACACTCGAAATTACAGGAATTACCAAAAAGCAGGCTGACTACATTCATTCAATTGTAAAACCAGATAGCGGATTAGTTTCGCTTGAATCGTTGAAGTCAAATTATTTTCGACTGATATCCGACAAAAACGTTCGGCAGGTTGACCCTCGCTTAGTTTATTTACCTGACCTAAACGCATATTCCCTTAGGTTAAAAGTTACCCGGGAACGAAATCTAAGTACGCAGTTTGGCGGCAACATTTCTTCACGTCCGATTAGCGAAGCATATGCGGGGATCGATTACCAGGTATGGGGCCGTCGATCGTATAGCTTCAGCAGTAATTTTTATTTCGGCAAACTTTACACTTCTGGTCAGGCAAAAATTAGAATGGTCGCTCCTACCCGAATTCCTTTTTTCTTGGAATTCGAAGCCACACTTAATCAATACGATTATTTCCGTAGTAAGAATTCATTTTTTCCAGAGCAAAAACCCTCGTACATTCTGAAATCAGACTACAGTTTCGGCATACGAGCCGGAGTTCCCTCCGGAAACAAAGCGAAATTCGCCATCAGTAGTGCATACATTCGGCTAGCAGACAACTATTATCAAACACAGGAATTCCTGCAAGCTGACACGGCCGACAAGACTACACTAAAAGGATTGACCGGACAATTGTGTTACGAATGGAATACTCTTAACAAAAAACAGTTTGCTAATGAGGGAGCCTATTTCCACCTGACCAGCCGCATCAGCAGTGTCATGGAAACAACAATCCCCGGATCCACATCCATCAACAAAGCTATCGAAACCAATCAACGAGCATGGATACAGAGTGAATTACTGTATGAAAATTATTTCTTTCATCGCAAACATGTCAAGATAGGCTTCTCGTTGCAGGCAGATTTTTCAAACATGCCTTTCCTAAACAATTACACGGTATCAACTGTCAACTCACCGGTCTACCAACCAATTTTAGAAATGAGGACCTTATTCCTCCCGGTATTTCATGCGCATACGTTCGCAGGTATAGGGAGCAAGAATGTCATTTCAATTCGATCAAATCTTGACATACGGTTAGAGGGTTTTGTGTTTCAACCTTACCAAGAATTACTAAAGACCGATGACAATCATACGGTTTATGGAAAACCATTCGAAAAACGATACTACTTAGCTTCTAGTGGACTTGTATTCCACAGTCCCATTGGACCTCTCAGTCTGCATGTGAATTATTTCAACGGTGTCACTAATCCTGTATCCATCCTGTTCACAGCCGGATTTTTACTCTTTAACCCTAGCGCATTAGATTAAACATGGTATGGAACCACTCCGTAAAATCAGAAAGTTCGAGAACTTTCACATCCTACTCTGGCTGGTAAAAGACCTCTGCTGGGTGACTTTATCCAAGCCTGCAGGAATCATTATGATCGTTCCGACACTTGCACTGGCATTATTTATCACTTGGAAAAACAGGAAGAACCGTGAAGAGCTAATGCACAACATTGCCATCTGCATGTGGATATGCGCAAACTCAATATGGATGATTGGCGAGTTCTACCTACATGATTCCACACGCGACATCGCTGTCATTTTCTTCGTTACAGGATTACTATCCATGCTTTATTATTACTTCATGGAATTATTGAATGGAAGCTACCGATCCAAGAAGAATTAATAAAAAACCCGGCAGAACCGGGTTTTGAAAATTACTTACGCTTGAGCAGTTGGACCGCCGAAATTCATTGGAATACCAATGGACTCGGTTGGCTTAATGGTACCATGTACTGCTTCGTATTTGGAAATGTTATCTGCCAGGGCTGAAAGCAGTCGTTTGGCATGTTGAGGCGTCAACAATATGCGTGATTTCACTTTTGCCTTAGGAACTCCTGGCATCACTTTCACAAAGTCAACGACAAATTCAGCATTACTATGTGTAATGATGGCCAAATTTGAATAAATACCATCTGCTATCTCTTCGGACAGCTCTATGTTCAATTGATTCTGATGATTTTGATTGTCTTCCATGATGTAATGAAGTTTTTTTACTTAACAAATATCCATTTAAAAACGATAAAAAAAAGATCCGGTTGCACTCATAGCAACCGGACCTTCTTCTAAGCTACTCGATAGTGATCAATTAGAAGAAAATTGCTCTTCGTCTTTAGACGCCATCAGCAAGTCATATTCCTCTTGAGAACCAACAATGAGTTTTTCATACTCACGAAGACCGGTACCAGCAGGAATGAGGTGCCCTACAATTACATTCTCCTTCAGTCCCATAAGTCCATCAATCTTTCCGTTGACTGCTGCCTCATTGAGAACTTTAGTGGTCTCCTGGAAGGAAGCAGCCGAAATCCAGCTCTTGGTATGTAAGGAAGCTTGCGTGATACCTTGAAGTACTGGAGAGGACGTAGCTGGAATTGCGTCACGGGCTTCAATAGGCTTCAAGTCTTTACGCTTGAGGATGGAATTCTCTTCACGCATCATACGAAGCGTGATGATCTGACCGGCTTTCAATTCCGTTGAATCACCTGGATCAAGGACAACCACTTTATCACGAACCTCTTCATTTTCTTTCATGAAGTCGATACGATCTACATATTCACGTTCAAGGAATACAGTATCTCCCGGATCATCAATGATTACTTTACGCATCATCTGACGAACGATGACTTCGAAGTGCTTGTCATTGATTTTAACACCCTGCATACGGTATACCTCTTGAACTTCATTGACCAGGTACTCCTGAACTTGCGAAGGACCTTTAATGGCAAGAATATCACCCGGACTGATTGAACCATCGGACAGCGGATGTCCTGCACGGATGAAGTCATTGTCCTGGACAAGAATGTGCTTAGCCAGAGAAACAAGGTATTTCTTGACTTCACCATCACGAGATGTGATGATGATTTCACGGTTACCACGCTTAATACCACCGTATGAAACTACACCGTCAATTTCACTAACCACGGCAGGGTTGCTAGGGTTACGGGCTTCAAAGAGTTCGGTAACACGTGGTAGACCGCCTGTGATATCGCCGGAACGGCCAGTTGTACGAGGAATTTTTACCAAAATGGTACCAGGAGTGATTTTGTCACCTGTGTTTACCATAATGTGAGCGCCTACTGGGATGTTATAAGATTTAACAACCTCTTTCTTCTCATCAACGATGCGAATAGCAGGGTTCTTCGTCTTATCACGGGTCTCGATAATTACTTTTTCACGGTATCCAGTTTGTTCATCTGACTCTTCACGGAAGGTGATACCTTCTTCGATAGCGTCAAATTCGATTTTACCACCGAACTCTGAAAGGATGACCGCATTGTATGGATCCCAGTCGCAAATCAACTCGTTCTTTTCGACCATCTTCTTATCCTTCACATACAATTTGGAACCGTATGGAATGTTTGCAGTAGCCAGAATTGCACCGGTATTCTCATCAATGATTCGTGCTTCACCGGAACGACCGATAACAATCTCCTGTGATTTAGAACCGTCTTTTGAAGTAACCGTCTTAATGTCTTCCAACTCGAGGCGACCAGCATACTTAGCTTTGATTTCAGCATCGGATGCACCTTTCTGCGCAACACCACCGACGTGGAACGTACGGAGCGTAAGCTGAGTACCAGGCTCACCGATAGATTGGGCTGCAATGACACCGACCGCTTCTCCTTTTTGAACCATTCGACCCGTTGCGAGGTTTCGACCATAACATTTGGCACACACACCGCGATCGGATTCGCACGTCAATACAGAGCGAATTTCAACAGTTTCAACTGGCGAATCTTCAATGAGACTTGCATTTACATCCGTGATTTCGTCTCCAGAAGCAATCATCAAATCGCCAGTAATCGGATGGAATACATCATGAACTGAAACGCGTCCGAGGATACGGTCATAGAGTGACTCAACCACTTCCTCATTGTTTTTGAGAGCTGACATGGCAAGTCCACGCAACGTACCACAATCGTTATCAGTGATGATTACATCCTGAGCTACGTCTACCAAACGACGAGTGAGGTAACCAGCATCAGCTGTTTTCAACGCTGTATCGGCAAGACCTTTACGGGCACCGTGAGTAGAAATAAAGTACTCAAGAATGGAGAGACCTTCTTTAAAGTTGGATAGAATCGGATTCTCGATAATCTCACCACCGGTAGCACCGCTTTTCTGTGGTTTAGCCATCAGTCCGCGCATACCACCCAACTGGCGAATCTGCTCTTTAGAACCACGAGCACCAGAATCCAACATCATGAAGATGGAGTTGAATCCCTGCTTGTCAGTTTTCAATTGCGTCATCAAGGTTTCAGTGATACGTGAACTTGTACGTGTCCAGATATCGATAATCTGGTTGTATCGTTCGTTGTAGGTGATGAAACCCATGTTGTAGTTATTCAACACTTCATCCACTTCTTCATTGGCTTTACCAATCAGCTTCACCTTCACATCCGGAATTTTCACATCTTCCAGATTGAATGACAGTCCGCCTTTGAAAGCCATCATGAAACCGAGTTCTTTGATATCATCAAGGAACTTAGCAGTTTTAGCTGTACCGCAGATATCAAGGATGTCTCCGATGATGTCGCGCAACGCTTTTTTGGTAAGTAATTGGTTGATGAAACCAACTTCAGCAGGAACTACTTTATTGAAGAGCACGCGTCCTACAGTGGTTTCGAACATATCGTGAACCATCATACCGTCGCGCATGAAGCGAACTTTTACTTTAATTGGAGCATGCAGTTCGACACGTCCTTCGTTGTAAGCAATCGTTACTTCTTCGGCTGAATAAAAACTCATCCCCTCGCCTTTTACTTTCACATTACCATCGCTCTTACGTTCTTTGGTGATATAGTATAGACCGAGTACCATGTCCTGAGACGGCACCGTTACAGGGGCGCCATTGGCAGGGTTAAGAATGTTATGAGATGCTAGCATGAGCATCTGTGCTTCCAGGATTGCAGCATTTCCAAGCGGAACGTGCACAGCCATTTGGTCACCGTCAAAGTCAGCGTTGAAAGCCGTACAAACCAGCGGGTGTAATTGGATAGCCTTACCCTCGATCAGTTTCGGTTGGAACGCCTGAATACCTAAACGGTGAAGCGTTGGAGCACGGTTGAGAAGAACAGGGTGACCCTTAAGAACATTCTCAAGAATATCCCAAACCAGTGGATCTTTGCGATCAACGATCTTCTTAGCTGATTTAACTGTTTTTACAACACCACGTTCAATCATTTTACGGATGATGAACGGCTTGAACAGCTCGGCAGCCATATCTTTTGGAAGACCGCACTCGTGCAGCTTCATTTCTGGACCTACGACAATGACCGAACGTGCAGAGTAGTCCACACGTTTACCAAGGAGATTCTGACGGAAGCGACCTTGCTTACCTTTCAGAGAATCCGAAAGTGATTTCAACGCACGGTTTGATTCTGTCTTGACAGCGTTCACCTTACGACTATTGTCAAAAAGTGAATCAACTGCTTCCTGCAACATACGTTTCTCATTACGCAAGATTACATCCGGCGCTTTGATTTCAATCAGTCGCTTCAGTCGGTTGTTACGAATGATTACACGACGATATAGATCGTTCAGGTCGGAGGTTGCAAAACGACCTCCATCCAGTGGAACGAGTGGGCGTAATTCTGGTGGAATAACAGGAACTACTTTCACAATCATCCATTCAGGACGATTCTCGATGTGCTGATTAGCAGAACGGAAGGCCTCCACCACGTTAAGACGTTTGAGAGCTTCATTTTTACGTTGCTGCGATGTTTCATTGCTCGCCTGGTGACGAAGAGAGTATGAAAGTCCATCGAGATCAAGACGAGACAAGAGATCGTACAACGCATCAGCGCCCATTTTGGCGATGAATTTATTCGGATCCGTATCATCGAGATGCTGATTATCTTTCGGCAAGTTCTCCAAAATCTGGAGGTACTCCTCCTCGGTCAAAAAGTCGAGGTATTTAATACCATCGGCTGCCTTAATACCTGGGTGGATGACCACATACCTTTCATAGTAAATGATCATATCCAGCTTCTTGGTTGGTAATCCCAACAGATAGCCGATTTTGTTAGGCAAAGAACGGAAGTACCAGATGTGAGCAACTGGAACCGTCAAACTAATGTGCCCCATTCGCTCGCGGCGAACTTTCTTCTCGGTCACTTCAACACCACAACGATCGCAAACGATTCCTTTATAGCGGATGCGTTTGTATTTACCGCAGTGACATTCCCAGTCTTTGACCGGCCCGAAGATCCGTTCACAGAACAGACCATCACGCTCTGGCTTATACGTCCGGTAATTGATCGTTTCCGGCTTCAAGACCTCACCACTTGATTGCTCCAGAATGTTCTCTGGAGAGGACAAGCTGATGATAATCTTGGTGAAATTCGATTTGATTTTTATTTCTTTTCTATTTGCCATTTTCTTTTTCGTAATGAGTTTGAAAGTAGGTTTCCGGTAAATACCCGACGATTAGTCCAAGGTAACCTTCAGGCACAAGCCACGAAGTTCATGGAGCAATACGTTAAAGGATTCCGGAATTCCGGGAGTAGGCAGGTTTTCACCCTTCACAATCGATTCATAGGTCTTAGCGCGGCCGATAACATCGTCTGACTTAACTGTAAGAATCTCCTGGAGGATATTCGAAGCACCGAAGGCTTCGAGTGCCCATACTTCCATTTCACCAAAACGCTGACCTCCGAACTGTGCTTTACCACCCAGTGGCTGTTGCGTAATCAAAGAATACGGTCCGATGGAGCGAGCGTGCATTTTATCGTCAACCATGTGACCGAGTTTCATCATGTAGATGATACCTACAGTTGCAGGCTGGTCGAAGCGCTCTCCGGTAAGTCCATCTTGCAAGTGAGTACTGCCAAATTTCGGAAGACCTGCTTTAGAGACGTAATCATCGATTTGTTCGAGGGAAGCACCATCAAAGATTGGTGTAGCGAACTTCATGTCCAATTTTTCACCGGCCCAAGCAAGAATCGTTTCATAGATCTGCCCCAAGTTCATTCGCGAAGGTACACCCAGTGGGTTCAACACGATATCTACTGGTGTTCCATCAGGAAGGAACGGCATATCTTCATCGCGAACGATTTTAGCAACAATCCCTTTGTTACCGTGACGACCAGCCATCTTATCCCCTACTTTCAGCTTACGCTTCTTAGCGATATAAACCTTGGCCATTTGAACGATACCAGCAGGTAGTTCATCACCAATGGTCAGCGCGAATTTCTTGCGCTTGTAGAGACCGGTGACTTCGTTGAACTTGATGCGGAAATTATGCAGCAATTGCTTGATCAAATCGTTACGATCTTTCTCCGTGGTCCATTTATCAGGATCAACCATTTCATAGTTAATCTCTGACAACATCTTCTGAGTGAACTTCGCGCCCTTTGGCACAATTACTTCTTTGAAGATATCGGTTACGCCTTGAGAAGTCTTACCACTAACCAATACAAACAATTTATCGATTAGCTTTTCGTGCAGATCAGCAACATGGACGTTGTATTCTTTATCCAGTTTTTCGATTTGCGCTTTCTCATCGTTTTTCGCTGATTTATCTTTAGCGATAACACGAGAAAACAAACGTTTATCGATTACCACACCTTTCACGGATGGTGGAACTTTTAGAGAAGCATCCTTCACGTCTCCGGCTTTATCACCGAAGATGGCACGAAGCAGTTTCTCTTCCGGAGAAGGGTCGGTCTCCCCTTTTGGTGTGATTTTACCAATCAGGATATCACCTTCACCGACTTCAGCTCCTACGCGTATGATTCCGTTTTCATCCAGTTCACGGGTTGCTTCCTCGCTTACGTTTGGAATATCCGCAGTCAGCTCTTCCATTCCACGCTTTGTGTCGCGAACTTCCAAACTATACTCGTCGATGTGTAATGACGTGAAAATATCTTCCCGAAGCACGCGCTCAGAGATTACAATAGCATCTTCGAAGTTGTATCCCTTCCATGGCATGAACGCCACTTTCAAGTTACGTCCAAGTGCTAATTCTCCATTTTGAGTAGCGTAACCCTCACAAAGCACCTGTCCTTTTTTAACCTTCTGGCCTTTCACAACAATTGGCTTAAGGTTCATACACGTACTTTGGTTCGTTTTCTGGAATTTGGTAAGCGTATAGGATTTCAGGTCATCTTCGAAAGAGACTTGTTTTTCCTGTTCCTTACGGCTATAACGAATGGTAACTTCATTAGCATCTACATATTCCACGACGCCATCACCTTCTGCGTTGATTAGCACACGAGAGTCGCGGGCAATCAATCCTTCCAAACCAGTACCAACAATCGGTGCTTGTGGACGAAGCAGTGGAACAGCCTGACGTTGCATGTTCGATCCCATCAGGGCGCGGTTAGCATCATCATGCTCAAGGAACGGAATCAAGGAAGCAGCAATGGAAGCAATTTGATTCGGAGCGATATCCATAAGGTCAATCTTCTCCCCTTCCAATACGGGGAAGTCACCTTGATATCGGGCTTTGATCTTTGCGTCTTCAAAGTCTCCTTTTTCACTTACTTCCGTATTCGCGTTAGCGATAACCTTATTATCTTCTTCTTCAGCAGTAAGGTAAACAACTGGCTTATTGACATCTACTTTACCAGCGGTAACCGTACGGTAAGGGGTCTCGATGAAGCCGAGGTTGTTAATTTTAGCGTAAACGCACAGCGAAGAAATCAGACCGATGTTTGGTCCTTCTGGAGTTTCAATAGTACACAAACGACCGTAGTGCGTATAGTGTACGTCACGAACTTCGAAACCAGCCCGCTCACGAGAAAGACCACCAGGCCCGAGTGCGGAGAGGCGACGCTTGTGCGTAATCTCTGCCAACGGATTGGTCTGGTCCATGAATTGTGAAAGCTGATTGGTACCGAAGAATGAGTTGATAACAGACGAAAGAGTCTTCGCGTTAATCAGATCCGAAGGCGTGAACACTTCGTTATCACGAACGTTCATACGCTCACGAATCGTACGGGCCATACGTGCAAGACCTACACCGAACTGGGAGTACAATTGCTCACCCACCGTACGAACACGACGGTTAGATAAGTGATCGATATCATCGACCTCCGCTTTGGAGTTGATCAACTGAATCAGGTGACGGATGATGGAAATGATGTCGATCTTCGTAAGGACCTTGGTATCTTCAGCGATTTCTAGTCCCAACTTCTTGTTGATGCGATAGCGACCTACGTCTCCGAGATCGTAACGCTTATCTGAGAAAAAGAGTTTGTCGATGATGCCACGTGCTGTTTCCTCATCCGGTGGTTCTGCGTTACGCAGTTGGCGATAGATGTGTTCGACAGCCTCTTTTTCAGAGTTAGAAGTATCTTTCTGAAGGGTATTATAAATGATGGAATAATCACCAGAGCTGACATCTTCCTTATGAAGAATAATCGACTTGACACCAGAATCAATGATCTGGTCAAGGTGATGTTCTTCGAGGATAATTTCACGCTCGATAATCACTTCATTACGTTCGATGGAAACGACTTCACCGGTATCTTCATCGACGAAATCCTCGACCCATGTTTTAAGTACACGAGCTGCGAGCTTACGACCGAGAACAGATTTGATACCTGACTTCGTCACCTTGAATTCATCAGCAAGGCCGAAGATTTCTAGAATGTCTTTGTCATTTTGGTATCCGATTGCACGGAGGAGCGTAGTTACAGGGAATTTCTTCTTACGATCGATGTAGGCATACATGACATTGTTAATGTCAGTAGCGAACTCGATCCAAGATCCCTTGAATGGGATGACACGCGCGGAGTACAATTTGGTACCGTTCGCGTGACGGCTTTGTCCGAAGAATACACCTGGAGAACGGTGCAACTGAGAAACGATTACTCGTTCTGCGCCGTTGATAACAAATGTACCTTTCGGTGTCATGTACGGAATCTGTCCGAGATAGACATCCTGTACGATGGTTTCGAAATCTTCGTGTTCCGGATCGGTACAATAGAGTTTCAATTTGGCTTTCAGCGGAACGCTATAAGTCAAGCCACGCTCTATGCATTCTTCGATGGAATAGCGAGGAGGGTCGATAAAGTAGTCGAGGAATTCGAGTACGAAATTATTGCGAGAATCCGAGATTGGAAAGTTCTCACTAAATACTTTAAACAGGCCTTCTGCCTGACGGTTATCAGCCGTTGTTTCAAGCTGGAAAAAATCCTGGAAGGATTTAAGTTGGATCTCCAGAAAATCCGGATAATCGATCGGATTCTTAGTACGGGAGAAGTTAATCCGTTTAGTTGAGGTAATGAGGGCGTTGGACACGGTTAGGAAGGGTTTTCGGGTCAGGAATTAGAGATTTTTTAACCTGCGAGGAGGCACGTTACAACCTCGCCTATTAAAAAAAGATTATAGACCAATCCCCGGAGTTCCGGGGAAAGGTCTATAGAACAAGCCAACAGGCGCCGAAGCCTTACTTAACCTCAACCTCAGCTCCTGCCTCTTCGAGTTGTGCTTTGATAGCGTTCGCCTCATCTTTAGAAACACCTTCTTTGACTGGCTTAGGAGCACCGTCAACGAGGTCTTTCGCTTCTTTCAAACCAAGACCGGTGATGTCTTTAACGAGCTTAACGATATTCAGTTTTGCACCGCCTGGGCTTTTCAGGATAACGTCGAAGCTGGTTTTCTCAGCTACAGCGCCACCTTCTGCGCCACCACCACCTACAGCTACAGCTACAGCTGCTGCTGCTGGTTCGATTCCATACTCATCCTTAAGGATTTTCGCGAGTTCATTTACGTCTTTTACAGAAAGGTTAACGAGCTGTTCTGCAAATGCTTTCAGGTCTGCCATTGTTATTTAGTTTTAATTGTTAATGATTTCTTTGTTAGTGATTGTAATATATTGGTATTGGAAGCATTCTTTACTGATTCTCTTAGGCTGCGCGCTCGGAGAGTGTTTTTACGATACCGGCCAACTTTCCGCCACTGCTTTGGAGAGCAGAAACGACGTTGCGTGCTGGTGATTGGAGTAAACCGATGATGTCACCGATCAATTCATTCTTAGACTTGATAGCGACAAGCTGATCGAGGGATGTATCTCCCAAGAACACCGCGGTATCGATATAAGCACCTTTGAGAAGTGGTTTGTCGTTACCGGCTTTACGGAATTCCTTAATAAGCTTTGCAGGGACGTTTCCGGTTTCGGAGAACATCAAGGCACTTGTACCTTTAAGAGCACCAAAGATGTCATTGTAAGCGGTATCGTCACGGCGTTGCATAGCTGTGCGGATCAAGGTATTCTTGGCCACCAGCATTTTTACGCCTTTAGCGAAACAAGTGCGGCGAAGCTGGTTCGTCTTTTCGACGGTAAGAGCGGACGTGTCCGCCACATATACATTCGGGTATTTTTCGAGTAACTCAGCAATTGAGCTGATGATTACTTCTTTTTCTTCACGTTTCATGATCTGATTCGGATTTTTTACCGTTAACTAACTAGTGTCAGGACAACGATTTGGTATCGATTTGTACGGACGGACTCATGGTGGACGACATGTACACCGACTTCATGTAAGTTCCTTTAGCGGCAGAAGGCTTCAACTTGATAATTGCGTTGAGGAGTTCCCCTGCGTTATCTTCGATTTTTTTAGCATCGAAGGATACTTTACCAACAGAAGCATGGATACAGCCTTGCTTATCGACTTTAAAATCGATTTTACCTGCCTTCACCTCGTTCACCGCTTTACCGATTTCATTGGTAACGGTACCGGTCTTAGGGTTTGGCATGAGGTTACGGGGACCAAGGACTTTACCGAGCTTACCTACTTTACCCATGACACTTGGCATGGTGATAACCACATCGATATCGGTCCAACCTTGTTCAATCTTTTGGATGAAATCATCCAGACCTACAAAGTCAGCACCAGCCTCACGAGCTTCTGCTTCTTTGTCAGGAGTGCAAAGCACCAATACCTTTTTGGTTTTTCCGGTTCCGTGTGGGAGCGTAACAACTCCTCGAACCATCTGATTGGCTTTACGTGGATCAACACCAAGACGGATGCTCAAATCGACGGAAGCGTCGAATTTGGTAGTGGTGATTTCTTTGACCAGTTTAGAGGCCTCGGCGATGGTGTAGGACTTCATGGAGTCCACTTTACCGATCACCATTTTTCTTTTTTTACTAATGCGTGGCATTGAAGAATGGTTTTGAAGTTCAAACGGGGTTGATGCGATCTTACCCTCCTTCGGTGAATGAATATACTGTCGGCAGAAGCCGGGCAGTCAAATTTTTCAGATTAGAAAGGACGTTGTCCTTCTACCGTGATACCCATACTGCGGGCTGTACCAGCTACCATGCTCATGGCAGACTCAACGGTGAAGCAGTTTAGGTCAGGCATTTTACTTTCAGCGATTTTACGAACATCATCCCAAGATACCTTACCAACCTTATTACGGTTGGATTCTTTGGAGCCACCTTTAATTTTGGCAGCATCCATCAACTGCACAGCAGCTGGAGGAGTCTTAATAATGAATTCAAACGACTTATCAGTGTATACGGTGATAACAACTGGAAGAACCTTACCGGCCTGATCCTGCGTACGAGCGTTGAACTGCTTGCAGAATTCCATAATGTTCACACCCTTTGCACCGAGGGCTGGTCCGATTGGAGGCGCAGGATTAGCTGCGGCACCTTTAACCTGTAATTTAATGAATGTGCTTATTTCTTTTGCCATGGCTATTTTTCAATTGAGGGATTCCTTGGTGTTTCTGTTTATCTGGAAGCGATGACTTGCAGAAACGCAGAATCGGTTATTCTTTTTCTACTTGCATATAATTGAGCTCAAGTGGAGTCTTACGTCCGAAGATTTTAACCATCACTTTGAGTTTCTTCTTCTCTTCATTAATCTCTTCAATGACACCTGAAAACGAATTGAAAGGACCGTCGATTACTTTGACGGACTCTCCTACCACGTAAGGTACACTTACCACTGATTCGCTATCAGCCAGTTCGTCCAATTTTCCAAGAATTCGATTTACTTCGGATTGACGAAGTGGAACTGGAGCTTCGCCTTTAGGGCCTAGAAAAGAAATTACCCCGGTAATATTCTCAATGATGTGAGGAATTTCACCGGTGAGGGCTGCTTCAATGAGAACATATCCAGGTAGGATGCTGCGCTCTTTGGTGGTTTTCTTTCCATTTCGGATCTGCACGAACTTCTCCGTCGGAATAAGGACTTGGGCTACGTAATCCGTGAGCTTCAGTCGGCTGATTTCCGATTCGACGTATTGCTTCACCTTCTTCTCTTTGCCGGCAATAGCACGCACCACGTACCATTTCCGAACAATTTCCTTGGTCGGCTGAGATTTCGGTGTATTGAATGTAGTATCGGTCATGACCCTATTGAATTATTAGGCGATCATCTTGTAGAAGAGGTTCATAATACCGGCAAAGCCCATGTCCATGGCAAAGATGACCACACCAATTAGGAGGGTGGACACCATGACCACAATCACACTGCTTTGGAGTTCTTCCCAGGTTGGCCAGCTGACTTTCTCAACCAGTTCCCGATAGCTTTCTTTGATATAATCTGCAATCTTGCTCATTTCAGCTTTTCTATAGAAATAGACAAACTCCTTTGTTAGTTACTTATCCGGGGATAGCACGGGTGGAGAGACTCGAACTCCCAGCCAACGGTTTTGGAGACCGCTACTCTACCGATTGAGCTACACCCGTGTATGGCACAAAAGACAGCGAATAGTGGGACGCACCATCCGCTGTCTGTCTGTTGCCTCTGACTGATTACTTAAGAATCTCGGTTACCTGACCAGCACCTACGGTACGACCACCTTCGCGGATAGCGAAACGGAGACCTTTATCCATAGCAACTGGTTGGATCAACAATACCGTGATCGTTACGTTATCACCAGGCATTACCATCTCGCGTCCTTCTGGAAGCGTGATTTCGCCGGTAACGTCGGTTGTACGCAGGTAGAACTGAGGACGGTATTTGTTTTGGAAAGGAGTGTGACGTCCACCCTCTTCCTTCTTCAATACGTAGATTTCAGCTTTGAAATGGGTATGCGGCTTGATAGAACCAGGCTTCGCGATAACCATACCGCGACGGATGTTATCTTTTTCGATACCACGCAGGAGGAGACCAACGTTATCGCCAGCTTCACCACGATCGAGGATCTTGCGGAACATTTCCACACCAGTAACGGTAGATTTCATGCTCTGCTCTTGCATACCGATGATTTCAACATCTTCGCCAGAGTTGATAACACCGCGCTCGATACGACCGGTAGCTACAGTACCACGGCCTGTGATTGAGAACACGTCCTCAACAGGCATCAAGAAAGGCTTGTCAACTTCACGAGGAGGAACCGGGATAAAGGTATCAACCGCTTCCATCAATTGCATGATGGTATCAACCCATTTAGGATCGTTATTCAAACCACCCAAAGCAGAACCGCGGATGATAGGAGTTGCATTGCCGTCGAATTCATAGAATGAAAGAAGGTCACGAACTTCCATCTCAACGAGGTCAAGAAGTTCAGGATCGTCCACCATATCCACTTTATTAAGGAATACTACAATTTTAGGTACACCAACCTGACGAGCCAACAGGATGTGCTCGCGGGTCTGTGGCATAGGACCATCCGTAGCAGCAACTACCAGGATAGCGCCGTCCATCTGTGCAGCACCCGTTACCATGTTCTTTACATAGTCAGCGTGACCAGGACAGTCAACGTGAGCGTAGTGACGGTTAGCCGTCTGATATTCTACGTGAGCCGTGTTAATGGTAATACCACGCTCTTTTTCTTCCGGAGCGTTATCGATTGAATCGAAAGAACGCTTCTCGGAAAGACCTTTTTCCGCCAACACAGTTGTGATAGCAGCCGTTAACGTCGTCTTACCGTGGTCAACGTGACCGATCGTACCGATGTTTACGTGGGGTTTAGTCCGTTCAAATTTCTCTTTTGCCATTTTTCAGTTGAGGTTATAGGTTATTGATTGCGTAATTGATATTTAAGTAACGAAGAATTCGAATACGGGCGGAAGCTTCCGTAATCGAGGTAATTCTTGAGCCAATGACCAGGATCGAACTGGTGACCTCATCCTTACCATGGATGTGCTCTACCAACTGAGCTACATTGGCTGGTAATCGTACTATTCAAGGACAAGATGAAAACACGTACGATACGCTGTACTTTGCTTCTATCGTGTCTTTTGGAGCGGAAGACGGGGCTCGAACCCGCCACCCTCAGCTTGGAAGGCTGATGCTCTACCAAATGAGCTACTTCCGCATTTCCGGAAAGGAGCCTTCTTCGGGCGCGTGAAGGTCGGGATTTTCCGGCTGATTCACAACACCTTGTAAAATAATTCCTTTTCGGCAAAGATGGTGGGGAGAGGAGGATTCGAACCTCCGAAGTCGTAAGACAGCAGATTTACAGTCTGCCCCATTTGGCCACTCTGGTATCTCCCCTAACCTTGCATTATATTATACTAATAGCGAGCCGATGGAGGGATTCGAACCCCCGACCTACTGATTACAAATCAGTAGCTCTGACCAACTGAGCTACATCGGCGAATTTGCGCTAAAATCAAAGAACACACTCCCCCCTTAAAATGGGACTGCAAATGTAGAAAAACATAATCCAAATTCAAATTTTGTAGATAATTATTTTAAAATCGGCTGATAAACAAAAAGGGAGCGAACTATCGTCCGCCCCCTTCCGCAGGTAAATATCTACAATGGCCTTAATCGATGACTTTGGCTAAAGGATAACGTTTTTTCCACATTTTAAAGGCCGCCATGCTGTGAACCACCATGGTGGTCTTATGGTCCAGCTGGACTTTGATGCGGGGCATCGCAGTCACGGTAGCCGCCTTTACGGTTTTACCTTTCGTGTTTTTTGATTTGATCATAATAAAAGTAGCTGAGCTACGGTTGAATGAATAACAAAATCGGATTAGGTTAGTTACAAGTTTACACTAGAATAAGTACCATAAGCCATGACTATGATCATTTTTCCAACAAGCAAACTCTGAAATCCTGCTACCAAAGAAACGCCGTTTGAATTGAAATATTCGTTAATGAATATTAAATTTTCAATAGCTGACCTCAGTGCTTTCCGACTTTCATATTTAAAGATAATGATGTATTTGTAAAATGCAAGCGTTAGTTTCTATAAAACATGTAAAATATTGATTTTCAATTATCTAAAAAAATGATTAGACTGTTTTCAAAAATTTCTTCCGTAAATTCATAACGAACTGAAAATAAAATTATTAACTCCCAATGCGTACAGTGAGTTCGGCTAACCGATTGGAATACCCAATTTCATTGTCGTACCAGCCTACCACTTTCACCATCGAACCTAAGACGGTAGTCAACTGAGCATCAAAAACACATGAATGGGGATTACCCAGGATATCAACACTGACGATTGGATCCTCGGTATATTCCAAAATTCCATTCATCGAACCTACTGCCGCTTCTCGAAAAACTCGGTTCAAATCCTCCACAGCGGGATGTTTTTTTAAAATACAGGTTATGTCAGTCAAGGATCCATCGGGAGTAGGCACACGCACGCCTGCTCCGCCTAATTTACCTTTCAAGTGGGGCAAAACATCTCCAAGTGCTTTCGCTGCACCGGTAGTGGTAGGAATGATTGACATCCCGGCAGCACGCGCCCTTCTTAAATCCTTGTGAGGAGCATCGTGAATATTCTGGTCGCCCGTGTAGGCATGTACCGTGGTCACAAATGCTGAGTCAATGCCCCAATTCTCGTCCAGCAACTTCAACATGGGCGCGGCATTGTTGGTCGTACAGGAAGCGTTAGAGACGATAACATCATCCGGCGATAAAATGCCATCGTTAACTCCCAATACGATTGTTTTGATAGATTCCCCACTCTTCGCAGGAGCAGAAAGTATCACCTTCCTCGCTCCGGCGCTTAAATGCCTGCCTGCACCTTGCTGATCCAAAAAACGACCGGTGCATTCCAAAACTACATCCACTTGACATTCGCGCCACGGTAACTCTGAAGGATCCTTGATGCCCGTACAGAGAATTTGATGCCCGTTCAACATCAGATGATCATCAGATGCCGAAACTGATCCACCATAGCGACGATGAACTGAATCGTATTTGAAAAGGTGCGCCAAGGTGGGATTATCAGCCAGGTCATTAATGGCCACAATTTCAACTCCGGGCATATTTAACAGCACGCGGGTAGTCATACGGCCTATACGACCGAAACCGTTTATTGCAACTCTGATTGGCTTGGCCATCGGTAATGATTGAATACTATTTATTAATTAGAGGCAGGTTCCTTCAACAAGGCCGAATGATCACTACCCTTTTCAGCCTGGATAACTTGATCATCTGTCATTTGAATACAGTGCCTTGCCACCCGTTAAATATGTTTTTCTGCATGATAACTAGAACGTACCAGCGGACCACTCTCTACGTACCGGAAACCCATCGCTAAGCCAGCTTCTTTATAGTTGGCAAAGCGATCTGGATGAATAAACTCCGAAACTGGTAAATGCTCTTTCGTAGGCTGTAAATACTGTCCTAATGTCAGAATAGAAACACCGGACTTCCGAAGGTCGTTCATGGACTCCAAAACCTCTTCTTCGGTTTCACCCAAACCGAGCATGACCCCTGATTTGGCATTTACGCCACCATCGGATACCCTTTTCAATACCTCCAAACTACGATCGTACTTGGCTTGAACTCGAACTTGCTTGGTGAGGCGGCGCACCGTTTCCAAATTGTGCGAAATAACCTCCGGGCGAACATCGATCACTTGTTGAAGGTTCTCCCAAATGCCTTGAAAGTCCGGTATCAACGTCTCCATGGTAGTGCCCGGCGATAACTCACGGATCTTGTTGATCGTCTGCACCCAAATTCCGGCGCCACCATCCGTTAAATCGTCCCGATCAACGGAGGTGATTACACAATGTTTAATACCCATTAATTTAACCGACTTGGCAACACGCAATGGCTCGAACGGGTCTACTGCCTGAGGTCGCCCGGTAGCAACCGAACAGAATCCGCAGGAGCGCGTACAGACATTACCAAGAATCATAAATGTAGCCGTTCCTGCCCCCCAGCATTCACCCATGTTTGGACAATTGCCACTTTGACAAATGGTATGCAGTTTATGTTCAGATACGATTTCGCGTACTTTACGGTACTCCTCGCCGATTGGCAATTTAACTTTTAACCAGGAAGGCTTGGATGGTTTATGTTCCACTGAAGTTGTTGTCTTTTCAGACATTTCATGTATTTTTTTTTCGTCCGACATTACCATTTCCCTCCCCAATAGAGTGCGATATAGAAATTAAGAAACAATGACTGAGGATCATTTTCGGCCATGATAGGAATAGCTGTTGGGAAATAATCAGCAGTGATTCCAGCTTCCAGCGAAGTGATTTTCTGTTGAATGGATGAGTACTCAAAAGAAAGCGAGAACTTACCGTATAGTCCGGGATGAATGCCTAGTTCAGACATGCCGCTAAAATACGGCCCAGGGCCATAAATATTTTCGACCGACTGTTGAACAGGATCATTGGGGTCATAACGACGTGTTTCAATGATTTTGTATTGAGCCAAAGAATCATATGGATCATCGACAAGTACATCCAGGTATACTGGCTTTGTAATTCCCAAAACCAATCCGCCATAATAATTGTAACGAACTTCCACTCCACTGCGCTCCGCTTTTGAAAACAGAATTTGTTGTCTGCCATAACCGCTGCGCAGTAAATAGGCATAATTCAACTTGCCAAAGAAGAAAGGACGTGAATCGGGGTAATAAGGATTCGGCTGTTTGTATTGTTTGGGATCTCGGAGCGATACGAAATCGAAATCAAGCATTTTCTTCTTGTAGCCGGTCTCGTGCCATCCCCGGCGAAAACCAATACCCAGTCCATTGGAATGTAACTGTATTCCTGCAGAGGCTTCATTTCGGAAAAGAATGTTTACGTCTTCTTTTTCTCCACTTAATATATCCTGTCCAGTCAGCTGCAAGGCAGCAAACACGGTGAACATCAGTAAGCCGAGGAATTTAGAAAAAGTCATCCCTACAAAATTAAGGAATAAGACGGACATGCGAAGGTATTCTTACAAGCTGTAACTTTACCTTATGAAAATCATTCACACCACCTATTTAGGTGACTTGCGAACCGAAGCCACCCATTTACAATCTGGTAGTACGATCATTACGGATGCTCCAACCGACAACCAAGGTAAAGGAGCCGCCTTTTCCCCCACCGACCTACTTGCTGCGTCCTTGGGTAGTTGCATGTTAACTATCATGGGCATCGCTGCCCGAACACATGGCATCTCCATCGAGGGAACCCACATGCACATTACCAAGACGATGTCCTCTCAGCCAAGGCGTGTAGCGGGAGTGCATGTAACATTTGAAATGGGGGGAACGAATTATACAGAAAAGGAAAAGCACATTCTGGAAAACGCCGCGCGAACTTGCCCGGTTGCGCTAAGTTTACATCCTGACGTTAAACAAGAGTTAGCATTCATTTATAAATAAAAAAGCGGACCAATAATAGGCCCGCTCCAAGATTTGATGGGTGTATGCATCAACCGATTATGGTATGTCGCGTATTAGATTTATTAATCTGGCCGTACGCTGGACATCTTTCGTGAGCTTTGCAGGATGCGAACAGAGCGGCAATGACAGCCAACAATAGTACAGCCCGAGTGATTTTTTTCATTGTTAAAGGCGTGTTTGCTAGTTGAAACGTAATACTTGGTAAGTAATTTTTATCTTGATGACAAGATGTGCAAATTTAGGATATCCTGACAGATTTCAAAGTCGGAGTTATCAACAGAATAAAGCACCATGTTCCTCGTTAGATTCATTACTTTCGAGTCCTCGATAGCCTATGTTGACTGCTGTACAACCAATTATTCCCTCCAGCTGGATGGAGCAATTACACGACGAATTCGCAGCAGCTTATTTTCACGAATTGAACTACTTCCTGGAGTCAGAGATACAAGCAGGAAAGGTCATTTACCCCCCTTTGCCATCGATCTTTTCTGCTTTTAATCAAACACCATTTGAACAAGTTAACGTCGTCATACTCGGTCAAGATCCTTATCATGGGCCGAAACAGGCTCACGGGCTGAGTTTTTCTGTACCTGAAGGAATTCCACTTCCACCGTCCTTGCTCAACATCTACAAAGAATTGAACCATGAATTCGGATGGCCAATTTCACGAAATGGCAATTTAGAAAAATGGACTCAGCAAGGCGTTCTGCTATTAAATTCCACGCTGACCGTAGAAGGTAATAAGCCAGGATCACATCAGAAAAAAGGATGGGAAATTTTAACCGATGCAGTCATCCGACGACTATCTGAACAACGCGACGGAATCATCTTTCTTCTATGGGGTAAATTTGCACAAGCAAAAGAACCCTTAATTGATGCGGAAAGACACTACATCTTAAAGGCTGCTCATCCTTCACCCTTCTCTGCGTATCGAGGATTTTTTGGATGCAATCATTTCAAAACAACCAACGATTTACTAGTAAAGCAAAATCGTTCGGCAATCGATTGGAGAATCGATGGCTAACCATATGCTGTCAAAACGAATTTTAGTTACGTATGGCCGATCCGCCAGCGTACTACTAACTAAACTATGGTTCGTAATTTCGATGACGCTAACACTCCATGCTAACGGTGAGCGTAAAATTTCATCGATCATTATATGTAAAGATTCCGCCGACCAACGCATCATCAAATCTTGTTTCTCCAACCAAACAGCAAAGGATTCCCTGCAGTCCATGAATGTACTTAAAGTTGGTGTCAACTGCCTGCGCGCTGACGGCTATGTAGCAGCATCCATCGATTCATTCATCGTCATTAAAGACACCTTGTTTGCTTGGCTGTATCTAGGAGAACGATACCGGTGGGCGGAATTGAAAACTGGAAATGTGTCTACTGAATTCATCCCTGCTACCTTTCGAAATAATTCGTTCGAAGGAATCCCCATATCGTCAGCCAGAATTTCAAAAATCACAGAAGGAATCATAGAAAAATGTGAAAACACCGGCTATCCGTTCGCCCAAGTAAAACTAGACAGTTTTACGATTAACAATGAACGAATGGTCGCTCGCCTTAATTTGGACAAGGGGCGCTATACTCTAATCGATAGTGTTAGAATCAACGGACCAATGGTTGTGACACCGGTCTACCTTTATAATTATCTCGGTATACGACCAGGAGATGCGTACAACGAATCATTGGTGCGACGTATTGATACACGATTACGTGAATTGCCATTTGTGAATGCCGTCCGACCAACCAGTATCCTCTTCAGCGAGAAGTACAACCGGCTAGATTTATTTCTTGAACCAAAAAAAGCCAGTCAATTTGATGGCGTAATTGGGTTATTACCGAATGCCGATGGTCAAGGCAAAACGAGCCTAACCGGAGAAGTGCATCTTAAGCTTCAGAATTCTTTTAAACGCGGAGAAGCCATTGAATTAAACTGGCGACAAGTACCGCCGCGCTCACAGGACCTACGCTTTCACGTCAACTACCCTTTTTTGTTTAATACGCCGCTGGGCGTAGATGCCTTCATCAATCTATATAAACGTGACACCTTGTACGTTGACGTAGATAAAAATCTTGGAGTCATATTTACCTTGAAAGGCAACAACTTCGTGAAGGCATTCATCACTAATAAACAAAGCAATTTACAATCCACCAGTGGACTAGAGAATACCACCACATTGCCTACGTATGCCGACATATCGGTGACTGGCTACGGAGCAAATGTTCATTTTGAAGAATTGGATTACCGATTAAATCCGCGCCGAGGAATTCAAACTGACTTCGCCTTCCAAATTGGCACCCGAACTATCAGTAAAAACCAAGGGATCAACCCGGTCGCTTACGAAGGTCTTGATCTTTTCAGCACGCAATACCAAGCCGCTTTGTCTGTCAACTATTATCGACCTATAAAAGGTCGACATGTAGCAGCCATATCATGCAAAAGTGCTTTCATATACAACGACCAGTTGTTCGATAACGAATTATACAGAATTGGAGGACTAAAAAGTCTGCGCGGGTTCGACGAAGAGTCGATTTTCGCTTCTACGTTCAGTATACTTTCTGTCGAATACCGGTACCTCACTGACATCAACTCCTTTTTCTTTTGCTTTGTCAATGGAGCATGGTACGAACGAAATGTAACGGGGGGATACCTGAATGACACTCCGATTGGTCTAGGAACAGGGTATAATTTCCAAACCAAATTAGGTATACTTTCCGTAAGCTATGCTTTGGGTAGGCAACAAGACCAGCCCTTCCAATTGAAAAGCGGAAAGGTTCATTTTGGAATCGTAAATTATTTCTAACATCACCCTACCGATAGTGAGTGAGACGATTTTCAACGACGTGAAATGATTACCTTTGCACGGATGCAATTACAGAACGATTTATTATTACGAGCAGCCCGTGGCGAGAAGACTGAACGTACACCCGTTTGGTTGATGAGACAAGCGGGCAGGGTACTACCGGAATACCGTGCAGTGCGTGAACAAGTGGGCGGCTTCAAGCAGTTGGTGGAAACTCCTGAGCTTGCGGCGGAAGTAACTATACAACCTGTTGATATACTCGGGGTTGATGCAGCCATTATTTTTTCAGACATCCTGGTCATTCCCGAAGCAATGGGATTGAGCTACGAGGTCGTTGAAGCAAAAGGACCAACATTCGAGCAAACCATCCGAAACGGCGCTGACATCGATCGACTCAAAATCGCATCCCCAGAAGATCTTCAATACGTGATGGATGCCTTACAGATTACCAAGAAAAACCTGGCCGGCCGTGTTCCATTGATTGGATTCGCTGGTGCTCCTTGGACTATTTTAGCGTACATGGTTGAAGGCAGAGGAAGTAAAACATTCTCAGTGTCCAAGAAATTTCTCTATACAGAACCAGCACTATCACACCGACTGCTGGAAAAAATTACCTTAAGCACCATCAACTACCTCAAAGGTCAAATCAGCTCAGGAGCTGATATTGTGCAACTATTTGACTCCTGGGCGGGTCTTCTATCACCCGAACAGTACGAAGAATTCTCCTTGCGTTACATCCGACGAATTTGTGAAGCCATTACGGAAGTACCTGTGGTGGTTTTTGCAAAAGGTGCATTCTTTGCAAGAGAGGCGATGGGTAAATTACCATGTGAGGTAATCGGATTGGATTGGAACATGGAAATTGAATTGTCGCGCGAACTGATAGGTAACAAGAAAACACTTCAAGGAAATATGGACCCGTGTTTACTGTATGCAGATCATGAGACTATCCGTACAGAAACGCATCGCATGTTAAAACGATTTGGCCCTCACCGTCACATCGCTAATCTAGGCCACGGACTTTATCCGGATATCGAAAAAGAAAAAGTGAAATTCTACGTGGATACCATTAAGTCCTACAGGGCAGTTTGACCATGAGCCGTCAGACTTCACCTGGTTTTTTCATTACCTTGTAGCACATCCATGAACAAGGACAACCAACATAAAAAAATCATCTCCGCCTGGACTATGTACGACTGGGCGAACTCGGCCTATTCGTTAGTCATCACTTCTGCCCTCTTTCCAATATATTTCCACGCTGTAACTAGTCAGGGTGATACTTCCACTGTGAAATTTCTTGGACGAGTGTTCGACAGCAACTCGTTGCAAACGTATGCTATTTCAGCTGCCTTCTTGCTAATCGCATTCCTGAACCCATTACTTTCATCCATCGCCGATTACTCAGGGCGCAAGAAATCATTCATGTATTTTTTCTGCACCCTTGGCGCAGCTGCGTGTACTTGTCTATACTTCTTTGATTCGATAGACAGATTATGGATCGGCATTCTAGGATCCATGTTAGCAGCGATTGGATTCTCCGGCAGCATCGTATTTTACAATGCTTTCCTGCCGGAAATTGCTGCTGCTGACGAACAAGACAAAGTCAGCGCGAAAGGATTTGCCATGGGCTATATAGGTAGTTCCTTGTTGCTAATTTTCTCCCTGACGATGATCCTTTTTCCGGAATGGTACGGAGGCATCAGTAATGGCTTGGCAACTCGGCTGGCGTTTGTATTGGTTGGAATCTGGTGGTTCGGATTTGCGCAGATTACATTTTATCATCTTCCGGAAGAACGAAGCAATCTTCGAGAAAGCGGTCACTACCTATTCAATGGTTATAAAGAATTGCGAAAAGTATGGTACGATTTACGGCATTCACGCCGATTAAGCGACTTCCTTTTGTCCTACTTCTTCTATAACATGGGCGTACAAACTGTAATGTATGTTGCGACGCTCTTTGGTGATGGAGAATTACACCTAGACTCCTCCATCCTAATCATGATTATTCTTATTATCCAATTTGTGGCCATTGGAGGCGCCTACCTCTTCTCTTTCCTATCTTTCAAATTAGGTAATCTGAAATCAATCGGCATTGCCATCTTCGCCTGGATTCTAATTAGTATCGGGGCTTGGTTTTGCGACAAACGATTCGGCGTCAACGAGCAGAACATGTTTATTGGTTTAGCGGCCTTCGTTGGACTGGTGATGGGTGGCATTCAATCCCTTTCTCGATCCACCTACTCCAAACTACTACCATCCACTACCGACCATGCATCTTATTTCAGTTTCTTCGATGTATGTGAAAAAGTCGGGATAGTGATTGGCACCTTTTTATTTGGCTACATCAATGAGTCCACCGGAAGCATGCGAAATAGCATCCTGATCATCGCCTCGTTTTTCGTCATTGGACTTATCTTGCTGTTGCGTGTTGGCAAACAGCAGGAACTGCAACCTCATCATTCCTGACACACTCCATCGTCATACCATGCTTGTAGATATCTTCATTCCGTGCTTCATTGACCAACTCTATCCCACTACGGCCTGGAACATGGTGCGTGTCTTGGAAAAAGCTGGCTGTACAGTTAATTACAACCCCAACCAGACGTGCTGCGGACAACCAGCTTTTAACGCGGGTTATTGGGACCAATGCAAAGATGTTGGCGAAAAATTTATTAAGGATTTTCCAAACGATCGTTACATCGTTTCACCATCCGCTTCTTGCGTGGGAATGGTAAAAAATTATTACGGAGAATTATTCCACAACACTACGCTGCGTACAGAATGCAAATCTGTTCAACGGAACATCTACGAATTGAGCGACTTCCTGGTAAACATCTTGAAGGTAACTGATTTCGGGGCTCACTTTGATGGAAAAGTAACCTATCACGACTCCTGTAGCGGACTTCGTGAAGTTGGCATTAAACAGGAACCGCGCACCTTGCTTGCAAACGTAAAAGGGTTAGAATTAATAGAGATGGTAGATACCGAAACCTGTTGTGGCTTCGGGGGTACGTTTTCGGTAAAATATGAGCCTATTGCCGTGGGTATGGCGGAACAGAAAGTAATAAATGTAGAAGCGACAAAAGCTGATTACATTATTTCATCCGACATGTCTTGTCTGATGCACATGCAAGGTTATCTTAAAAAGCAAGGTAAACCCATCAAAATTATGCATCTGGCGGATGTTTTGGCCAGTGGTTGGGAATAACTGAATCGCGACCAATCAGCGGATTAGTTTGTAATTCTTGTATTCGCCGATACGCCATCCGGTGTTTCTTTCTACCCATTGCTTGAACCTTGACTTCAACGATAGTTTCTTTTTCGTTGGATCAAAATCAAACTTCCAATTCTTTTGTTGAATGCGGGATTTCATCACACCAGGATGAGATCCTGAAAAACGGGCCAATGAATCAATCGAGGAATAATCAAAACGTTGAGCGGTGCCCACCATCACTTTTACCTTTTCATCGTTGTGCCAAAGCCGATGGAACTGTTGCTGCTTTTCCTGCTGCTTTTCCGGTGGCTTGACCCAACCATAATGATGCATGACAGCATCTACTTCTTTAACGCGGATAAGTCGATCATTTTTTCTGAACCCCTGCGCATCCCGGAACGAGGTGATTCCTTGATTGTATTTGACAATACGAATCTCCTTCCGGTACCACCTTGCAGAATCACCAACAAAATCGTAGGAGCCATAGAAATGGAGGTATTTCAACAACAGTCCTTCCACATCATCATCATTGAGATAATGAAGCATGGCATCGCGAAGCACTTGCAAATAATCTTCGTGCATCACCTCGTCTCCCTGAATATAGAACGCCCAGTTCGTATCCGTAGCGATTTTGGAAAACGCTTTATTAGTTTCCACGGCGAGTACTCTGCCTCCACTTCTCAGAGATTCGTCCCAGGTACTATCGTAAATACGGATCTTGGGGGAATTGATGGATTCTATCAGCTGACGCGTTTCATCGTCAGAATTACCAACCATGACAATGAATTCATCACAAATCGGCAAAATGGAGGTGATAGCTTCAACAATCGGATAATCCAGACGAACAGCGTTCCTGATAAAAGTGAATCCGCTAACTTTCATGAATTAGATTCCGGTGTAATTAAAAGGCGTAATGGATTTCAGCTGCGTTTTAACTTCCGGACGAACATCAAGCGAATCAATAAACTCGTGCAAGGAGGAAGCAGTCACCGCGGTATTCTTACGCGTAAGTGCCTTGAGTTGTTCGTAGGGATTGGCAATCCCTTCCCGTCGAAGGATCGTCTGAATAGCTTCCGCCACTACCGACCAGTTATTTTCAAGATCACGGTCAATGGCCTCTTTGTTGACAATAAGTTTATCCAGTCCGCGCATCAAAGATTTGAACGCAATCAATGTATGAGCAAATGGTACACCGACATTTCGCAAAACTGTAGAATCAGTCAGATCACGCTGTAAACGACTGATAGGAAGTTTGGCCGAAAGATGTTCCAGCAATGCATTGGCCATTCCCAAATTCCCTTCGGAGTTTTCGAAATCAATTGGATTGACCTTATGCGGCATTGCCGATGAACCGACCTCTCCTTCCTTGATACGTTGCTTGAAATAATCCATCGAAATGTAGGTCCAGACATCGCGATTCAAATCAATGAGAATATTATTGATCCGCTTCATGGCATCAAAGAGCGCACAAAGCTGATCGTAATGTTCAATCTGGGTAGTACGTTGCAGTCGTTTTAGCCCAAGCTTGTCGGCAACAAATTTATCAGCGAATAGCTTCCAATCAACTTCAGGATACGCAACAACGTGTGCATTAAAATTACCGGTAGCGCCACCGAATTTGGCGCAGAAGGGAATTGCATTTAGTTGTTCTAACTGATTTAAGAGTCGTTCCACAAAGACACCAATTTCCTTACCTAAACGCGTAGGAGAAGCCGGTTGTCCATGCGTACGCGATAACATAGCGATGGAATTCCATTCAGTTGAAAACGTAGACAATCTAGCTACGAGGTTATTCATCAAAGGCAAATAAACCTGATTTACTGCTTCCTTTATTGCCAATGGAAATGCGGTATTGTTAATGTCTTGAGAGGTTAATCCGAAGTGAACAAACTCCTTGATTGGCTCCAAAGGCGTACCCGCAATAATACCTTTTAAAAAATACTCAAGTGCTTTTACGTCGTGATTGGTAATCCGCTCCTCCTCTTTAACATTGGCTGCATCGGCTGCAGTAAATTCCACATACGAAGATCGAAGTTTTTCCAGCGACTCCGCAGGAACTTGTGGCATACCAGGCAAAGGATGTTGACACAGTGCTATCAAGTATTCGACTTCCACGCGCAAGCGATAGCGGATCAACGCCGCTTCTGAGAAATAGGCCGAGAGTTCACGTGTTTGTTCACGGTAGCGGCCATCTATGGGAGAGATCGCGTCTAAAGGGTTCAGCATTGGTTGGAAATTCAGGCATAAAGGTACAAAAGGAGATTCAGATACATAACCTTGCTTTACAGACATTTAGCAACAAACCATCAATCGATTGAAAGTTCCTTCCTGAAAAACAACAGCCGGAAACTTTGTGTAA
Organism: Candidatus Pollutiaquabacter sp.; assembly: GCA_947465495.1. Taxonomy (GTDB): domain Bacteria; phylum Bacteroidota; class Bacteroidia; order AKYH767-A; family 2013-40CM-41-45; genus Pollutiaquabacter. The sequence continues at coordinate 18,330 of CANIAS010000014.1, read as the reverse complement.
TAAAATAGTTTCCTTAGTTTTGCGCCGCAATTACCAGCACCATGATCATTCAGCAGCAACGTATTATTGAAGGTGCCAGAGAACTATTTTTCCGTCATGGCTTAAAGAGCATTACGATGGACGATATCGCGTCACACATCGGCATGTCGAAGAAGACTATTTATCAATACTACGACGAAAAGGATAAGTTAATTATAGAGATCACCAGTTCACAGATAGAATTTCAATTATGTGAAATGGAGACTATTCGATCCGAGTCATCCAATCCTGTTCAAGAGTTATTATCAGCGATGAACTCCATGTCAAAGATGATGAACAAGATACGTCCGACCGTATTTTATGACATGCAAAAATATTATCCAAGTGCGTGGATGAAATTCAAGGAATTTAAAAACAAACGGCTAACAGATTATGTCGAAGCGAATCTTCGGCAAGGAATTGAAACTGGTTTATACCGGGAAAATCTCGACATCAAAATAATGGCCAGGTTGCGCTTGGAAGAAGTCGAACTCGGTTTCAATCCTGAGGTTTTCCCTCCCGAAAAATTCAATATTCCAGAGGTCCAAATAGCCATGATGGATCATTTTTTACATGGCATCGTGACGTTAAAAGGTCACCGCCTGATTAACAAATACAAACAAATCCACGAAGAAGAATAAACCAACCTCCCTATACTCTATTATGAAAAAACTACGAATAGTATGCCTTCTGCTGATACTTGCCTCAGGAGCAACCGCTGAAAACCGTGACTCTCTCTATCGATTCTCTGTGAAAGAGGCCATTGATTATTCACTGGAGAATCAGAAGGACGTCAAAAACTCTGTGCTTGACACACGCATAGCCGATGCTCAAGTAAAAGAAATTGTCGGCATGGGACTTCCTCAATTGAATGGTTCTGTGGATATCAAAGATTTTTTTGAGATTCCAACGAATCTGATTCCTGGAGAATTCTTTGGCGGAGGCCCTGGCACTTTCATTCCTATCAAATTCGGAACCCAATACCAAGCATCCGCAGGAATCACAGCCTCCCAGCTGGTATTCGACCCCACCTATTTAGTAGGGTTACAAGCCACTAAAACGATTCACGAACTTTCCTCCAAAAACCTCACCCGGACCAGAATCGAAACTGCATCAAATGTCCAAAAGGCATATTATGGACTGTTACTTATACGTGTACGTAAAGAAGTCATTGACGCCAATGTGGAGCGCATCGCTAAATTGAAACAAGACACAAAAGCACTTTACGATAACGGCTTTGTTGAGAAGTTGGATTTAGACCGAATCAATCTAGCATATAATAATATGCTGAGCGAACAAGATCGATTCGACAACATTGAAAAAATGACAGAAAATGTATTAAAGTTTCAAATGGGAATGCCCTTGACGTGCAAATTAGAATTAACAGACTCATTGGATATCGCTAAAGTAAAAAATCTAACTGCCACCAGTAGCAATGCCGATGTTTCCAAACGCATTGAATACAACATCCTCGAAACACAATACCATTTACAGGAACTCAATGTAAAAAGATACAAAGTTGGCTACTACCCTTCTTTAGTTGCTTATGCTAATGTAAGCTCAACCGCACAGCGCGACGCTTTTAACATTTTCGACCCTTCCCGTAAATGGTATCCAACAGGATTATTAGGCGCTACGCTTAGCATCCCGATTTTCGACGGATTGCAAAAGACCGCTAAGATCCGCCAAAGCGAATACAACCTGGACAAGATTAAAAATGAGCTTGATAATTTCAAGAATGCAGCCTCCATGCAAATAGACAATAGCCGACTTGCCCTCGAAGACGCTATTAGCACGCTTAATATTCAGGAGCAGAATCTAAACTTGGCAAAAGATGTAGTTCGGACGACTAAATTAAAATACGATCAGGGAGTTGGATCCAATCTGGAAGTGCTGGACGCGGAAACATCGCTGAAGGAAGCTCAATCCAATTATTACAATGCAGCGTACGAAGCGGTCATTGCTAAAATCGACTTTGAATTATCCCTTGGCAACATCAATTATTAATTCTTAACAACCACCCATACATACATCCATGAATAAGTATTTAGTACTATTAATTTCCGTCACTATCCTACACTCTTGCAGCGGTGGTGGCAGCAGCGACAAAGTTGCGCAACTGAACGAGTTGAAAAAGCAACAATCATCACTCAAGGAACAGATTGCACGATTGGAAGCTGAAATCGCAGCGGCAGATACCAGTAGCTCCACTGGAAAAGGCAAACTGATTGCTACTACAACAATATCACCGTCGAAATTCAACCACTATGTATCAATACAAGGCCGTGTAGAAGGAGACGAAGACGTTATGGTCGGTGCTGAAACAATGGGAACAGTAACTTCTGTTTTAGTGAAAGCAGGCGATTTGGTTAGCAAAGGACAACTATTAGCCACCTTAGACGATAAAATCATCCGTCAAGCGATGGATGAAGTTCAGACTCAGCTTGATCTTGCAACTCAAGTCTACAATCGTCAAAAGAACTTATGGGATCAGCAAATAGGAAGTGAAATTCAGTACCTGCAAGCCAAAACAACCAAAGACGCGCTCGAAAAAAGAGTCGCGGCTACCCGCGAGCAGCTGGACATGACAAAGATCAAGTCTCCCATCAATGGCACCATCGACCAAGTAATGATAAAAGCCGGCCAAGCGATTGCTCCTGGAATGCCTGCATTACGTGTCGTCAATCTCCAATCGCTGAAGGTGGTAGGAGAAGTAGCCGAGTCGTACCTCTCCACCATTAAATCAAACAATGAAGTTGTTGTTTCATTTCCGGATTTGAGCAAAGAACTAACTACCAAATTAACTTATGCGGGCAAAGTCATCAATCGTCTCAACAGAACCTTTAATGTAGAAGTCATTCTAAAAGACAACACCGGAACTTACCGTCCGAACATGGTCGCTGTTTTGAAAATCGTTGACTACAGTTCGCCCAACGCATTCATTATTCCAATTGCTGCAGTTCAAAAATCTGGTGAAGGCGAGTTTGTATATATAGTAGAAGTAGTCGGAAAAAGTGCAATAGCCAAAAGGCGTATGGTTAACATTGGCATGAATTACAACGGCCAGACCGAAATTACATCCGGACTTCAGGAGGGCGACCAGGTAATTACCACTGGTTATCAAAGCGTCATTGAAGGTGATATTGTACAACAATAATTTCTGTCACGATCAGACTTAACTATGAAAGAAGATATTAAGAAAGAATTTAAGCCTTCGAACTGGGCGATCAATAATAAGGTGGCGGTGTTTGTCATCACCACACTATTGATGCTTGCTGGCATGAAGGCCTATGAAGGTCTGCCGAAAGAAAGTTTTCCAGACATTTCATTACCCAATATTTATGTGAGTGTCATTTATCCTGGAACCTCTCCAAAGGACATGGAGAACCTGATTGTACGTCCGATTGAAAAGGAATGTAAGAGCATTGCCGGAGTCAAGAAGATCAAGAGCAATTCCCTCCAGGACTATTGCAACATCATCGTTGAATTCAATTCAGATGCAAAAATCGATGAAGCAAAACAAAAAGTAAAAGATGCTGTCGATCGCTCGAAGAAAGACCTTCCAAAAGACTTAAAGAATGACCCTGAAATAATCGATATCAACTTTGCTGACCTGCCAGTGATGCAAGTAAATATCAGCGGCGACTATAACCTGAACAAGCTTAAAGAATATGCTGACGATGCCAAAGACCGTCTGGAGGCAATGAAGGAAGTAAAAAAGGTCGATATTATCGGTGCTTTGGAACGCGAAATCCAAATTAACGTGGATATGATGAAGATGCAAGCTGCCGGATTATCGATGGGCGACATTGCACGAGCCATACAAACGGAGAACCTTACCATTCCAGGTGGATCTGTACGTATGGATGGCATACGCAGATCCTTGAGTGTTTCAGGTGAATTCCACACCGTTGAACAGATCAAGTCACTCACGCTGACATCGATGCAAGGTAGCCCTGTCTACCTCGGAGAAATCGCTGAAGTCGTCGACTCTTACAAGGAGCAGGAGAGTTTTGCCCGTCTGGACAATAAAAATGTCATCACACTAAATATTGTAAAGCGTAAAGGAGAAAACCTAATTGCCACGTCCGATAAGATTGTGGAATTGATGTCACAACTTCAAGAAAGCAAGTTTCCGAAAGACGTGAAGGTCACCTTGACAGGCGATCAAAGTGAACAGACGCGTATGACGTTACACGATCTGATCAACACCATCATCATTGGATTTATTCTCGTATTCCTGATATTGATGTTTTTCATGGGCACCATGAATGCCTTCTTTGTGGCCCTTTCAGTACCGTTATCCATGTGCCTTGCATTTCTTGTTATGCCAGCAATTGGATTTACACTAAACATGATCGTCCTCTTTTCGTTCCTACTTGCGCTTGGTATTGTTGTTGACGATGCGATCGTGGTGATTGAAAATACACACCGGATTTTTGCAAACGGCAAGCGAAACATTGTAGAAGCAGCAAAGCTCGCTGCAGGGGAAGTTTTCCTGCCGGTATTTTCCGGGACCATGACTACACTGGCTCCATTTGTGCCACTTCTATTCTGGAAAGGTGTCATTGGCAAATTCATGTTCTTCTTGCCAGTAACATTGATCATTACGCTGACAGCTTCCTTACTGGTGGCGTATATTATCAACCCGGTATTCGCGGTGCAATTCATGAAACCACATCGTCATGAAGAAAAGAAAAACTTAAAACCATCACTCATCATCTTTGGAGTAGCCATCGTAATTGGCTACACGATGGGATTTGGCGTTGGGAACTTCTCTGTTATTTGTTTCGCACTGTTTCTATTTAATCATTACTACTTGCGCCACGTCATCCGACGCTTCCAGGAGCGCACCTGGCCAAGCGTACAGGAACGCTACAAACGGATGTTAGTATGGTGCCTGCATAGACCCTGGAAAATGGTATTGGGTACGGTTGCGCTGTTCGTCTTATCCATCGTGTTATTGACCATGCGCAATGGAGGAGTTAGCTTCTTCCCTGCTGCAGATCCAAATTTCGTTTACGTATACACCAGCCTTCCCGTTGGAACGGATCAATCGCGTACCGATTCATTGACAAAAATCATTGAAAGTCGGGTCTACAAAGCCATCAACTGGCCAAATCCTATCATCAAATCGGTCATCACGAACGTTACCGTTGCTGTAACAGATCCACAGGATGAAGACCAAGGTAATTATCCCAACAAGAGTAAAATATCCGTTGCCTTTGTACAATTCGGTGATCGAAAAGGCGAGTCTACCCTTAAATACCTCGACAAAATTCGAGAGGCTGTAAAAGGAATACCGGGCGCCGAGATATCTGTTGCGCAAGAACAAGGAGGACCACCTGTTGGCAAACCAGTGAATATTGAAATTAGCGGCGACAACTACGACGACCTAGTTACTTGTAGCAAAGGCCTCAAACGCTACCTGGATTCATTAAAAATTGAAGGTGTTGAAGAACTTCGTAGCGACCTGCAGGATCAAAAACCACAAATCGTATTTGACATTGATCGTGAACGAGCGAATCGAGAAGGCATTTCAACATATGCAGTCGGCAACGAGATTTACTTGGGCGTACTTGGTACTGATATCTCAAAATACCGAGACGCCAAAGACGATTACAATATTGTATTGAAGTACCGTGACGATCAGCGATACAACATTGATATGCTTCGCAATTTAAAAATCCTGTATCGAGATATGGGCATGGGAGGTATGATCCGCGATGTGCCTTTGTCTGCTTTTGCCGATGTTAAATACTCTGACACGTATGGAGTCATCAAGCGAAAAAACCAAAAACGTGTAGTGACTGTATCATCCAATGTATTGACGGGATACAATGAGAACCAAGTGGTAGAAGAAGTTAAAAAAGTAATGGCAGATTATGCGTCGCTACCTGGCGTATCGATCACCATGACTGGCGCCCAAGAAGAACAAGCTGAAACATCGGCCTTTCTTGGCACAGCGATGCTCTCTTCCCTCCTATTGATCGTTCTAATCCTAGTTATTCAATTCAACTCTATCAGCAAACCGATAATTATTCTAACAGAAATTCTGTTTAGCATTATTGGAGTATTTATTGGTTTCTCTTTGTTCAAAATGGAATTCTCCATCGTGATGAGTGGTGTGGGTATTATCGCACTGGCAGGTATCGTTGTGCGAAATGGAATACTACTGGTTGAATTCACCGACTTACTACGCGAGCAAGGAGTTCCTACTTTTGACGCTATTGTTGAAGCAGGAAAGACCCGGATGACACCTGTTATCCTTACGGCATCTGCTACCATCCTTGGATTGATTCCACTTGCAGTTGGTCTTAATATTGACTTCTCGAAAATGCTTAATGAATTCAATCCGAACATTTTCTTTGGAGGTGACAGCACCGCATTTTGGGGACCGCTTTCCTGGACCATGATTTTCGGTTTGAGTTTTGCTACCTTTCTAACGCTTATACTTGTTCCGGTCATGTACCTGTTGAGCATTCGATTAAAAAACCGAATTCGAAAACTGCGTGGGCTACCGATCGATGAAGGAGCTAAAGCCAAGAATATCAACGAACTTGTCGAAACAACGATTTGATCATGAAGAAATATTTTAAATATTTTCTAGTTGTATTTCTTTTTTTGAATTACGGTTGCCAACGCAATTCGGAAACGATTACACCGGTACGTAAAGACATCATTCAAGCCGTGTATGCATCCGGTAAATTACTACCCTTAAATGACTACACCGTAATCAGCCGAACTCCAGGTTACATTGAAAAGATTCATGTGAGGGCCGGACAATTTACCACCGTCGGTTCTGCCTTGGTCGACATCCGAAATGAACAAAATGAATTATCCATTCAAACTGCCGCCAACCAACTTGAACTTGCTAAGGCAAACGCCCATCCAAACGGCCCCATCCTAAGTGGCTTGCGAGAAGAGATGGAAGGTGCGGTTTCTAAATATCGCTTGGATAGCATTTCATTGTTTCGTACACGCTCACTATTTAATGATAATGCTTGCAGTCGTCAGCAATTAGACCAAGCCGAAGCGCAAGCCGAAATCTCAAAGAAGATCTTTGAACGAACTCAGCATAACTTAGCGGCAGCCACTGAACGGTATGGTGTAGAATTACGAAACGCCGGCAATCAATACGAAGCCCAACGTACAAACAGGTCCGACTACCAGTTACTATCAGCAGTTAGCGGAAAAATATACGATGTATTTCCTGAGGTTGGAGACCTTGTAGGTATTTCAACACCCTTGATGGAGATTGGCGATTCTGCTGAATTCGAGGTAGAGTTATCCATTGATGAAACCGACATTGGCCTCATCGCTAAAGGACAACCTGTCACCTACTCCATCGACGCATTTCCAGACACCATATTCAAAGGAACGGTGAATGAAATCATTCCACATGTACTTCCAAGCACCAAATCTTCACGAATAAAAGCAACCATTCAAACACAGCCAGGTTATGCATTTTACAGCGGTATGTCGATTGAAGCAAACATCGTAGTTCGCGAAAAGAAAAACTGCCTCGTCATTCCAAGAGAATATTTGCACAATGGTAACGAAGTAAAAGTAAAAAATGAAACAACATTTCGTAAGATAAAGATAGGCATCGAAGACCTCCAGTACCTTGAAGTGATACATGGAATTGGAGAAAACGATCAATTGGTCAAATGATGCTTTACGTATGAGATTCAAGAATCCTGTTTTTAAGATCGCAATAACCCACCTGCTTGCCAAGAAACGCCAGACGTTTGTAGCGATGTTGGGCGTCACCTTTGGTATCATGGTTTTTATCTTTCAAGCTGGTTTAATTACCGGATTCCAAGACACATTTATCGAGCAGACCATTAACACTACGGCAAACATTCACATCTATAACGAACCGGATCGTAACCGGCCGAGCATACTAGCATCGATCGAGGCAGATACAACTCGTTGGATTACCGTGCGGAACCAGAAACCCAAAGACGAAAAAAATAAAATTCGAAATGCCTACCAGATCATCGCATTGCTGGAGCAGCATCCTGGAGTCGCTGGTGTTTCGCCATTCCTTGGCACACAAGCCATTCTTCGATCAGGCATTGTACAGTACGGCGGTCGAATTGCAGGCATAGACGTTGACAAAGAAGACCTTGTGTTCCATGTATCAGACTACATGACACAGGGAGATATACAACGGCTAAAGACCATCAACAATGGCATCATACTAGGTGAAGGACTTGCTGAAAACTTAGGTGTTAAGATGAATGACAATGTCAGTGTAATTGCCACGAATGGCACTACACTGGACATGAAAGTGGTAGGCATCAATCGAACAGGCCTTACAGAGGTGGATCGTTCGCGTGCTTACATTAGCATCCGTAATGCGCGTGTATTATTGAACGTGGACAACGCGTACCTCACGGACATCAACATCAAGCTTAAAGACATTAACGAAGCAGAACAGCTAGCAATGGAATTCGAAAAGCGTTTCGGCTATAAAGCGGAAGACTGGAAGAAGGCCAATTCGAACATCTTTGGGGTTTTTAAGATTCAAAACATGGTCACCTACCTGATCATCGTTTCTATTTTGATTGTATCAGGATTTGGCATTTTCAACATCCTCATGATGATCATTTATGAAAAGCTACCAGATATTGCCATCCTTAAAGCGATCGGCTACAAGAATAAGGATATCAAAATGATTTTTATGATTGAATCACTTGCAATCGGTATTACAGGCGGATTGACCGGACTTTTATTTGGTTTCCTATTAACAAAATTCATTGGCAGCATTCCACTTAACATCAAGGGCTTTGTTTCCATGAAATATTTAGAGTTCAATTCTTCCCCGGCCTTCTATATTTTCGCCTTTTTTTTCGCTCTAATCGCGACTGCCCTAGCGGGGTATTTTCCCGCACGGAAAGCCGCAAAGTTCGACCCAGTTGACATCATCCGATCAAAATGACCCGTCGATGAAAAACACTATCCTCGAAACGATCAGCTTAAACAAATGGTACCGCGACCCCGTGGATTTCCAAGCGTTGAAAAACGTTACTCTGCAGATTGAACGCGGAGAATTCGTGAGCATCATGGGATCATCCGGCAGTGGAAAATCAACCTTACTTTACGTATTAAGCACCCTAGACACGGACTACACCGGAAAAATCATCTTTGATGGTCAAGACCTTTCAGTGATCTCACCTAACCGACAGGCTGAAATACGAAACGAAAAAATAGGATTCGTATTCCAATTCCACTACCTCCTTCCTGAATTCACAGTACTGGAAAACGTTTCACTACCTGCGCTTAAGCTTGGGAAATTCACGCACGATCAAATTGAATCCATCGCCCTTGAAAAACTATCGTTACTTGGACTTCAAGATCAGGCCATGAAAAAGGCCAACAAATTATCAGGAGGACAGCAACAACGAGTAGCCATTGCACGTGCACTAATTAACAATCCATCCATCATCTTTGGCGATGAGCCCACTGGAAATCTGGACTCCAAAAATTCTCAGAATGTTTTTGACCTTTTCAAAGAATTGCAACATGAATTGAAACAAACTATTTGTATCGTTACACACGATATCAATCTAGCCGGTCAGACAGATCGAACCATTTCCTTACACGACGGTGAAATCGTCAAACCCTGATCTGCACAATATGCAAGAGCCACTGCGTGTATCCATTGTATCTTATCTGAATAGCACTCCTTTCCTTCATGGATTAGCGCAAAGTCCATTAAGCGAACAACTATTAATCAGTAAAGACACTCCGGCAGTGTGTTCGGAGAAGATGTTATTGGGGCAGGCTGACATCGGTCTAATTCCTGTTGCCACGCTTAAAAAAATACCTACTGCCGCCATCTTCAGTAACTACTGCATTGGTTGTGACGGAGCGGTGAGTTCCGTGTTGTTATTGAGTGAAGTTCCGTTGAACTCAATAACTGCTATCGTATTGGATTATCAATCCAGAACATCGGTACAACTGGTAAAAGTTTTGGCCTCCAATCACTGGAACATCACTCCTGAATGGAGAAATGGTATTCCAGGATATGAGTCAGAAATCTCTGGGACGCAAGCCGCTGTGGTCATCGGTGATCGCGCCTTAGCGATGAAAAACGAATTTGAATATGTTTACGACCTTGGAGAGGAATGGAAATCGATGACCGGATTACCGTTTGTATTTGCTGTCTGGGTAGCAACCAAAAAGCTGGAAACCTCTATGATATCGGAATTCAACCTCGCCTTTAAAAACGGTATTGATTCAATTCCTGATTTCTGCCATAGTCTGGTCCGACCTGGCCTTAACGATCAAACCATACGAGTTTACTTACAACACTACATTCAATTTGAATTCGGCGAATTACAGCGTAAGGGATTGGACTTGTTCCAGTCCTATCTTCGCCACTTGTCACTGGATTAACTTCATAAAAAAAGGGGCCTTTGATGCCCCTTTAAAATTTCGCTAATAACCGCCTGTATTATCGAGCAACAACCAGTCGAATGGTTCGATTAACATCTTTATTGGAAAGCTTCATGAAATAAACACCATCGGCTTCTCCACTAAGATCAACCGGCAGGATACGGCCAGCGGGATTTGCGAGTGCTTCCGTACGTACTACGCGACCTAACTGATCAGTGATTGTCATTTGCAAATCACCTACCACCGAAGGAAGAAGGAACATGTCCAAATTAAAGACTCCTTCCGATGGATTAGGATAAACGCTAACATTGAATACCTGATCTAACGGACTGATGCCTGTGGATGGAGGCATACAAGCAGTTGAGGTAAGCAGACTTGGCTTGTAAGATGACATGGCGTTGAGCATACGAAGGGATTGCTGATTCGTAAACATGTTCAAGCAAGCGTCGTCGCAATAATCCATATAGTTCATGAACTGTACGCCGTTACCAGTAGCGGTACAATTATCCAGCAACGGGAACGTAGGACAACCGTAATTCTCAGCACCTTGATTTGGCGTGTCCGAGCAATAATCCGAACCAGTACAGGTACCATTATCGTCTGCCCAGATGTGAGAAAGACGGAAGCAATGTGAAATTTCATGCACCGTAGTACGGCCAAGATTATAAGAAGGCATCAATGTTCCAATACGTCCGAAGCAGTTATACTGAATGACCAATCCATAGGTGGATGACGTTGCAGCAGTTGGGAATTCACCATAACCCAAAATACCACCACCCATGTTGCAAACCCAGATATTAAGGTAACGTGATTCATCCCAAGCATCCAGCCCACCCGTTGCATAGCTTTTCATATTATCGTTGGTAGAAAAGGAAGAAACGGTTGTTTGGCGACGCTCAATTCCATTGGTAGGATTACCACTGGTATCCTGCTGGGCTAAGCAGAAGCGAAACGGAGTAGCTGCAGCCACTGGCTTGAATACGCTTGGCGTATTGCCAGTATCTGCATTCAAGCGAGCGAAATCCTCATTCAACACCTCAATCTGCGATTGAATCTGTTGATCAGAAATATTTTGAGAAGCTGTCCTCCAAAGAACGTGAACAACTACAGGGATAGTATAAATCATATTGGTTTGTCGAGCTTGCTCCGCATGCGTCAACATTTTTTGAAGCTGCTGCTCCTCTACCTCCCATTGTTGTTGTAAGGATGGCTCAGCAGCGACCTTCCCATTCCAATGCTCCATGGTGGCGCACTTACGGATAGCATTATTTTGAGAAAAAACTGAAGAGCCCACACCAATAGCAAGCACCGTCAATAGTAGCATTCTGAGTTTCATGGTAGCATTTTTTTCAATAGCAAATATAATGATATTCATCATGCTAAGCGCCAAAAAGCCTTTGAAAACCAGTAAAAATGGGATTGAAAAACTACTTTTTCCGTTGCAATGTCAGCCGAATGTCATCAGCTGAAAGTTCACGGACATAACCAGGTGTCCATCCGGTAAGTAAAAGCGCTCCAATCCTAACACGAAGCAGGCGCAAGGTAGGGAAACCGACGGCAGCGGTCATTCGACGGACTTGACGATTCTTTCCTTCCGTGAGAGAAAGTGAAATCCACGACGTCGGAATCGCTTTACGAAATCGAACCGGAGGATTTCGTTCCGGCAATTCGGTGGGAGGTTCCGCACGTAAAGCACGTGCGGGGCGAGTATTGAATTTCTTGCCATCAATGCTAAGTTCCACTCCACGGCTTAATTGTGCTAAGGCCTCATCCGTAACTTCTCCGTCAACTTGGATTAAATATTCCCGCTCATGGCCTTTCTCTGGATCCAGTAGTCGCGCATTAATCGTTGCATCGTTCGTTAAGAGCAGCATCCCTTCACTATCCGCATCCAGTCGACCCAGCGGATAGGCATCTTTTGGAAAGGCAAAATCAAGATCTGCCAACGTTTTGTGCTCGCCTTCTTTTGAAAATTGGGACAGCATGCCGTATGGCTTATAAATCAAAAAATGACGGTATCGGGAAGACATAGCGCAAATGTAGTTGAATTAAGCCTAAAAGAACCTAACTTTGAGGAATCATGAACAGGTTAACGCTGCGGTATTTTTTGAACGGGCTTCTGCCGCTCCTGTTCTCGTTCTACCTAGTTCCAGGTCCGTTGCTCCACGAATTACTGGATCATCGCGACGACTGCGACACTCACATTGAGTGTCAGGATGTAACTGGAATTAGCAAAGCCCATAAGCACTGCGAATTACTTCAGATGGAAAGTCCTGTGCTATTCGCGCTGATCGTTTACCATCCTTCATTTTCCAAACATTCCATATTCCGACCAGCCGTTCTTGAAATCTGCTCGATTGAATTTTCCTGTTTAACTATTTCGACACTACGAGGACCTCCCTGCTTGCTGCCCTTGTGTTGAGCTAATACCTATTCTGATTTTTTCTGATTCAATAAATCGACCATGAAAAATATATTTTTCATGATGGTCGTTCTTCACTGTACATCTATACTTCATGGACAGTCATTGCAAGGGACCATCTACGATCAAACCTCCGGTGAACCTTTACCCGGTGTAAACATTATCATCACTGACCTAAAACAAGTTACGGTAAGTGATACTAAAGGACATTACCAGTTTAGCGAATTACCCAAAGGTCGTTTCTTGACCAATGTTCGCTTGTTAGGATACTCCAGTCAATCAAAAATGATTGATTTCCCTTCGGAAGCAAACGTTGATTTCCGATTAGAACCATCCATCATTGAAAAAAACGAAGTGGTAGTGACGGGTTCTGCATTTACAGGAGAGAATGCACGAATGAGCACGTCGGTCACACCATTGGATCGTTTGCAAATAACTTCACTAGCCCCAGGCAATCTAACAGAAGCGATTGCGACACTACCCGGTGTAGCGGCAATCACTACTGGGAATGCCATTGCCAAACCAGTGATACGCGGATTGAGCTATAACCGAGTTGTGGTCATCAACCAAGGCATCCGACAGGAAGGACAACAATGGGGAGATGAGCACGGACTCGAGATTGACCAATTCTCTGCCGACCATATCGAAGTATTAAAGGGACCAGCATCGTTGCAATATGGCTCAGACGCGCTCGGCGGTGTTATCAATATCCTGGAACCTATTCCTGCTGCGACGGGCACCATCCGTGGCTTGTTCAACTCACAATATTCTTTTAACAACCGATTAACCGGGAACTCTTTGTTGCTGGAAGGAAACCAATCCGGTTTCGTTTGGCGAGCAAGAGGCAGCTATAAAAACGCTGCTTCCTTTAGAACTCCAGTAGAAACAGTTTACAACTCCGGATTTAGCGAGCAGGCGCAAGAAGGCCTGGTAGGATTTAATAAGAAATGGGGTTATTCTCACATGCATTTCAGTCGATGGTCATCGATTATCGGACTCACCGAGGGCGAGCGAGATAGTACCACTGGCCAGTTCGTAGATTCCAATGGCAACATCGTTACGGAAGACCAGCTTAACACGCGTAAGCTGGTGTTACCCGAACAGCACATTGAACATCTAAAAATAAGTACGGCAAATAATTTCCTATTGAAAGGACGGCAACTCCGATTCAATGTCGGTTGGCAACAAAACAACCGTAAGGAATTCGAAGAGACGTATATTGAACCAGGTATATCAATGCGACTGAATACGTTTAGTTACGATTTGAAGTACCTTCCAATTGTTCGGGATCATCGTGAAGACGCCATCGGACTATCAGGGACGTCACAAACAAACGAAAACCTCGGACTGGAATACCTGATTCCGGAATACCAATCCATGGATGCGGGTGTTTTTGCAACTACAAAATATAATTTTGAAAAGAGCACCTTCAACTTCGGAATTCGATACGATCAGCGTTCACTAACCATAGTAGGTTTGCAAAAAAATGGAGTGATTCTTTTTCAAGATACAGCAAGAAAATTTCGTGCCTTGACTGGGTCGGCTGGATTCACCTATGCGTTCACCGAAGATGTTTCAATCAAAGCAAATATGGGAAGAGCCTTCCGATCGCCCTCAATACCTGAACTTTCTGCAAACGGCGTTCACGAAGGAACTTTCCGGTACGAGATTGGCTCCTTGGATCTAAATCCAGAAACCGCACATGAATTGGATGCAGGACTTATTTTCAATCGAAAATTAATCTCCTTTACCACCGATTTATTTTACAACTACATTGCAAATTACATCTATTACGAACAGACAAACAACGAAACTAAAGAAGTTGATGGAGTCTGGTATCCTGTGTACCGGTATACCCAGTCAGATGCTTTATTATGGGGAGGCGAGTTTACCTTAGACATACATTTGATCGATGACTTGCATTTTGAAAACTCCGCATCGTTAGTTTATGCAAATAATCGCGAGCTTGACCGACCTTTGCCATTCATTCCACCTGTAAAAACATTTCACGAATTGCGTTATGATGCATCGGGGCACTCATCGAAACATCTACGCGGAGTTTATTTCAAAGTATCTATTGAAAATATATTCGCACAAGACAGGATTGACCAATTCGAAACCATTACAGCTGGATATGTATTGATGAATGCCGGATTTGGAGGAACGATACTACTACAAGGACTTCCGCTGAACTTTTTCGTGAACGGTAGTAACCTAACCAACAAAACCTACTTCAATCATTTAAACCGATACAAAGACATAGGTGTGAACGGAACTGGCAGGAACATTTCCCTTGGAATCGAACTTCCACTTTCCATGAAAGGAAACAACCGTTGATCTTAAATTAGCCCAAATAAATCTTAAAATAAAAGAAATATGAAACCTTTAGATTCAAACGATGTTTAATAGGCATCTAATCCTTAAGAATATGAAAGAAAGACTCTTCCTCGTCGGTTTGGGCGTAATAGTCTTGGCCGCCGCACTTACCACGTTTTCATGCAAAGACGATCCAAAATGCAATGCAGGATCGGGCGGATCATTGACAATTGTCGCTAAACTGGAACATCACACCATTAATATTCCGAATGACTCCCTCCGCCCTGATACGGTATGGGTGAAATTCAATGCCACAGACTGGGCTTCTGCACCTAGTGGTTATGACATGATGCTTATTGGCGAATATCCAGAGGATCATGTGCATATTGAAGGACTACAATGCGGACAATATTACTTATACGCCAGCGGATGGGACACCTCGATTAACCAAGTGGTTCGAGGGGGCATACCTTACAATACCGATCAGAGTTCAGGAGAAGTAATAGTCAAGATACCTGTCACAGAATAACATTAAACGAAAGCCCCGGACAGGGGCTTTTTTATTGGATTTATTCGTAACTTTCTAGTATGAAGCACACACTTCGATGTTACATCCTGATTCCCGTAGCCGTGACTTGCTTATCGTGGCTAACCGGTTGCAACAAAGATTCTGCGAATGACATTGCCGTTACCGGAGATATTCGATTAAATGCCCGCCTACTCCATCACACCTGGGGAGTTCCCTATCTGGATGCATATTTAAAACCCAATGCCACTAGCTTTCCCGGGTACGACACCAGTAATTACGAAATTCATTCTAAAGCAGACAATGACGGGAACGTTGTATTTGACCAATTGCATCCAGGCAATTACTACCTCTATGCCAAAGGCTATGATCTAATTTGGGGTGACACTGTCGTTGGTTACACGCCGATTGTTGTGGCGGAAAAAGCACTAACCAATCATCAATTGGACATTATCGTTTACGTCAGCGAATGAAAAAATCTAGTATTTTCTCCAAATTATGTGCAAGTAAGATTAGCACCTGCCTGCTAATGATATCGCTGATATCGTGTGTTGATCATAAACTTGAGGTACCGGATGAAAGTGGTTATCCAGAAGAAGTGGGTGCCATTATCACAGGCAAATGTGCTACCCCAGGATGTCACAATGACATTAGCTATTCTAATGCTGGCGGGATTGACCTAAGTAGCTGGGACGCCTTATTCCGAGGCGGTCGTAATGGAAGCAGCGTTATTCCCTACTCGACCGCCTACAGCTTTCTGTTATACTTTGTGAATACCGACACCACCCTTGGCCAGGTGTTGCTACCTACGATGCCCTTAAATGCCCCTGCCCTTTCCCGTTCTGAATACCAGACACTCTACGATTGGATTCTACAAGGAGCTCCTGACAAAAATGGCAGGATTAACTACGCAGATGATCCTGCCAGAAAAAAGCTGTATGTATGCATGCAGGGCTGTGATCAAGTGGCCGTTTTGGATGGCACTTCACAAAACATCATGCGATACATCTCAGTAGGAACAGACCCGACTCTTATTGAAGCTCCGCATATGGTGCGTGTGTCACCTGATGGGCAATTCTGGTATGTTGTATTTTACTCTGGAAATATTGTTCAGAAGTTCAGAACTAGTGATGATAGTCTGGTAGGTACACTTACCATCGGTGCTGCAGACTGGAATACGATCATGATCACTCCAGATGGTAGCAAAGGATTTGTGAACGGCACGAATGCAGGCACCACAGTAGTGATCGATTTGAACTCCATGACAGAAATCACGCGATTCAGCATTGATTATCCTCACGGCGGATTCATCACTGCCGATGGACGTTGGCTCTACCTCACTTCGCAGTTGGGCAACTTCATCAATAAAATTGATTTAATGGATCCATTTTACTCCTACGATGCCATCATTTTGCAACCTGGCGAAGTAAAAACCACCGCCTCACGATATGATCCGCATGAGATGATCCTTTCAGGAGACGGCAGTAAGTATTACGTAAGTTGTCAAACTAGCAATCAAGTACGCATTTTCCAATCTTCAAACGACAGTTTGTTAGCCACGTTAACCATTGGCACTAAACCTCAAGAGTTCGCTGCATCCTCTGACCATCCGTATGTTTATATCACGTGCACAGAGGACGTGCAAGACGTCTCTCGAAAAGGATCCGTGTATGTAATCAATACTGACAACAATACCATTGTTACCAGCCTCTATACTGGTTATCAGCCGCATGGTATTGCGGTGGACGACGACAAAGAGCTAGTATTTGTAGCGAATTTAAATCTGGACACCAACGGTCCTGCCCCACACCACGTTTCCGATTGTGGTGGCAGAAATGGTTACATCACGTGCATTGATGAACGCACGTTGCAACTCTATTACAAGAGTTTACCAAACGGCGACCGGTTTCAGTACAATCAGGAAGTTCTACGAGCTCCCTATTTTGTCAGCTACCGAAAATAAAATATGCGAACGTTGCGGTGATTACTTCGCTGCAGCAGCATTCATCGTGTCGAGTACATTCATGACTTCCTTCACCGCAGCGGCGGAATCATGCAGCAACTTCATCTCATCCGCATTCAGTTGGAGTTCGATGATTTCTTCGATACCATTTTTACCAAGTTTTACAGGAACACCGAGGTAAATATCCTTCAGTCCATACTCACCGTTCAATAAAGCACAGCACGGGAAGATTCGTTTTTGATCTTTGACGATTGCTTCTACCATTTGAGCGGCAGCTGCGCCCGGGGCATACCAAGCAGAAGTACCCATCAGGTTGACGAGTTCGCCACCCCCTTTTTTAGTACGATCAACGATGGCATCTAGTTTATCTTTCGAGATCAGTTCCGTGACCGGGATACCGGCTACTGTGGTATAACGAGGCAGTGGCACCATGGTATCACCATGTCCGCCCATGAGGACTGCCTGAATATCTTTAGGAGACGTATTCAGCGCCTCAGCCAAGAAGGCACGATAGCGAGCTGTATCAAGAATACCTGCCATTCCAAACACCTTTTTGCTATCGATTTTAGCGGTAAGGTAAGCGCAATAGGTCATTACATCGAGTGGATTGGACACCACGATGACGATGGTATTCGGGGAATACTTGATGATATTCTCGGTTACCGACTTAACGATACC
>CANIAS010000013.1 GCA_947465495.1 Candidatus Pollutiaquabacter sp. | reverse complement strand
TGCAAAAAGGGTTAGCAGCATTTTAAAAGTGCAGTAAGAAAAAAGGATAAGAGAATGCTTGATGATAGGTGCTTCAAGTATCCTGCACGGGGTGAGTGAAATCAGGCGTAACCCATGGGTATTCTACCACCAGAATTCATCGGTCCAGATACGTTTATTGCCGCGCTCGTCGGTAACAGTGACTTCCAATTTGTGCAAGTTGTTGAGAGGGATTCCTGCAAGATCAGCTGTAAGCATTTTTCCTTTCAGGTCGTATTCGGCAAGGCGCCATGCACCATCAATGGAAATGGAATAGTTGCTCAAGCCCGACAAATCATCTTCAACGATGACTTGAACGATAGCGCCACGTGAGGTATTAAGATCTGCTGGATAGTATTCGTGCCGAACCGTAGGTGCCATCGTATCTAACATGATGATAAAGTTGCCAAATTCTTGCGGTTTGGCAGTCAGAAATTCTTTGCTCCATGTTCCGCCCTGTGCATAAATTTTTCCATCCAATTCTACGCGTGCAATTAAAGCTTTTGATTTTAGAGAATCTACTATCGGCTTGTTTGGACGGATGGAAAGGTTAAAGGGTTTGTGCAGCGCCTCGTATCGATCGCCCACAATAAACGTACTTGAAAGTTGTTTATCACTTCCTATTTCATCATCCGTATAATAGAACTCTTCGTAAACGGCGCCGGGAGGTACCACCACGTCTAAGGAATTTTTATGAATGGCAATACCAGTTTCAGGACTCAATAGCAGCGCGGTTTCAGGGTATTGTTGGTAGAGTTTGTTCGCAAGACCCGTATAGGATTGCAACTGAAAGGTGATGCTGCATGAATTGCCTGCATAGTCGCTCGCAATAAATATTACTTGATGTGATTCGTCGTCGGTGAAATTGAGGAGTCCGGTAAGACTTGTGTCTGGATAAATGTTGGTTAGGTGGTTACCGTCCATTCGGTAACATCGTTCTACATGATTTCCATCGCGCTTATAAACTTGATAATCCATGTGGGCATTGGCATAACGGGTGTCGTCAAAATTGAGACGGTCGTTGATCCATTCGTATGCCTGAATACCGTCTACCGATAGAGTTGCATGATAAATACCAAGCGTTGCGTCTGAGCCATCCTGTTGGTCAATCACGTCGAATCCTAGCCCTACAATTCCATACACTTTGATGTAATCGAATGTGGTTACGTTGTAGAGGGTGTCGATAGGTACGATTTCAAAAGTACGAGCAGTGTCGGTTTGCTCGACGATGCCAGATTGCATTTTAGGATAGAGGCGCAAAGCTCGGAGTATGGGTTTTTGGTGATCGGAAATGGGTAACCCGAATAGAAGAGGATTGATAGGCTCTTCCGAACGTTCATCGCGTATTTCGAAATGTAGGTGAGGAGCTTCACTGCTTCCGGAGTTACCCGACAAGGCGATTTCTTCTCCTTGTACAACTTTGAGTTCGTTCTTTTTAGGATTGATATCTATTTCAAACGACTTCTTTTGGTTTTGCTCTAGATGAGCATATGCTTGTAGGTCGTCCCTGAACTTCTTTAAATGGGCGTACACGGTCACATAGCCGTTGGGGTGGGTGATGTAGAGTGTATTTCCAAAGCCGGTGGCACTTATTTTAATTCGAGAAACATAGCCCTCAGCAGCTGCTTTTACGGAAAGTCCTTCTTGATAATTGGTGCTGAAGTCGATGCCGGAATGAAAATGACTCTTCCGAAGTTCTCCGAATGTCCCCGAAAGCACCAACGGCGTATCCATTGGGGCCTGAAAATACTGTTGCGGATAATTTTTCGAATACCCTGAAAATGCGCATAAAACAAGGGATACAGCGGTTAATAGACGTTTCATAGAGGTTAAGGAGTGGTCTGGACGTTCGAAAACGAAAGAACGCTCAATTAATTGAAGTTAAGGTTATTCGGAATAGCACATCTTTTTGACTTTGTTCACAATGCGTGTTGATAATTAATGGGATTATTCAGGTATTTTCCTGATATTTGCAACCTAAATTTAACAAAAAACAAAATCGGGAATGCAGCAGCACCCTCAAGATATTAAAGAACGTTTCGCTGCTCTTGAGCAGCGCATACAGCGTTTCGTCGAATTACACAATTCGCTAAAGTCTTCTTGTCAGAGTTTGGTGGCTGAAAACCGTCGACTTATCCTTGAATTGGAAGAGGAGCGTAATAAAACGAAACGCCTGGACGAGGGCTATCGGAACCTGAAAGATCAGGAAATGACTGTAACTCGTCAGCAGGTGGATCGTATTAGCCTTCGAATAAATGAATTAGTCAGCGAGATTGATAAGAATATCAAGCTCATTGAAGTATAACCACAGTGTGAATCGGCCCAATCATGGGAGAACTACTTTCGGTAAAAGTTTCCATTGCTAACCGCACCTATCCGCTCCGCATCACTGCAGAAGAGCAGGAAAAGGTTCTGCGTGCAGCTGAGACGATCAATAAACGGATCCGCGACTTCGAAGAAGCCTACGCGGTGAAGGATAAACAAGATCTTCTCGCTATGGCGGCATTGCATTATGCCAACGAAGCAATGGGTCAAGATAAATCGGATTCATCCGAAAAACTCGTCAAAGAAGTGTCAGATCAATTGGATTTCCTGACGCTTATCGTCGATGAGTATCTTGCCAAAGAGGATTCTCCCCTGTAAGAAATCGTTCTTTGAAGTCAGCCGCTTCACGAACAGCAGTCCACTTTTGGTGGACCATGGCCGTTTGTGAATGGGATATGATATCCCGCATTAGTTCCGATTCGCTTTTAAACTCAACAAGACAACCACCGGAGCCCGCTCATTGGTGAATATGGGAGGCTGCAGTTCCGTTCTACGGAATTTCCTTCGGGAACAGCAGAACCCAGACGTTACTAGGAGGCTCCAACCCATGACTTAAGGGGTTTATTAAGTCCCCGGAATTAGTGCGGGTTTTTTTTAGTGCCATTACCGAATGCCCGTTTTCTTGGTCGTATCCAGGTTTACGGTAAACAACAAAAAAACAACTCAGTGAATACTACTACACCTATGATCGTACTGGTAGCGATTGGACTCGTCGGAGCCGCTGCCGGATTTCTGATCTCGCGCTTTCTGCTTAATAAAGCCCTGAAGGCCCGCGAGAACTCAGCCAATTCAAAAGCTAAGGCCATCCTTAAGGAGGCGGAAAGCGAAGCTGAAGTGCTGAAGAAGAATAAAATTCTCGAAGCCAAAGAGAAATTTTTACAACTGAAATCGGAACACGAGAAGCAGATCGGCGAGAAGGATAAAAACATCTCCATCGCCGAAAATCGCATCAAACAGAAGGAATCAAACCTTGCTCAAAAACTGGAGCAGACTACCAAAAAGCAGCAGGAATTTGAAACGCTTCAGACTAATTTGAAGAATCAGCTGCAAATTTTAGACGGAAAGAAGGAAGAGCTCGCAAAATTGCATCAGCGTCAGGTTGAGAACCTGGAGAAGATCAGCGGACTTAGCGTAGAGCAAGCCAAGACGCAGCTCGTTGAGGCCCTTAAAGCCGAAGCCAAAACCGAAGCGATGTCCACCATTAAGGACATCATGGAAGAAGCGAAACTGACCGCTAATAAAGAAGCAAAAAAAATCATCATTCAGACCATCCAGCGCGTTGCTACTGAACATGCAGTAGAAAATGCTGTCACGGTTTTCCCCATTGAAAATGATGAAGTCAAAGGGCGTGTCATCGGTCGCGAAGGACGGAACATCCGTGCTCTGGAAGCGGCTACCGGTGTTGAAATCATCGTCGACGATACCCCTGAAACGATTATCCTTTCCTGCTTTGATCCGGTACGACGGGAAGTTGCCCGACTGGCATTACACCAGCTGGTTTCCGATGGTCGTATTCACCCCGCACGTATCGAGGAGATCGTTGCTAAGGTAAAGCGCCAACTTGAAGAGGAAATTGCCGAAGTAGGTAAACGTACGGCCATTGATTTGGGTATACATGGATTAGCTCCCGAGCTGATTCGAATGGTAGGCCGCATGAAATACCGCTCATCTTACGGTCAGAACCTATTACAACACTCCCGCGAGGTGGCCAACTTATGCGCCATCATGGCCGGCGAACTTGGTCTTAATGTAAAGCTGGCTAAACGTGCCGGTCTGCTACACGATATCGGAAAAGTACCTGACGACGAACCGGAATTGCCGCATGCTATCCTCGGAATGAAACTCGCTGAGAAGTTCAAGGAGAATCCAGAAGTTTGTAACGCCATCGGCGCTCACCACGACGAGATTGAAATGAACAGCATGATCTCTCCGATTGTTCAAGTCTGTGACGCCATTTCAGGAGCTCGTCCGGGCGCTCGCCGTGAAGTCGTGGAATCCTACATCAAGCGTCTCAAGGACATGGAAGCACTCGCGTTATCCTATCCCGGCGTTGAAAAGACATTTGCTATCCAGGCTGGTCGTGAGTTGCGTGTAATTGTACAAAGTGAAAAAATCAACGACAAGCAGGCGGAAGTTCTTTCGTTCGATATCGCTAACAAGATCCAAACGGAAATGACTTATCCAGGTCAGGTGAAGGTGACGGTTATCCGCGAAACTCGCGCTGTTAATTACGCCAAATAATCCAACAGTCATCGCTTATAAGTCCTTCCTGTACCTGCAGGAAGGACTTTTTTTTATGTCTTATCTTCGTTGAGATACTGCATTCCATGTACCCAAAGCTCATAGCGGCCATTCGATCTACTGTCTTCAGGAATTTCCTGATGTATAGCTTCGGTGCATTCATTCTACGGGGAGTGTCGTTTTTTTTGATACCAGTTTATACGCGCTACTTGGTGCCTGCAGAATATGGCAAGCTGGACCTGTTGAATACCTTTTCATCGACCCTGGAAATAGTATTCTCGCTAGGACTGTTTCAGGTATTCTACATGGAGTTTTTTAAGAAAGATGAAGCTGGAAAGAAAGAACTGGTGGATCGGATACTATCTGTTTACCTGCTGCTTACAACGACCTTATATGCGCTTACTGCGGTGGTACTTTTTTTCTTTCATGAGTCGATGCTGCTAAATGTTCGACTGATATTGATTTATGCGGCACTATCAGTTTCGTATTTGAATTTCTTTCAGAATTGTTTTACGATTTTATTGCGCCTGTATGAACGTGCACGTCTGCTGACAATGATTCAAGTTGGCGTAGGCAGTGGGGCGATACTAATGAATGTTTTTTTCGTAGTGTCGCTTCGAATCGGCATTCAAGGTATTTTATTGTCGAACTTGCTAGCGGTACTTATTACTAATCTTTTGGCAGTATCATCGTATCGGAGTATTTATGGGTCATTTAAATTCTATCATAAATTAAGGGATTATAAAGAACTGTTGCGGTATAGTTTGGTCTTTATTCCTGGATCACTGGCATTCTGGTTAATGAATACGGTTAGTCGATGGATGTTGTTGAAGTATGCCGGACTACATGAAGTTGGAATTTATTCGGTGGCGGTAAAATTCAGTTCTATTTTTGATCCGTTGTTGATTCAGCCATTTCTTGGCTCCTACAATCCCCGCATGTTAAAAGGATTTTCGGAAGGGAATTTCAACCAACGATCAGGATGGCTGGTGCCATTGGTCATCGGTTTCTTTGCAGTGGCAGGGTTCGTCGTAGCGGCATTAGCTTCAACGCTGGTAGCACCGGCATATCAGGATGCGATCCATTATATCCCCATTTTAGTGATTGGTGTTGGATTCGGTGTTGTGGCACAAGTAGCCGTGTTACTGATCATCTTCCGTCGAAAAATACATTTAAGTTTATCGTCTATGCTGACCGGTTTTTCAGTCTCAGTATTAGCCAATTATTTATTGGTCCTTCGCTTCGGTGGTATCGGCGCAGCATATGGTACGGCAGCAGGTAATTTGGTGTGGATGCTGCTCGTATTTTATTTCAATCGTCGGGAGCAGAAGCAAGCAATGGAAGATTGGGTAAAGCAGGAGGTGGAACAATGAGGTGGATGGATAACTTAAAGCAGAGTGAGTTTTTCCGACACGTCGTTACGCTCACAGCAGGTACGTTCCTTGCCCAGCTTATTACGGTGCTGATGACTCCTGTGCTGTCCAGGCTGTACACTCCAGCCGACTATGCTGTTTTCGCTATTTTTACATCACTTGTTGCGCAAATCGCAGTAGGGGCTTCACTACGACTCGAGATGGCTTTGCCAACAGTTGTGAATGATCATGAAGCCAGTTCATTGGCACGATTCGGTGTGCGTATTTCCTCTTGGGTTAGTCTGTTCACCTTACTAGGTGTTGGCCTTTATTTAATATTGAAGACAGGTATTAGCGAATCCTGGATATTGCTTTTGGCCCCGATAGGAATCCTCCTCACTGCCATGATGCAAGTCCTGAATTTCTTTTCTTCCCGTCAAAAGTCTTTCCGGCTCAATGCCACTTCACGGATGGTTTTGAGCTGTTTTACGGGCATAGTTTCCATTGTATTTGGTTTTATGCATGCAGGTTCCAACGGATTGGTCTATGGATTTCTGGCCGGACTTTTAGCTGGGGTACTGATCCTGCTGGTTCCGTTGCGAGGTTCGGTCTGGCCTGCCCGTAATGCAAGGACACATTTTCCCGCTCGTTTTTTCTTTGACAAATACCGGCATTACATGACGGTAAATACGCCGCACGCCTTTGTGGATACACTAGAAGTTTCGGGAATACTTTTGTTAATGAACCGATCTTTCTCGCCAACAGATATCGGGTCATACTTTTTTGCCTATCGCATTCTTAAATTGCCGGTTGCACTCATTGGTGCATCTGTGTTTCAGGTGTTTTATCAGCGTATTTCGGCAGCGAAAGTGTCCGGGGAATCCGTTCAACCTATGGTTCGTGCTGTGATCCGACGTATGGCATTGATTGGATTGCCTGGATTTGCCATATTAATGGCAATCTCCCCGGATCTCTTCGCATTCGCATTCGGCGAAGAATGGAGGCAGTCGGGTGAGTTGGCCGTCTTGATGGCTCCTTGGTTATATTTTAATTTTATTGCTAGCTCTGTTTCAAGTGTCACTTTTCTTTTTAATCAACAAAAATCAGCGTTCCTCATTACTATTGTGGATCTATCTGTTCGGTTAAGTTGGTTGTTTATAGCCGGATTATATTTTGATTTCAAGATAACCGTACTGGTAATGTCCTGCTTTTCCGCAGGAATCATGATATTTGCAACGTGGTGGTATCACCGTATTTCACGAGATCATGCAACTGTTTAACATTCTTCGAGAAATAAGGCACTTGCCCAAGGTCAGGATTGAACTTGGTAACGAGGCTGCGGACGAAAGTCTGTTCCGTTCTTTCTCGCGTCGGCATCCTCGGTTTTTTATTATTCGAAATAAGACCATCGGAGTTGGATTGATTGATTGTCGTCGATTCAAATCGGCTGAAGACTATACCGCTTCAGTTAATGGGAAGAATTCAGCTGCCTACTTCTCCCGAAAAGCAGTACGGGCAGGTTATCGTTTTGATGAAATCGATGCGATGAATTATTCTTCAGCCATTCATGCGATTCACCAAAGTGCTACTACTCGTCAAGGAATTCCAATGACAGTCGCGTATAAGCACGAATTCAAGGATTACCCTCGAGATCATCGGAATCAGTATTTTGGAATTTTCAAAGAAAACATCTTGGTGGCTTATCTTTGGATTGTTCGTTCAGGCGAAGTTGTTATCATGAACCGAATTATGGGACATGCCGATCATTTGAAAGATGGCGTGATGTATTTATTAGTGACCGCTTTTGTGGAACAAGAGCTGAATGCAGGACGTACGGACCAGTTCATCATGTACGATACAATGTTCGGAGCCACTCCGGGTTTGAGAATGTTCAAGGAACGATGCGGGTTTGTCCCAACACGCGTGAATTGGGAAAGGAGGAAGGTTTGAAAAAAATTTGGAACCGGATATATGCAGATTACCTGATGCCTTCGCGTTTGGATGAATACGAACGTTTACTTCAGGCCTCCATCGAAGCAGGTTATCAGCATGTCACGTTGCCAGCTTTTTATGCTTTGTGCAAGAATAAGGCTTTATCCGGCAAGTATTTTATTCATCGTCATGACATCGACACCGACCCAAAAACAGCTCGCAAGATGTTCAATCTTGAACGTAACCTGGGCATTCGTAGTAGTTATTATTTCCGCTTATCTACCTTGGATGTTCCTCTGATGAAGGAGATTCATCAATATGGTAGCGAAGTAGGATATCATTATGAGGAACTGGCGACGTATTGTAAACGTCATAGAATTTTGAGTCCTAAAAATTTGACACTGCACCATCAGGAAATACGTGATCAATTCGAGCTCAACGTAAGAGCAGTAACCGATTTGGTAGGGTTTCCAATCCGAACCATTGCCTCGCATGGTGATTTTGCGAACCGAAAATTGGGTGTTCCCAATTATGCGTTCATCGATCGTGAGTTTATGGATCGGCTTAACATTGATTTTGAATGCTATGATCCGTTTTTAATATCTCACTACAATGAAACGATTTCTGATACAACTTATCCGATGTATTACAAACCGTATTCGCCAGTTGAAGCATTAAAACGAAATCCTAAAGTCATTTACCTATTAACTCATCCTCGTCATTGGAGAACTGCTCCTTGGTTGAATTTCCTTGATACAGTTCATAGGATTCGTGAAGGAGTTTCCTTTAATTAATCAGTAATCGACTATGAAACTATTGCTGATTGGTTCGGAGTCCGTTCATCTTCCAAATTATTTGGAACTGGTAAGGCCTGCCTTAACCGATTACAAAATAGTCTCTAATCGACCTGTAAAAGGTGAAGAAGATGTTACTGTTGTAGCTCCATTTACGTACCGCTCAATCAGAAGTATTATTCGGACCATTCGCATTCTTCGGAAAACGATACATTCATTTAATCCGGATATCATTCATGTTCATCAAGCCAATGTCTATGCTCTGTTAACTGTCATTGCAAACAAAAAAACGCTGAAGCCCTTAGTAGTTACAGGATGGGGAAGTGATATATTGGTCACGCCCAGTAAACATTTTTTTCATCGCTGGGTACTTGCTTTTGTCTTAAAGCATGCCAACGCATTTACGTGCGGTTCACTTTACATGAAAAAAAAACTGATGTCCTATGGATTCAGTGCTGATTTACCTGTTTTGGTTGCAAATTTTGGAATTCGCGTTGATCCTAACCAGTGTGAAAAGGAGAATATCATCTATTCTAATCGATTGCACGAGCCTATCTATCGGATTGATCGTATTATAAGGGAATTTGAGACCTTTTATAAATCTGATGTAGGGAAATCTTGGCGATTGGTGATTGCTGGTAGTGGAAGTCAAACAGCGGCATTAAAAGTTTTAACGGATTCATTAGGGTTAAGTGGTGTTGTCGATTTTGTAGGATGGTTATCCTTTCAACAGAACTCAGCATATTATAATCGTTCATCAATATATTGTTCCTTACCAGTTTCGGATTCAGCCGCAATCAGTGTTGTGGAGTCAATGGCATGTGGTTGTGTTCCCGTGGTTACTGACCTACCTGCGATGCGTGAATTGGTGACGGATCAACAAAATGGACTTCTGGTTGGTGAGAATGAAACAGGTATTTTTGAACGTGTGTTGGATGTTTCCTGGAAATCCGCTCGAAAATTTAATATGGATGTCGGAGCTCAATTTGGTAGTCGTACAATAAATTCAGCAGCGTTCATAGGGCTATATCATAAGTTATTGAATGTATGAAGCATATTTGTCATTGTACTTCCGTCCATAAACTGGATGATGTACGTATTTTTATAAAAGAATGTGCCGCACTTGTCGCAGTTGGATACAAGGTTTCGTTAGTTGTGCCCGGCGCAACTGATGCAACTGTGAATGGTGTAGAAATTCATGGCGTACCATTGACAACAAGTCGATGGCGTCGGTTTTATTTTACAGTTAATGCAGTGGCAGAAAAAGCGTTGTCACTGCATGCCGATGCTTATCATTTACATGACCCTGAGTTGTTGCGTATTGCAAAGCGTTTGAAACAATCAGGTGCTAAAGTGGTTTATGACGCACATGAGGATCTTCCTAAGCAATTATTAGCAAAAACGTACTTGCCTATTTTTATTCGAAAAATCTTGAGCTCTTTTTTCGGACATTACGAGAAAACAATTGCAAAAAAAATATCAGGAATAATAACAGCAACACCTATTATCGCGGACCGCTTCAAAAAATATAATCCATCCACTGTATTTGTTGGTAATTACCCGGAGTTAACTGACATGCCAATGCCTGTTGAGTGGGTTTTTCGTAAAGAAGAGATTTGCTACGTTGGCGGCATCTTTCGTACAAGAGGAGCCTTTGAAATGATACGGGCCATGGAATTTATCTCTGATGCTGAATTTAATTTAGCAGGAACATTTTCGCCAGCTTCCATGCGGGATGAAGTGATACAATTACCAGGATGGTCCAAGGTTAAAGAACTGGGCTTCCTCAATCGTGATGGAATCCGAAAGATTTTATCCCAATCTAAAGTTGGACTGGTACTGCTGCATCCAACGCAAAGCTACATGGAGGCGTTGCCAGTCAAATTGTTCGAATATATGGCTGCTGGAATTCCTGTCGTAGCTTCTGATTTTCCGATTCTTTCGGAAATCGTGAAACGTCATCGATGCGGAATATTGATCGACCCCTTAGATGTACATGCCATTGCTGCGGCAATTAATTTCCTGTTGCAACATCCACACGAGGCAGAAGAAATGGGAAGACGCGGTAGGCAAGCCGTGGAAAATGAATTTTCTTGGGACTCTCAAGCTAAGAAATTGGTTGGTTTTTATAGTCAAATATTAGCTTTAAAAAACTAGATCCAACGACTATGCGAATACTCATCCTCACCCAATACTTTCCACCTGAAGTTGGAGCACCGCAAAATCGGCTCTTTGAATTAGCCGTACGCTTGAAGAAAAAAGGGGTAGAGGTGTCTGTGCTAACAGCCATGCCTAATTATCCCAGTATGATAATTCATCCTGGATACGAGGATAAGAAGTACGTATACGAAGAAATAGACGGCCTGCCGATTCATCGTTCTTCCATTTATGTTTCTACCGATCGATCCTTCATTCAACGACTTCGCAACTATTTTTCATTTGTCTTTTCTTCGTGGCGAATCCGCAAGAAAATTACCGGAAAATTTGACTATGTATTTTGTGAAAGTCCTCCATTATTCTTAGGGATTTCAGCAAAACTTCTTTGTAGTTATTTTAATGCTAAACTTATTTTTAACGTTTCTGACCTATGGCCCGAAAGCGCTGAAAAATTAGGGTTGGTTTCTAATCCTTTATTGCTTCGATTCGCTACGTGGCTGGAAGAATCGCTATACCGTTCGTCTCGTCTTATAACTGGGCAAACGCAAGGCATCGTTCGTAATATAGCTACCCGCTTTCCCACAAAAAAAGTGTATTGGTTGCCCAACGGCGTTGATCTTGAGTATTACGACCCTTCGAGGTACGATCGACATTGGCGCATTCAGCAAGGATTCACGGACTCCGACTTTGTGCTGCTCTATGCTGGGATTATTGGACATGCCCAAGGACTGGATGTGATTCTAGAGGCAGCTGATAAATTGCGAGACTTGACTTCCTGCAAATTTATAGTCATGGGAGATGGTCCCGTGCTTTCGGTGTTGAAAGGAAAGGCAGATGCTATGGGTCTAAAACAAGTTTATTTCCTCAATCCTGTTCCTAAATCACAAATGCCATTTGTAGTGTCTGGCGCTGATGCGGCCATTGTTCCGTTGAAAAGACTTGAACTTTTCAAAGGTGCCATTCCCTCCAAAATCTTCGAATCCTTGGCCATGAAAAAGCCCATTCTGCTGGGTGTAGAAGGAGAGGCTAAAGAGCTTTTTATTGATGAAGGGCATTGCGGATTAGCTTTTACCCCGGAATCGTCTAACGAATTAGCAGCTGCCATCTCTAAACTTTATCAGGATACTCAGC
Source organism: Candidatus Pollutiaquabacter sp. (assembly GCA_947465495.1). Classification (GTDB taxonomy): domain Bacteria; phylum Bacteroidota; class Bacteroidia; order AKYH767-A; family 2013-40CM-41-45; genus Pollutiaquabacter. Next base: position 43,344 of record CANIAS010000013.1, on the reverse strand, counting down.
TTCGGACTACTTTGGGTGAAAACGCTCGTCGCTATGCCGCTCAACGATTTGATAGAAATCAAATCGCTACGGAATTTCATGAATTGCTTTTAACCTTAAAGTAACAGTTATGAAGTGGATCTTCATCAACAATACACCGTGGATGAATGAAAGGAATGATTCACTGATGAATCTTTCTTTAGTGTACTTTCGATACCATGTCCTTTCAGTGGTCTAGGGTTAATCATTTCCTACTCTTATTGTTTTTTGCCGTACTTCCTTGGTCAAAAGCGCTGGTATCAATACTCTTGGTAGCCTGTTTAATCTCCGGACTGTTTGTTTTCGATCGTAAACAATGGTCCAAGGCACATTTTCCACGATTACTGTTATTGCCAATTCTATATTTCATGTGGCACCTGATTGGCATGATCTGGACTTCAAATACTGATTTTGGATGGTTTGATTGCAAAGTCAAATTACTCTTGTCGCTGGTCCCGTGTATGGTTTACCTGCAAGTCGATTCGATACGTCTTCACTTGGAAAAATACGTACTCGCATTTTATTTAGGTATTGCAGCATGCTTGACAACGCTGCTTGCTTTTGCCTGGTTTCGCATTCTTAAAACTGGTGGAGTAGAAGAATTTTTCTACACGAGACTTTCCATGTTTATGCACCCATCTTATTTCGCGTGGTATATTAATACAGCCATCTTATTGCTTATTTTTAGTATGGGTTTCCGATCTGGAGATTCTTGGCTTCGCTGGGCGCTGATTATTTTTTTTACACTAGGGGTTCTGCTTTTGAATAGTAAGGCAGGGATTTTTGGTTGGGGATTGGTGGTCTTACTTTCTTTCGGATTGAAATGGATTGAAAGCAAACGACGTTACTACATTTTCAGTGCGCTACTTTGGTGCATAATCTTCGCAACTATTTTTAAAATAATGATGCCCGCTGGTGAAAACAGGATGGGTCAGTTCAAACACGCACTTTCTGATTCATCATCCGACTACCGTGAAATGGAATCAACCTCGACACGGGTGCAAGTATGGCATTCTTCTTGGCAGCTGATCGTCCAACAACCTTGGTTAGGAACCGGTACCGGCGATGTGAAGGATGAACTGGTGGCGGCCTACGAACGAGAAGGCTTTAGCTTTGCTGCAGCGCATCGCTTCAATTCCCACAACCAGTTTTTGCAGTCTTGGTTGGCCTTGGGTATCATTGGTTTACTAATATTACTGGCACTCTTAATTCTCCCTGTTTGGAGTGCCTTCTATGCACGTGATCCATTTCTGATTGTATTCACTGCTCTTGCCATGTTTAACATGTTGGTGGAATCTATGCTTGAAAAGCAGGATGGTGTGGTATTTTTCGCTCTTTTTTATTCAGTATTTTTGATCACGTTTAAGAATCCGAACGACACCGGAGAAACATCTGATATCCGTCAAGTAGCATGAAAATAATCAACCTCATCGGCGCCCGCCCTCAATTTGTTAAAGCGGCTGTTGTTAGCCGCGAATTGCGTGCTGTAAAAGGGGTTCATGAAGTGATTATCCATACCGGTCAACACTTTGACCGTGCATTATCCGGCGATATCCTCGACGAGCTTGGTTTCCCTGCAGTTGATTACAATCTTGGTATCAATCAGTTGTCGCACGGCGCCATGACTGGTCGAATGCTAGAAGAAATTGAAAAAATTCTCTTGAAAGAACAGCCGGATATGATGCTGGTATATGGTGATACAAATTCTACCATTGCGGGTGCACTGGCTGCTCGAAAACTCCATATCCGGGTCGCTCATGTAGAAGCGGGTATGCGTTCTTTTAATCTTAAAATGCCGGAAGAAATAAACCGGATTTTGACAGATCGGATCAGCGACTTGCTCTTTTGCTCGTCTGAAACCAGTGTGAAGCACCTTCGCGACGAAGGGTTCGGTCATTTCCCTTGCTCGATTGTCAATGCTGGAGATGTGATGTATGATGCTTTCCTTCATTTTCTTCCATCGGCAGAGCAGCATTCGAAAATTCTCGATGATATCGCTCTAAAGGATTTCGTTCTCTGCACGCTTCACCGCGAATCAAACGTCGATCATCCGGAACAATTGATTGCCATTCTTTCCGCATTGGATAAAATCCACACTGAAATTCCGGTGGTTCTTCCGGTTCATCCTCGTACAGCCAAGAAGTTAGAATCATTCGGTATTTCCACCTCCATTAAATTGATTCCTCCAGCATCCTATTTTGATATGCTGTTACTGCTCAAGCACTGTTCCATGGTGATTACCGATAGTGGCGGATTACAAAAGGAAGCCTATTTTTCCGAGAAGCCGTGCCTCACTGTTCGCTATGAAACCGAATGGACGGAACTGGTTGACCATGGGTATAATAAGTTAGTCGGCACAGATCCTGATTGGATATGGAATAATTTTCGCTGGATGATGGATAATCCGGTTGATTTTCAATCTCAATTGTACGGCGATGGTCATGCCGCCCGTAAAATTGTAGATCATATGACCCGTAAAACGCTTGTCTCTTAAAAGTATGATTCCATTTTCACCACCACGCATCGACCAGAGGATTATCGACGAAGTCACTGATACGCTACGCTCTGGCTGGATTACCACGGGACCCAAAACAAAACGTTTTGAAAAAGAATTGTCGAGCTACTATGGAGCATCTGCATCTTTATGTCTCAATTCTGCCACAGCTGGACTGGAGCTCATGCTTCGCTGGTTTGGAGTTGGTCCTGGTGATGAAGTGATACTGCCGGCCTATACCTATTCCGCTACTGCCAACGTTGTTATGCATTGCGGGGCTAAGCCCGTCTTTGTGGATGTACGAAGTGACTTCAACATCGACCCTGAAGCCATTCGTCGTGCTATTACACCTCGCACAAAAGTCTTGATGCCCGTTGACTTTGGGGGTTGGCCATGTGATTACGATGCGTTGAATGCGATTGTGAACGATTCATCCGTCAAAGCTCAGTTTATTCCCTCCTCCGAAGAACAACAGAAATTGGGACGAATCCTCCTCCTTTCTGATGCCGCACATAGTTTAGGAGCGCGCTATAAAGGACGGCTAACAGGTAGTCTCGCAGATGTTTCTGTTTTTAGCTTTCATGCGGTAAAGAACCTTACCACCGCTGAAGGTGGTGCTATTGCCTTGAACTTTCCTGCTCCATTTGACAATCAATCCATCTATCAGCAACTTTGCATTAAATCGTTGCACGGACAAAATAAAGATGCCTTGGCAAAAATGCAAAAAGGCAATTGGCGGTACGATATCGTTGAGCCTGGCTACAAAATGAATATGACCGATATTATGGCATCCATAGGATTGGTTGAGCTTTCCAGGTATGAATCGGAAACTTTGCCAAAGCGCCATCATGTTTGCCAGAGGTATACAGAATTACTCAAGCAGTATGATTGGGCAATTCTACCACAGCAAATGTTGACCAACCATACGGTAAGTTCCTTTCACCTTTATCCATTACGCATTCACGGAGTGGATGAAAATGGCCGGGATGAGATTATTCGACTCATCAGTGAGAAAGATGTATCGGTAAATGTTCATTTCATTCCCGTGCCAATGATGTCATTTTATAAAAACCAAGGATATTCCATCACGGATTATCCGACTACGTACAAGTTGTATGCTGCCGAAATTTCGCTCCCGGTTTACTTTGATCTGACCGATGCTCAAATATCAACGGTAGTAGAAGCTGTAGTAGATTCCGTCAAGAATGTATTGAAATAAATCTATCATGAAAAAAATCCTCTCCATCGTATTTCTTTCTTCGTTCGTTTTTGTCGCGAACGCGCAAGATTCTGCACGGTATGTGCAGCAATCGTTGACCATTCTGCAACAATTGAATGCGTTGCAATACGACAAAGTCGTATCGCAATTAGATTCTGCTGTTGCTGCCAAAATGGATTCTGCCCGCTTAGGAAGTGCGTGGCGCAATCTGTTAACTAGAGCAGGTAGTTTCAAGGGAATTGTAGATACGCTTTATGATCACCAAACGACTTACGATGTGGTAATCCTGCAATCGCTTTTTGGTGATCGGAAAATCGATGTTAAAACGGTTTATGGTAGGGGAGGCAGTATTAAAGGTATTTTCTTCTTGCCGACTGATACGCGTGAGAAGTATAAAAACCCAAGCTATTTTAATTCTGATCTGTTTGAAGAGGCAGCGGTAGAAGTAGTTAACGGAGATGTGAAACTGAAGGGCATACTTTCTGTTCCTAAGAATTCGGGGAAAGTACCTGCCGTTATTCTGGTGCATGGTTCAGGACCGAATGACAAGGATGAAACTGTAGGAGCCACCAAAATTTTTCGTGACTTTTCTGTAGGTCTTTCTGCCAAGGGTATTGCGGTGCTTCGTTATGACAAACGTACCCGCGCGCTTGCGGCCAAGCTGAAATTTACCAAACAAATAATTACGCCGGAAGAAGAGACCGTTTCCGATGCCATCGCTGCTGCCGAACTACTCAAAAAGGATCCGCGAATAGACACGTCACGAATCTATTACATTGGACATAGTATGGGTGGATACCTGTTGCCCCAAATTGCGAGTAAAGTGCCAAATGTCAAAGGGATGATCTTGCTATGTCCGCAAGCTCGTCCGTTGGAAGATGTCATGCTGGAACAAACGGAATATGTATTGACTCTTGAAGGAAAGAATGCGGCAGAAGTCAAATCGGCACTGGATTCATTGCAAAAAGCAGTGCAACAAGTAAAGGCATTGGTTGATGCAAATAAAGTTGATTCAGTTAAAATCATGAGCTACCATTCAGCCTATTGGATTTACCTGAAGCATTATGATCCTTTTGCCGCATCCAAGTCGGAGAAAACACCCATGTTAATCCTTCAGGGAGACAGGGATTACCAAGTAAAGATGAGCGATTATTCTTCCTGGAAGACGAATCTGAAAGGGCGCCCTGCCACCACGTTCAAGTCATATCCTGGCTTGAATCATTTTTTCATCAAAGGTACTGGTAAGAGTTCTCCAGAAGAATACAATCATGCAGGGAATGTGTCTGAGCAAGTGATAGTGGATATATCCGGTTGGATCAAGACTGGTGCACTGGAAAAGTAAGATCAACTCGAATGAACCGGTTCTTGATAAGATCATGCGACGTACTCTTGAGTATTACAGGGTTGATGGTATTGTCTCCTTTTTTCATAGTGGTTGCAAGTTGGATTCTTTTCGATGATTTTGGTCCGGTAATATTTATGCAAAGCAGAGTAGGAAAGGACGGGGCTGATTTTAAGTTGATGAAGTTTCGTACCATGCGGGTGAACGCTGAGCGCAGCGGTCAGCTGACAGTCGGTGTGCGAGATCCCCGTATCACCAAAGCTGGCTATTGGCTCCGGAAGTATAAGCTGGATGAATTGCCGCAATTGCTCAATGTCCTCTTAGGGTCAATGAGCCTAGTCGGCCCACGTCCTGAAGTGCGCCGATACGTCGATCGATATACTCATGCCCAAAGTCGGGTGTTATCAGTTCGACCAGGTATCACGGACGAAGCTTCGATAGCTTATCGGGATGAGAATAAAATACTGAGTGAAGTGGACGATCCGGAACGATATTATATCGAACAGATTTTACCGGATAAGATCCGGTTAAACATGCGATACATTGAAAATCAGTCTCTAAAGTCCTATTTTTCAATAATATTCAGAACGCTTTCTGGAATTATTAACTAACACAGATGTAAGTGTTGTTTTAATTTTCGTAACTTTGAGAGCTATTTTGCGATAAAAAAGCCAGTTTTAGTTCGAAATCAGTCTGTTTTTATTTTAATCAGACTCGTTTTTAGATGAAAGACACCTTTAATTTCTTCACCTACAATGCGTATTAAAATTTCCTTTTTAAAAGTTCACGGTAGTACTGGTACTGTTCCGTTGCACCACCAAAAGATTATTTCGGCACTGATGGATGAGATCATCCGTGATCTGCCGACGTCTTCTTCTTTTTACAATTTCTCATCGCTCAAAGGAACCTCGAAGGTCATGAACGGACAAATCCGTTTCTTGTCTTCCAAGGTTACGCTGGTAATATCAGGCGCGCACGATGAATTCGCAAAGCAATGGGTCGAAACACTTTTTGAAAAGCGACTTGTCAGTTTTGCTAAATTGACATTGGTCCCAAAGGCCTATGAGATTATTCCAGACCCTGAATTCAAGACGGAAATGAAATACGTTTGTATTTCCCCTATGGTTTGTCAGCCGCCTTTTGAATCCGATGAAGGTGGCAATATTCCAGACGCGTTGGATCCTCGTTCACAGGAGTTCTCCGATGCATTTTACAATGCCATCATGGACCGCATGGAACAGGCCGGATACACGCAAGAGGAGATGCAGAAATTTGCTGAGTTTGAAATCGTACCTGATCCAGGTTACATCGATAAGATCCTGAATACGCACAAGAAGTTCGCGCGAATTTATAAGAACAACGATAGCCTACCGATTTTTGGCTACCTGTTACCATTCACTTTGCACGCACATCCGCAGGTACAGAAATTCGTATGGGACTGCGGTATTGGTCTTTATACCAACCAAGGGTACGGGATGATTGATGTGGTGGGTAACGTTTCTATGCCAGAGTCAAAGGACGAAACATTGGATTAATCCCTGCTTGATCAGTTCTCGCAGCTTGTTCTATCACCTTCATTTTACTATCTTTAGGGCATTATGCGTCTTGTCATAGTGTTTGCTATCGTGTTATCTGCGCTGTCTGCTAAAAGTCAGTCGTTTTTTTATTGTGTAGATACAACACGTGTCCCGAATGATTATCAGCCTTGCGGGACAGATTTTAGTCCGGTATGCGGTTGCGATAATAAAACCTATCGCAATGAGTGTGCGGCTTATTTTTGGGGAGGATTGTTTTCTGGGAGTTGGACCTATTCTACCATCTGCGAAGGATTCTTCATGGAGATGTATCCTACTGCCGTCAGCTATTTTCCGGCAACCTTCAATTTGTACATGAAGCAACCCGGGCCAGCTTCGCTCTATATTTACGATGACTTCGGTCGGTTTAAGTACCAGCGCAATTTTTATGCGACCTATGCCGGCCAAATTATTTCTGAAGAAATTCCAGTAGATAATCTGGATCTTGGAATTTACATGTTGGTGGTTGTTGCAGCGGGTGATAAGCAGACGGTAAAGTTTGCAAAGGTGACCGATATTGAGAATTAAGGATAGTGAATTTTTTAGCTCACCTTTTTCTTTCCTTCGATGATTACGAATTGATCATTGGTAATTTCATTGCTGACCATGTGAAGGGTGCTCGAAAAAATGAATTCCCAGACGGAATTCGTCGAGGCATCGAACTTCACCGTGCCATCGATCATTTTACGGATACGCACTCCATTACCTCTAGAAGTAAAAACCTTTTGTATGAACGACATGCAAAGTATGCCGGTGTAGTCGTAGACTTGTATTACGACCATTTTCTGGCCGCTTCATTCAGTGATTATTCCGAGATTCCACTGGCGGAATTTGTCGAAAACCATTACCGCATTTTAGAATCCGAAAAGCAATGGCTTCCAGAGTCCGTGCGGTCATTCTTGCCGCACATGATTGAGCGGAATTGGCTGTTTAATTATGCAAGTATCGAAGGTATTGGACGCACGTTGATTGGATTGTCTCAACGGGTTCGGTTCCCGAATCGTATGCATGAAGCGGTACACGACCTGGAACTTCATTATCCAGCATTGAAAGCGGATTTTAAGCTGTTCTTTCCGCAGTTGATTACCTTTGCAGACGAATACCTGCGAAATGCAGCTCTACGTCCAAGTCAAACCTAATCAGAAAGTCAACCGCATCGAACGCAAGGACGATAAATGGGTGCTTCGACTGCATGCGCCGGCGGTTGATGGTAAAGCCAATGATGCCTTGGTGGCCTACTTATCTCAACTTTTGAATTTGCCCAAGTCAAAGATCAGGTTAACTAAAGGAAATACCGCACGATTCAAGTGCCTTGAAATCGAAGCTCCTGCCGATCAAGTGGTACAATGCCTTGAAAAAGCGCTTTAATAGCTTGTTTTAGGGGAAGTTTACACATGCTTTTGTGGATATTTCTGAATGATATCAGGCATTCAAGGCCTGCGGAATGCTACTTTTATCCTCCTGTATTGTAGGATTTAATAACGAAGCCATGTCAGAGAAGAAAAAGCCAGATCACGGCTATACGGAAGACAGCATACGATCGCTGGATTGGAAAGAACATATCCGGACACGCCCGGGAATGTATATCGGTAAACTCGGTGATGGATCCTCCAAGGACGATGGTATCTACGTGTTGCTGAAAGAAGTAATTGATAATTCCATCGATGAACACGTCATGGGATATGGAAAAAATATTGATGTAGATATTCAGGATGGAGTCGTGGACGTTCGAGATTATGGTCGTGGTATTCCACTAGGAAAGGTGGTCGAATGCGTCTCTAAAATCAATACAGGAGGTAAATACGATAGTAAAGCGTTCCAAAAGAGCGTTGGTTTGAATGGCGTTGGTACCAAAGCAGTGAATGCGCTGTCCAGCTCTTTTCGTGTTCAAGCAATTCGTGAAGGTCGTACCAAGATCGCCGAATTTGTATGCGGTGATTTGAAAAAAGAAGAGCGCGAAAAAGCTTGTGAAGAAAAGAATGGTACGCGGATGACCTTTCATCCTGACTCCTCCATCTTTAACAATTATCGATTCAACAAAGAGTACGTAGAGCTTATGCTCTGGAATTATGCGTACCTCAACAAAGGACTTACGCTTAATTTCAACGGTGAATCATTTTTTTCTGAAAATGGTCTGCGCGACTTACTGGAGCGCAACTTGTCGGATGAAGTGCGTTACCCCATCATTCACCTTCGTGGCGACGACATTGAAATTGCCTTCACGCACACCATGGGATATGGTGAAGATTATTTTTCCTTCGTGAATGGACAACATACCACACAAGGTGGTACTCATCAAGCTGCTTTCCGTGAAGCTATTGTCAAGACCGTTCGTGAATTTTACAAAAAGGAATTCGATGCCAGTGATGTGCGTACCTCCATTGTAGCAGCCATCAGTGTTCGTGTTCAGGAGCCTGTATTTGAATCACAGACTAAAACCAAACTCGGATCGTTGACACGCGAACCGAATGGTGTTCAAATCCGCTCCTGGATCAATGATTTCGTAAAGACCGAACTGGATAATTACTTGCACAAATATCCGGAGACTGCTAAAGCGTTAGAGGCTAAGATTCTGCAAAGTGAACGTGAGCGAAAAGAGATTGCCGGAATCAAGAAATTGGCAAACGAACGTGCCCGTAAGGCAAATCTGCATAATCGTAAGTTGCGCGACTGCCGTGTGCATTTCAATTCTCGACACATCTCCCGACAGGATTCTACCATCTTCATTACAGAGGGCGATTCCGCATCTGGTTCCATTACCAAATCGCGCGATGTCAATACCCAGGCAGTTTTTAGTTTGAAGGGTAAGCCACTCAATTGCTATGGACTAACGAAAAAGGTCGTTTATGAGAACGAGGAATTCAATCTGTTGGTAAACGCCTTAAACGTCGAAGATGGCATGGAGGAATTACGTTACAACCGTATTGTCATCGCTACTGATGCCGATGTCGATGGAATGCACATTCGTTTGTTGCTCTTAACCTTCTTCTTGCAATTTTATCCGGAGCTGGTTCGTAACGGGCATGTTTTCATACTGCAAACACCGCTCTTCCGCGTACGTAATAAAAAGGATACTTACTATTGTTATTCGGAACAAGAACGAGTGAACGCCATCGCCAAGGTTGGAGCTAAGCCTGAAATCACCCGTTTCAAAGGGTTGGGAGAAATCTCTCCGGATGAATTTGTCCATTTCATTGGCAAGAACATTCGCCTTGAACCAGTGATGATCGGTCAGGAAGAGACCATACAAAAATTACTCGATTACTACATGGGCAAGAATACGCCGGAACGTCAGGAGTTCATTATTTCCAACCTTCGCTTGGAAAAGGATGTTGTAGCAGAAGAACCGGTTGCTTAACCCAAAATCAGAGAAACTGATGGCCAAGAAAAAGAACATTCAGCAAGAAACTTCAGAGCAAGCCGCCGTCGCTGGTCAGAAACATTTGGAGAAAAATTCCATCATTCACGTGAATGGAATGTACGAGAACTGGTTTCTCGATTACGCTTCTTATGTCATCCTGGAGCGGGCTGTCCCTCACATTAACGACGGATTAAAACCGGTTCAACGCCGCATCCTGCATTCTATGTGGGAAATGGAAGATGGTCGGTATAACAAAGTGGCCAATGTAATCGGTCATTCGATGAAGTATCACCCGCACGGTGATGCATCTATTGGCGATGCTATGGTGCAGCTAGGTCAAAAAGACCTGCTGATCGATATGCAGGGAAACTGGGGGAATATATACACCGGCGATAGTGCAGCTGCTGCCCGGTATATCGAAGCTCGTTTATCGAAGTTTGCCTTGGAGGTGGTCTATAATCCAAAGACCACAAATTGGCAATTAAGTTATGATGGTCGTAATAAAGAGCCCATCACGCTGCCCGTTAAATTTCCGTTACTACTTGCTCAGGGTGTAGAGGGTATTGCTGTAGGTCTGGCTTGCCGAATTCTACCACATAATTTTATTGAACTCATCGAGGGTTCTATCGATATTCTTCGAGGAAAAAAAGTCAGCCTGGTGCCTGATTTTCCTACCGGAGGTATTGCTGATTTTAGCAAATACAATGAAGGGCTACGAGGTGGTCGAATTCGCATTCGAGCGAAAATTGACAAGAAGGATCGTAAGACATTAATCATTACAGAGATTCCATTCTCTACGACGACTACTTCGCTCATCGACAGTATCCTTTCAGCGAATGATAAAGGAAAAATTAAAATCAAGAAGGTGGAAGACAATACCGCTGCCAAGGTGGAAATTGTATTGCACCTGCACAGTGATTCTTCCGAAGACCTGGATAAAACCATCGATGCGCTGTATGCATTTACCGACTGTGAAGTTTCTATCTCTCCGAATGCTTGTGTAATCATCGACGATAAGCCTCGGTTTATGAATGTCAATGACATTCTTAAATACAATACGGAACAGACGGTTGCCTTGCTCAAGCAAGAGTTGGAAATACGAAAGGCAGAGCTGGAAGAAGAGTGGCATTTTAGTTCGTTGGTGAAAATCTTTATTGAAAAAAGAATTTACCGAAACATTGAAGAATGTACAACCTGGGAACAGGTAATCGATACCATCGACGAAGGTTTGAAGCCTTACAAGAAGCGCTTTAAACGCGAAATCACCCGCGATGACATCATCGGCCTTACAGAAATCAAGATTAAACGTATTTCGAAATACGATGTCAAGGAACAAGATGAAAAGATTCGTGGATTGGAAGCCGAATTGGAGGAGGTAGAAGGTCACTTATCCAATTTGAAACAATACGCTATCGCTTATTTCAAAGAGCTGCTTCGTAAGTATGGTAAAGGTCGTGAGCGCCGCACAGTCATTGATGCTTTTGAACAAGTAGTGGCTTCAGAGGTCATTATTAATAATCAGAAATTATACGTCAACCGAGAGGATGGATTTGCCGGGTATGGCATGAAGAAGGATGAATTCGTTACGGAGTGTTCGGAACTCGACGAGATGTTAGTCATCCGCGGCGATGGTTCGCTGATTGTGACAAAGGTCGGCGATAAGAAATACGTCGGAAAGGATGTGCGCTACATTGCCATCTACCGAAAATCGGACCCTGAATTGATCTTCAACCTGATTTATCAAGATGGTCGAGGCGGTAGCGTCATGGTGAAACGCTTTACAGTGGGTGGAACCACCCGCGATAAGGAATATGTTCTCACCAAAGGCAGCGAAGGGTCTAAAATCCTTTACTTGTCGCATTGCGCTCATCCAATGGAAGGAGAAAAGGTGCGCGTGATGCTTCGTCCGAAACCTAAACTTCGCATTACGCAAATGGATGTGAGCTTTAACGACTACGAAGTGAAAGGTCGGGGTACAATCGGTGTTATCCTTACCAAGAACTCCGCTTCTAAAGTCGTGAAGTTGGCAGATGCAGCACCCGTTAAGAAATCGGAACAACTTTCCATGGATACCGGAGCCGTAAAAAAAACAACTCCTGCACCTAAGGAGCCTGTCAAACAAGTAGCGGCGGGGAAAAAACCGATGGTAAAGGCTCCCGCCAAAGCAGAAAAAGGAAAGTCGGCACCAAAAAAAGTAAGTCCCCTCAAAGAAGAAAAAGCGGTCACCGTTGAGTGGGACTTCAGTACAGGACCAGATAAAACGAAATCACAAAGGGATCGATTACTCGACGAACTGGAAGAAAAGGCAGGAGCGAGGAAGAAGTCCCAAATGAAAATGGATTTCTAATTAATACACGAAGGGCTGCAGACTAAACTGCGGCCCTTCTGCAATAATAGTTGACCTTTATCGTTCACTTTTCACCCTACGCATCGTATCTTTAGTTCGTCATGAAAAAGTCCCTATTTACCTGGCTGTTAGTTCTTGCTACTTTGCGTTCGCAAGGGGCTTTCATCCTTATTCCGATGGACGACTCGCAGACTAATCATTTAAAGTCATACGGTATAGCCTATAAAGTTCTGAAAGATGGACTGGATGTACAATGGCTGCTCAATTATCGCGGCGGTAGTTTTATGATTGCTGATAATACACGGATTGAACAAGAATGTGCGATTCGAGGTGTCTCGTATACCGTGATTGCAGACGTTCAGGCTGCATCAATTTTAACGGAGATTTCCAATCCGGAAGCCAACATGGACGTGGTTAAATTGGAAAAGGCACCTAAGATTGCTGTTTATTCACCCAAGAATAAAATGCCTTGGGACGATGCCGTCACCATGGCCTTGACCTATTCGGAAATTCCGTACGATGTTATTTACGACGAAGATGTAATAGGAGGCAAGTTGCCACTCTACGATTGGCTGCACCTTCACCACGAGGATTTTACCGGACAATACGGCCGATTTTGGGCCGCCTATCGTGGCGCAGCCTGGTACCAGGAAGATGTGAGGATTCAGGAGGAAATGGCTAGCAAGCTCGGTTTTTCAAAAGTGAGTCAAATGAAATTAGCGGTAGCTACCAGAATTCGAGATTTTGTGGCAGGCGGCGGCTACCTCTTTGCGATGTGTTCGGCTACTGATAGTTATGATATCGCGCTTTCGGCGGAAGGAATAGACATCTGTGAAAATATGTTTGATGGTGATGCGGCTGACCCTGCCATGAACAACAAAGTTGATTACTCCAAGACTTTTGCTTTTAGGAATTATAAGTTAAGCACGAATCCCTACGAATACGAATTCAGTGATATCGACAATCAACCTCCTATCCGTAAAATCGATCGTGGTTCAGACTTATTTACCCTCTTCGATTTTTCGGCTAAATGGGATCCTGTGCCAACTATGCTCTGTCAAAATCATGAGCAGGTAATAAAAGGTTTTTTAGGACAAACCACCGCGTTCAAAAAACGAACCTTGAAACCAGAGGTGTTAGTCTTGGGTGATTGTAAAGCCGAGGACGAAGCGCGTTATATTCACGGTGATTATGGCAAAGGCACCTGGACTTTTTACAGTGGGCATGATCCTGAAGATTATCAGCATCAGGTAGGTGACCCTCCAACGGATTTATCGTTACATCCCAATTCTCCCGGATACCGATTGATTCTCAATAATGTACTTTTTCCTGCGGCTAAAAAGCGAAAACAGAAGACCTGATCATTGGTCGTAAAACTGCCATCGAACGCCAAACTTCAAAGCCCTTCCGGGACCTGGATAATGCGGGGTGAGAAAATATTTTCCGGTGATCCATCCATCAGCGGCATTTTCCATCTTTATAAAGAAAGCGGCCGTTTTTATTTTTACGTCAGCGAATACATCGACGAACCAAACGTTCCCAGTTGACAGGCTGTCTTGCAAATAAAAAGTTCCTGTGGCAGGCATAAAGGCGTCGCCATAGAACTCGGAAATATACCTGGCTTCAATTCCGGTGCGCAAGACAAACGAGTTGTTAAGCAGACTCCTTTCCCAGAATAAATTATGGTGTGTTGACCAGGTTGGTAGGTGCAGTACGGATGTATCGCCTACTGTTTGATACATGACCTTGTGGTCGGAGCCCCATTTTTTCCAACGGAATTCCTTCTTCAATACGGCGCCTTGAACAGTTACGGCGCCGATGGCTGTTACCGGCAAGGCATCGTAACTCATATAGCGGTAGCCGTTTACTTTGGTTTGAAATCCACTGATGGAGAGACGCAGTTGCTTTAATTCCAGGCTGGCGTCTAATCGTTCCATGGTAAACGCAGGGAAGGAGTTGTTCCACTGGAAGTGATTGCCATACATGCGCTGGTAGAGGAATGGCGTTGAATTTTTCGATTGAGTTGCGGAAAAACTAATTACGGTAAATTTAGTGGCACGACGTATGGAGGCTGTAAGTTTGTAATTGGTCTGGTCGTCTCCAGAAATTATGTTTAAATACGATAATTCGCCTTTCCATGATTGATAATTCAACATGGCGATTCCTCCAATCGATAAATTGTAATGGTATTCATCACTCACTTGCCAAAATCGAAATTGCTGATGTGATGCTTCCAAGGTAACGGCTGTTTGCAGTCGTGTTGAATCACGTTGCATGGGCCGACGAGTCATTGTAAAACGATTTCTAACATCTGAATAGCGTAACGAGTCGTCCGTCAATTCGCCATTCAAGGAGCTGGCATAAAACGAACTGTCGGGACCGGCGTCATAATAGGCAAAAGAGCCATTTGTAAGCGTTGAGCTTAAGCCTGCTTCCAGTTGATTTTTAACGGAATCAGATGGCCTGGTTAATACGAAATACTGGCTTATATGAAACGATTTGTCGCGATAACGAATGCCGGCATATTGCAAGTTGACAGGTAACCCTCTGAGGTCTAGCTTTCCTGTTGCCAGTTCCGTGTAAAAAGAATCATTCGTCACACCGCCGTTGGTCTGCTGCTTAAAAGTGTTCCAATAGGCATTGGCAAATAAGTGATAACGATTGTTTTTTGAATTATAATCGGTGAAAAATAAGAATCGGCTTGCGTAGGAATTACTTTGAGGCAGGAAATCTTGCACATTAGAACGTCTAAATTGAAAGCCTGCATTCCATCGAGTTAAGATGTTTTGTGAATGAAGCGCTTCAATCTGCCCTTCCTTGAAGGCACCCATGTGGTAGCTAACTTCCGTGAATCGTTTATTGGTTCGCCAATAGTGGATGTCTTCCTGTTTAAGGAGGTAGGCGTCAAATAACGTGAATCCCATGGACGCGAATGGGGAGGCCGGCTGGTTGAATTGCAAGGATCTACTGGCGCTCCCCAATGTGCCAAGGTTTTGGCCATTGGTGAGTTGCACGGGGTCCGTTTGATGCAATTGGTCTAACAGGGTATCAACTCCAGGATTCGACGTTTCATTCCACCTGTATTGATCTTCCGGGTAAATCCTGATTCTTGTTGGCAAAACAGGCAATGCAGTGTCCCGTGCAGTCTGTGCCATCATGCTCACGCAGGATAAAAACATCCCTAGTAATGTTAAAACGTGTGACCTGAAACAGCGTCGTTGGTAACCCATGGATCTTTGCATGTCTGCGGGATTCAAAGTTAGGGCAAAGTCTGTTTATTCCTCCGTTTTTTTGGAGATTGGCAGGCATTAATACGTATTTTGAGGGCAAGAAAAACGATCTTTAGGCCATTCAACCCGATATTGATTTTACGATGCAATCTTTTTTAGGTGAACTTTCCGACGAACTCATTGAAAAATATGGAAGCGACTTCACTGGAGTGACGGTCGTTTTTCCAACCCGACGTGCTGGTGTTTTCTTCCGGGCTGAATTGGCAAAAAAACTCTCGAAACCGGTTTGGGCTCCTCGTGTCTTGGCGATTCAGGATTTAATGGCTGAATTAGCTGGTCGTTCTGTCCCCGATGCTGTTACGTTACTGTTTGAACTATTCGACGTCTACCGAGGCTATTTCCCGAACGATGCCTTTGATGAGTATTATCCGTGGGGAGAAGTTATGTTGAAAGACTTCGACGAATTGGACAAGAGTCTGGCTATTCCGGCAAATGTCTTTACCATCATTGCGGATATCAAAGAGATTGATGCATCCTTTGGTTTGTCAGAAGATGATTTGGAACGGTTACGTTCCTTCTGGGGACATTATTTCGATCATGATCAAACCGTACTGAAGGAGGAGTTTGCCAAAACCTGGCGCCATTTGAAATCAATTTACGATGGCTTTCATGAGCGACTTCAAAAAAAAGGATGGTGTACGGAAGGTCAGGCCTATCGACTGGTAGCGGAGAAGCTTACTACGTCTGACACGTGGAAGGAGAAATGCGGTAAGTCAATCGTTTTTGCTGGTCTCTATGCACTTTCACGCAGTGAGGAGCAGGTGGTCGAATTCCTACTGGATCAAGGCGTCGGTAGTATTTATTGGGATGCTGATCGACATTATATCGAGGATGAATTTCAGGAGGCTGGACACTTCTTGCGGGCCAGTCCGCTTTTTAACCGATCGCAGTCTAAGTGGATGACTGATCACTTACGTTCATCTCCAAAATCGGTGGAGGTTATTGGTATTCCCATGGAAGTAGGGCAGGCGAAGATGGCAGGTCACCTTGTCCAACAACTTAGTTTGCAAGAAGGATTTTCGCCCGAACGAACAGCTGTAGTATTACCTGCTGAACACTTGTTGTTTCCAGTTCTGTATGCGCTCCCAGAGTCGATTGAAAAAATCAACGTGACGATGGGATATCCGCTGCATCAGACCCCCATTTTTTACTTGTTTGAATCACTCATTCAGCTTCAAACGAATTCCCGAATGGGTAGCGATGCGTCATCGACCAGTTATTTTCTACGTGACGTAATGTCGGTGTTAGATCATCCGTATATCCGAAACATCGATGTCAAAGCAATACAGACGTGGAAAGAGTCTATTAGCAAGGAAGGTTCCATCCGCGTCAAACAGGACCGACTTACTAGTCATGGTGCTGCAGAATTATTCCACGTCATTTTTAAACCAGTCAAGGAGTCTTCCTTGCTTTTCGAATGGTGCAGGGATGTACTGCGCATTGTCTTGGGAGCAATGGACCAGCGTGAATTCAAAGGTCAGCGCCTCGAATCCGAATTCATCGCCCGATTGCTGGCCCAACTTAACCGATTGGATGGAATCTATCAGTCCGTCACTGCTGAATCCTCATTAAAGACGTGGTGGAACTTATTCAAAGAAATAATTTGCTCCACCAAAATTCCATTCGCTGGCGAGCCACTGCAGGGATTGCAAGTAATGGGATTCTTGGAAAGCCGAGTATTGGATTTTGAAAACGTCATTCTATTGTCGGTAAATGAAAATATCCTTCCTGCTTCCGGCCAACATCCTTCCTTCATTCCGTACGGAATCAGAAAGGCCTTTAGTATGCCGACACACGAAGATCAGCATGCAGTTACGGCTTATCACTTCTATCGATTACTACAGCGCGCCAAGAAGATTTATCTGTTGCATAATACTGCTGCCAAGTCCATCTCCTCCGGTGAACCGTCGCGTTTTATTGTTCAGTTGGAACATGAAATAGCCGCTAAGTATACAGAAACGGTACAATTCAACCGGCGAATCATACTGACACCAGTGTCCGAACACGTCGCTCATCCGATTGTCATTGAGAAGTCCCCGGAAGTCCTGGCGAAACTTGAGAAATGGTATTGGGATGGTAATTCTCCCATGGAATATTCGCCCAAACTATCTCCGTCGGCCTTGAACATGTTTATTTCATGTCCGTTGCGTTTTTATTTATCGCATGTGGCTGGACTATGGGAACAGGAAGAGCAGGAGGAAACCATGGAAGCTGGCACCATTGGTAATGTATTGCATAGAGCCATGGAGTTATTGTATGCAGGCAAAGAGATCATTACGGCACAAGAATTTTCTGGAATTCGTCCACGAGTATTGGAAGCTGTCCATGCAGCAATCAAGGATAAATTCGTAGATCCTTCGGAATTGGAAGGGAAGAATATTCTGCTTCGTAATGTCATCGTTGAATTAGTTCATCAAATTCTTTCCTTGGATGAGAAGGACGCACCAATTCATGTGTTGCAGTTGGAAGAGACTTTCACATTGCCATTCGCAATAAGTGAAACTAAGACTGTAATTCTCAAAGGGGTGATTGATCGTGTCGATCAACGTGAGGATGCTATTCGCGTAATTGACTATAAAACCGGAAAGGTTAAATTCCGCAAAGTCAATGAGCCCGAAGATTTATTTATTGATTCCGCCCACAAGGAGCAGTTTCAAACGATGCTCTATGCCTACCACATTTCAAAGAAGTTTCATGGTCGGCCGGTAAAGGTTGGACTAATTACACTTCGCGAAATGAGTGGCGGAGTGAAAATGATCAATAAAGGTGAGCCACTCGACGCACATCAACTTGCGGAATTCGAAGTGGGATTGCGTGGGATGATCAACCGGATCTTTGACCCTTCGCAGCCATTTGTTCAGACTGATGATCATTCGCAATGCACGTATTGCGCGTTTAAAGATCTTTGTGCACGCTCCTAAAAAGTAAAAAGCCCCCCTTTAGTAGGGAGGCCTTTGCAGGTTAGGAGAATTGACTATTGTAAGATAATCCGGGAAGTCTGTTGACCCTCTCCAGTTACGATAGTGGCCACATAAATTCCGCGAGGAAGTGCAGCAACGTCTACATCAACACTGTTGAATCCAACAATGGATTCCCAGTCATGCTCAAGAACAATACGACCTGAAATATCCGCTATGCGGAAATTAGCTTTTTCAGATAAGCTAGATTGGTAGTTGACCTGTAAGTCGCTAGTAGCAGGATTCGGATACAGGGACATGGAGAAGCCGACAGCTTCTGAAGATTGCAAACGGGCACTAACTACATAAATGGTCATAGGTAAAGAGGTAGAATAACAAGAACCACCACTGTAGCCCCGGACAGTATAAGTGCCTGCGGCATTAACTGTGATAGTTCGTGTTGTTGCTCCATTGGACCATAGGTAGCCATTGGCAGTCGAAGCTGTAAGCGTCACGCTAGTTCCGCTAGTGATAACATTACTAGTTGTACTTAGTGAAATAGTTGGTGCAGCAGGCGGTGTGCAGCCGTTAGCACTAACCAAAGTAGCTTCGGACGTAGCAGTACATCCGCTGGAGTTAGAAACTGTGACTCGGTAACTTCCCTGGGTATTTACAGAAATGGTTCGTGTAGTTGCACCTGTGCTCCAAAGATAACTACTGGCTGAAGTTGACGTCAGACTAACAGTGGAATTTGAGGAGGTTAACGAAGTTGAACTTGAAGCACTGATGGTTGGTTTGGTCGGTGCGGTGAGAGTTGTTATAACCTGGTTTTGCGACTGACTAAAGCAATTTGGACCGCCGTATGCCTTTACCCAATAGGTTCCTGCTGTTCCGGCCATTATTTCCCGGGTAGTTGCTCCATTGGACCATAAGTAACTCACCGCTTGACTAGAGGATAATTTCACACTACTTCCAGGACAGATGGACAATGATCCACTTGCTGTGACGGTCGGAATAGGAGGAGTCGATGTTACTGTCACGGTGGTATTGGTGGATGTTGCTGAACAGCTTCCCGATGTAATGGTCACGTTATAGTTGCCCGAAGCTGTTACAGTGATAGATTGAGTTGTAGCACCGTTTGACCAACGATAGGAGGAAGCCGTGCTCGAGGTAAGCAGTACTGATCCTCCTGGACAGAAAGACACAGGGCCACTTGCACTGATCGTTGGAGCAGTGATGGTTGAAGTGGTACTCACGATAACGGGCGAAGAAATAGCACTCGCTCCCGCTGAATTTGTGACCCTTACTGTGTAGGAACCTGAAGCAGAAACTGTAATTGATTGGGTGGTTTGATTTCCGGGACTCCACAAGTAGGATGTTCCAGTGTTAGCCGTCAACGTCACACTTCCCCCAGAGCAAAAGGTGGTTGGCCCGCTTGCAGTAATTGCAGCCACAGCAGTTGTTGTACGAGGTAAGTAATCATAATTAAACCATTGATACCCCTGAAGGTTGATGTGCTGTTTAAACGTCCCTGTTTCGTTGGTAAAAGCTGTAGCGTATGTTTGATAAGGCTTAGTAATAGGGTTAGAGTTCAACCACGTCCCCATAAAGCTAGGTTCTGCCGAAAAGATAGGAAGTATCTTGATGCTTTGATTGTTGGAAGCGGCATCTATTAATCGGCTACGACTGTATTGATAAATATCGGCATCACTGGTACGGTAAGCATGAAGGAGAATGCGGTCCGCCCTGGAGGAGATGGTTTGCATGCGACCGGATGAAGGCCATCCAAAATAATACTCTGAGGTCAGTCCGTTTGCAGCAGCCAGAGAGTCAATCATTTTGAATTGTGGCCATGAGTAATTCCAAGCCCCAATTGTGTCACAGGCACACCCGCTAGGAATGAGGTATTTGCTGCAATAAAGTCCAGTAACACTTGAGCTGACCCACCATTCGAACTCGTAATTCAACACATCTATTTTTTCATTGGCACTGCTTCGAGCGTTATTGAATGGAATGATGTAATTGGAGAAAAAGGAGTAAACTTCACCGGCTGCGCCAATTTGGGTAATGCCGTAATTTGTTTTCGCGCGTCGGATAAAGTCTGCTAACTGGTTCTTCTTGGTCGTACTCGACCAGTCAAATGAACCAAGTCCATAAAGGGTGATGTAATTATAGGCATTGCCGGATGCATAATTTAAAATAGCTGTCTCGGTGGTTGCATTGCCGATCCAGGTAGGAGTATTAGGCAGATAGAAGCCACGTACCGAATTCGTCTGGGCAGAACTAAATCCTGTCCATAGCATCAAGCAACCTAAAATAAAAATCCGAAATGTGTGTTTCATGATTTCTACAATTTGTGATAAGTAAAAATTTCAATTGCTTGCGAATTTAAGCCATCTTGTAGATTATGGAAACTTTTGGGTAATGTGTTCTTAACATCGGATTAAAATCTTGTTGGAGCGAACATGAATCTTCCTTTTTTGGGAAAAAACATACCCCTTAAAACGTCATGAGAGGATATATTTAGGAAGAAATATGAATTATCCCATATACCACGTGTTAATAACTTTTAGCCAAAAAAACGCTATTCCCTTAGAATTCGAGAGGTCTAGTTGCCCAATCGACTTTTTTAGGGACCGAAAATTGTCAACGTAGGCCCCACTCGTTGGGCAGTATATTCTCTCAGTTATGGAAAGAATCATGAGGCAATTTTTCAAATTGAATCACACGGTCCATAAAAATGGAGAGGCTGCCTTTTGGTGGCAGCCTCAATGAAATTCGGTTTGAAAATTGGATCATTCAATGTGCATGATGCGGGTGGTTTTGATTTCATTCGAATGGATGGCTGAAACAAAGTATAGACCGGTTGCAAGTCCCTGTAATTCCATGTTGAAATTGTTTTCGCCTTTGGTTAACTCAACGGTACTTTGTTGCAGAATTCTGCCAGTGACATCTGCTAATTGCAAAATGGCTGTAGCCGAACTTTCCCCAATGATTTTTATACTTAAGTGATCGTTTACCGGGTTAGGGTAGGTGATGATATTATCTAAAAGGATTTGCTCGTTGTTCAGTTGATCATCAACTTGTGTGATGCCGGTGGTGTCTTGCATGGTTGTATTAAAGTAAATGCGAGTGGATAAATTACTGGTGGTTGTTCCACATTTCGTCTGCATTTTCCAGGAGTAGGCTGTGGCAGGAAGCAGATCAGTAACGGTGAAACTTGTTTGACCATTATAAGGAATACTGATGTAGCTGGTCTGATTGGAGCCTTCTACACGTATCCGGAACAACAAGGAGTCGCAACTTTGTATAGTACTCCAATTTAAATTGGCACTGCTGGAGTTAATCATCGTGGTTGTGGTGTTGGTTGGTACCGATAATGTGCAAGAAGTAGTAGTGGTAGGAATGGTTACTGAAGCGGCAGATGATGTAACCATACATCCGTTGCTATTGGTAACCTTTACCTGATAATTACCATCCAAAGTGGCTAACATGGAAGCGTTCGTTTCACTTGTCAAGTCCGTTGAATTCATCATCCATTGAAAATTGCTGATGGATCCGCTGCCCGCAGTGGCGTTCGCTGTTAAGGCTACACTGCCTGGATTCGAACTTCCAATAACTACGGTGGCAGTTGGATTTGACCAGCTGGTTACAATGATTGGTTCAGACGTTCCAGTTTGACCGGATTGAGTCAGTGTGCAAGAGTAGGTTCCTGAAGCAGTCACCGTAATACTACGTGTGGTCGCACCATTCGACCAAAGATAGGTGCTGCCTGACTGTGCGGTTAGTGTCACACTTCCTCCTTCACAAAAGGAGGCTGAGCCGGATGCTGTGATGGTTGGAACAAAGGCGGTAGGGATGACTACGCTATAGGCAGTTGAAACCATGGAACAACCACGTGAATTAGTAACACTCACTTGGTAATTTCCATCACTCGTTGCTAAGAGGGAAGCCGAAGTAGCTCCGCTGATGTTCGCGTTGTTTTTCGTCCACTGGTAAGAACTTACTGTGCCGCTACCCGCGGTTGCTGTAGTACTCAAAGTTACACCTGCGTTGGTAACTGTTCCGGCACTGATACTTGCAGTGGGGAGAGAGTATACTGTGACGGTAATTGGTACGCTGGTTCCGGTATTTCCTGATGATGTTACCTGGCACGAATAAGTTCCTGATGCAGTAACGGTAATGGAATTGGAATTGGCGCCATTTGACCAACTATAACTGTCACCACTTTCCGCTGTAAGTGTTACACTTCCACCTGCACAAAATGAGGTTGCACTCCCAGCCGTCACAGCAGGGACATACACGCTTCCACCCGTTGATGGTGTAGTGTTTCTTGGCATCATGGTGTAGGTAAACCACTGATAACCCTGTAGACTAATTTTGCTTTTCCAGGCGGAATTATCCGCATTGAAATCGGCCAGATAACGATTATAGGCCTGGATCTGCGCATGATTGCTCAGCCATGGGCCCATGAAAATCGGTTCGGAAGAGAAAATGGGAGCAACTTGAACCACGCGGCTGGTCGAGCCAAGGTATCCAAGTCGGGTCTTGCTATATCCATATACCGATGTTTCATCGATGCGGTAAGCATGCAACAGGATTCTATCCATGGTATTAGCAATGTATTGCCCTTGACCCTGGTTGAACCATCCTACATACGTTTCACTGATAGCTCCTTGAAGGTTGGCTAAGGAATCGACGCCACGAATCAGACTTTTGTAATACAAAAAAGCACCTGCAGTGTCGCAACTGCAGTTGGCTTGCTGTAGGTACTGCACGCAGTAATTACCGCCTGGAGAAACGGAAGAGGTTGTCCAAAACTCAAATTCTACATTAAAGACGTTGAATTTCTCACTGGCACTAGGATGGTTGTTGTTATACGGAACGATCTTATTGGCAAAGAGACTCAAACTTTCTCCTACGGCTCCAACGTATTGAACGCCGTACTGGTCGTGGGCCCTTCGAATAAAGGATGCCAGTGCGCTAACTTGTGTGGAATTGTTGAAATCGATTGATTGTAAGTCGTATAATGCCATGTAATTGTACGAACTGTCGCGTAAATAGGTCAGTAGACTGTCCTCCTTTACACTGTTTCTGAAAATAACGTCAAAGTCATTGATGTATATTCCGCGCAAGGCAGGGGTTTGTGCGGATGCACTCCAACCTAAAAGCAGGGATACGGAAACTAGAAATTGCTGGAAAATTTTTTTCATGAGTGAGTGATACTTTATCTGAGCTTGATACAGTATCAAAGAAACACTCAAAGGCCAGGTGGAAATTGCGTTTTTGAATCACAAAGTGCCTTTTGTAAGATATGGTGATCTTCAAGCGGGTTCATTGATTGATATTTTAATAGTTCGCCCTCTACATGTTTTATTGCGCACCTTTTGGTGGGAACTATGAATTTTTGAATCGATTTCATGCGATTGATGCTGTAATTGGATTACGGAAATTAGATTTTAGCGTGTTATTTTGGGATTAAATAGTGACATCCACTATATTTCCTCGAATGAAATTAAGTACCATGCGTCTAAATCGTACCTTTAGCAGGTGGATTTTTCTACAAAGTGGTCGATAGGAGTTGTTCGCCGACATCGGTTATGCATGCTTTTTTGCCTGCTTTTTGCAACCTCTCCAGCCTTGGCCACTCACATTGTTGGGGGAGAGATGAATTACCGATACACGGGTATTGACCAATATGAGGTGACCCTAACTGTGTACCGTGATTGTCTGAATGGCCAAGCGGCTTTTGATAATCCTGCATCCGTGGGTATTTACACCGCTGCAGGAGCCTTAGTAAGTAACGTCTCGGCCTACATCACTGATGAAACACAAATGCCAGCTGTGGTTAATAGTCCGTGCCTGATTGCGCCTACCAATTTGTGCTACGAAGTAGCCCATTATATTTTCAATGTCACACTACCTGCACTGCCAGGAGGATACACGATAGTTTACCAACGTTGCTGTCGGAATCAGACGATCATCAATTTGAACAACGTGTCTAATTCTGGTGGAACGTATTTGGCTACAATTCCAGATCCCACCTTGGCCGCCATAAATTCCAATCCTTATTTCAACGCATTGCCGCCGACCTTCATTTGTACGTCAGAGCCTTTCGAATTCGATCATTCCGCAACTGACCCTGACGGAGATTCATTGATCTATGAGCTTTGCACACCGCTTACTGGTGGAAGTCGTCAAGATCCAGCACCTTCGCCACCGAATCCGCCTCCATACACATCGGTTTCCTTTGCTGCTCCATATTCCCTCAATGATATGATGGGAGGGATTCCGTTTTCAGTAAATCGTTTTACAGGTAAAGTCACCGCTACACCCACCATGACGGGACAATTTGTTTATGGATTATGTGTTAAGGAATACCGCAATGGTCAGTTGATTGGAGAGAGTAGGCGTGATTTTCAGTTGAATGTAGTGCCTTGCCCAACCATCACCCTGGCTTCCATATTTTCGCCCACGGTAGTTTGTGGTTCTTTGACAGCGACTTTTCTGAATAGTTCATTCGGAGCAGGCACGTACGATTGGGATTTTGGTATCGCTAACGTTACTTCTGATACGTCAACGTCTTTTCAACCAGCATTTACGTATCCCGATACAGGTACTTATCCAATTCGCCTAATCGCATACTCTTCTTACAACGTGCTGTGCAACGATACTGTATACGGAGAGGCTAGGATTTATCCGCCTTTTTTAGCTGCACTTTCAACCACAAATATTCATTGCTCCCCGCAGTTTCAATTTTTTGACCAGTCATTCGGTGCAAACGGAAACGCAGATTATTGGTCTTGGAATTTTGGGGATGGCACCTTTTCTTCACAGCCGAACCCCTCGCATTCGTTTGCAATTCCCGGTGATTACCCAGTCACACTGATTGCGTCTACCGATTCTGGGTGTACCGATACCGCGTCAACCACGTTGCATGTCTTGAAAATACCTTCCCCGGCATTTCAGTTTTCCTTGGACACCTGTGGCCGAGCATTGAATTTGTTGAATTATTCTCAGGATGCGTCTAACTATCGATGGCAACTAAATGCCGTGGATGTCAGTTCCGATTTTTCACCACTCCTTCCTCTGAATGCTTCCGGAAATTTTGCAATCACATTATTTGCCATCTCTGATTCTGGATGTGTAGCTTCCAAATCAAACACGGTGTTTGTACCCTCATTACCGGATGCTTCGTTCGCATGGCAAGTAGATCCATGCGATTCAGTCGTTCGGTTTCGTAATTACTCCAGTTTTGCTTCAAGTTATCGCTGGGATTTCGGTGATTCTACGTCAGCTTCTGATGTGTCAGTTTTACATACCTATCAGTTAGCAGGTGTTATTCCCGTTACATTATTTGCTACCAGTGATTATGGATGTATCGATACGGCTACTGAAAATATTTTTTTTGTCAGTTATAAAGAAGCCGGATTCGATTTTATTCAAGATAGCTGTTCGAGTTTTGTGTCTTTCTCGGGTGTTACCAATAACGCCGTTGCGTATCATTGGGATTTCGGAGACGGAAATTTTTCGACGGAAAAGCAACCTGAATATACTTGGAAGCGGGATGGGACTTACAACGTGGTGTTGACCGTTAACGGTGAATATGCCTGCGTCGATTCGGTGGGTAAGTCTGTTGATTTTGAATTGCCGAAGGGAGAGCGGGTTTACATTCCCAACTCGTTTACGCCTAATGGGGATGGATTGAACGATGTATTCATCATCTTTAATTTCAAACCCTGCGATCGTTATTCTCTTCGTGTTTTTAATCGTTGGGGAAAAGCAGTCTACTACGCGGAGGATATTTCAGACGCTGCATGGGATGGCAATTATCAAGGCGAATTGGTGCCGGAAGGGATTTATAGTTACCTCTTGCAAGGCGAGCGGACTAGCCGGCAAGGAACTGTCGCAGTAATTCGTTAAGCCATCAGCTGTCGACACAATGCTGTCAATTCATCCTTTCGACGTTGAATGGAATAACGTTCCTGGATACTCTTAGCAGCATTTTCACCTCTGCTAATGCTGTACCCATCGAGTGCTTTTTGTAAAAGTAATTTCAATTCGTTGTTGTCGCGATGGTGAAGCAAGTACCCGTTTTCGCCAATGATTTCAGGAATGGAAAAAACCGATGACCCGATGGGCGTGCAACCACAGAGCATGGCTTCACAAAGTGCATTCGGAAATCCTTCTGCCATGGACAACTGCAAATAATAACAATGATTGCTAAATAGCATCTTCAAATTCTCGGAAGTGGCAGGAGGTAATAGCTCTACATTTTTGGAGCGAACATTTATGTTTACGTACCTGGGAACTCCTACGATGGTAAATTGGCATTCTGGAAAATGTGTTGCCGTTTCCAATATCAGGTCGATTCCTTTCAGCGCTTGTTGGAAAGGGAAATTTAAACCACCGGTCACTGTGATAAAACTACCCGTTGGACGCTCGTGGTTAAGGATCGGCTTCCAAAAAAAAGCATCGTAGCCATTTGGGATGAAAGTAAGTGGTTTTTTTAAGGTAGGCATGAAGGCACTTATTCCTTGTTTATCTGGAGCCTTCGAATCGTACGTGTATTTACAATTCCATAAGGACGAATGCTTTGGAGCTATATGACTGCAAAGTTGATAGGACCATTCTGTGAATTTTCGGAGTAGCGGTTTGTTGAAATTGCCATATCCAATGTTTGGAAATGAATGGCAATCTGTTCCGCCGCTAATGATTAGTGTTTTTCGCTTCAATAGTTTTCCAAAAATCCCAGGCAAAAAGGAGTGGTAGCCTGCGAATTGACAAACATATAATCTTGCAGTAAAAAAATGACGCAATAGAAAAAAAAGTTGCTGCAGCAACAACCAGGGTGTTTGCTTCTTGTTGGTAACAGTAAATGCGAATGTTTTGGTAGTTGCTACCTCTTCTAGGATGCGGACGTCTTTATCGACGAACGTTGATTTTCCAGTATGAAAATAGAGAATGTGCCCTCTCATGATTAATCACGACGGTTGTGGAGGGCAATCGTAAAAATGCCTTCCGACGTGTATTTTGTTTTGGGCAAGCGGACTATTCGTGTATCCACCAAATTAAGAATTTTACCCAAAGCTTGGAATAGCTTAAGTGCGAATTTCTTTAGACCTGCTGCCTTCACGGGCGTTTGGTTAATTGGCTCGAGGGAAACACCGAAGGAAAGTGTGCAGAAATATTCAGCGGCAGTCACTTCCAATCCGCAATGGCGAAGTGCGGAGGTGATGCGTTGCTTGTCCATGACGACATGGATATCATATACCGGACGGTAAAATATTTTTTGTAGTAGTCCAGTTGGCCCCATCAAATTTGGAATCGTAGTAATCAATATGCCTCCTGGTTTGAGAAATTGAACAGCTGCTCGAATGGCTGATTCGGTATCGGAAAAATGTTCGACGACACCGAAAGAACAAACCACGTCGAATTTGTTTAATAACTCGACAGGTGGTTTAAAAAGATCAACATGGTGCACAGTTCCTGCAACTCCATCGCGGGCGAGAATCTTTCGTGTTTGCTCACAGCCGTATTCGGAATAGTCCAAGCCATGTACGTCAAAACCAAAACGCTGCTGGAAATAACTTAGCCAGATGGAATTTCCGCAACCGATTTCTAAGAGTTGCTTGCCACGTGATTGTTGTTCAGTAGGGAGATGTCGAACAAAAAGTTCATCCAGCTGACGTACTACATAACTTCCACTAATCTTTCCATGGCTCATGGCTGCAGGAGGAAGTGCTTCTGCACTTTTCCAGAAATTAGTCCAGTAGTTCTCTCCGGCTTTATCACGATTGGCTTCCTTCATAATATTGAATAGTGAAATCCGGTAGATTTATTTAGTACAACGAGCTTCTACACCGTTGCCACCAATTTCAACCCAGCAGTTCTTTCCACCAATTTTATTCAGCAAGGAACGAATTTGACCAGGGGTTTTAAGATGCTTGTAATAGTCGGTCAGTGAATCATAACTGTCCAGACGACTCCATTCTAGGTGAAAATCATATCCCTTTTCAGAGAATAGGTGGATGTATTCAATCAGCGGTGAAATACGGTGCAACAACCACCAGGCCGGTCGGACATTCCGAAATCTCCAATGCCATGGAAAGAAGAAATCAACCAGTGCGTCTACCTTCTTTTTTGATTTGGCAGGAGGCATAGTGCGTAGCCAATGCCGATAGAGCGGTTTAAGGGTAGAGTAGTAGGCAAGCCGCCAACGGTAGTGGTCAATAACAAGTACTCCACCCGGACGAACTTTTTTCCATAGCGCTTCGATGGTTTGATTACTATTAGGAGTGTGTTGAATGACCCCCAAACAAACGACGAAGTCGAATGAATTATCAGGATAGGGTAGTTCATACACACTGGCTTGAGCTACCGTGTAATTGGAAGGAGCTCCAATGTTTTCTTTATTAGCTTCCACCGCAATGCTCAAATCGACTGCATGTACTAAGGCACCAGCAGCCACCAGCAATTCTGTAAATCGTCCTGCTCCGCATCCTACTTCAAGCACCGTTTTTCCCTTCAAGGCTTCGAGCGGTACGCCAAGGCAACGAATTAGCCGGTCTTTGGTGATAGGGAGTTCACTATAACTATCCAATTGTGTTTTGGTAAACGTCTTCCATTGGAGCCCAAATGCGGCTGCATAATTGTCTTCCGGAACAAAACGAGGAATTCCGTGAACCACGGCAAAATTCTCGCCGGTTGGGCCGATCAATCGTTCGTTTTCAGTGCGAAGAGTAGCACCGGTCTTGGGTGAGCAGTAAGGTATCATTTGAATAGGGAACGTGAAAGTAGCTAAAATAAGTTGTTTTTTCACCTTCAAGGGCTATTTTGACTACTTTTACGGGAACAACCTATGTGTGGTATTTCAGGATTTGTCGATTTCTCAGGAAGCTCTACACGCGAGCACCTCTCGGCCATGTCCGATTCCTTAATTCATCGGGGTCCTGATGATAAAGGTTGCGAGTTTTTTACCATTTCCAATGCTACCATCGGACTTGGATTTCGTCGATTGGCTATTTTAGACTTAAGTCCGGCAGGACATCAGCCGATGTCTTTGGAAACTAATAAAACATGGATCGTTTTTAACGGTGAGATATATAATTTCAAAGAGCTTCGGCAAGAACTGAAATCACTTGGTCACCATTTTACTAGCCATAGCGATACCGAAGTCATCTTGCACGCCTATCAACAGTGGGGCAAAAAATGTGTAGACCGTTTTCTTGGGATGTTCGCTTTTTGTATCTATGACAAAGAGCATCAAACACTATTTCTTGCCAGGGATCGAGCGGGTGTTAAACCATTGTTTTACTATTGGAAGGATGGTTTATTCCTTTTTGCTTCGGAGTTGAAAGCATTCCATCAACATCCACAATTCACCAAGTCGTTGGATGTTGATGCACTCTCGCTGTATTTTCAGTTTGGTTACATTCCAGCGCCCTATTCGATATTTCAAAATTGTTTTAAATTATTACCCGGTCATACACTCGAGTTCAATATCATCGATTCTATCATTCGCGTAGATACCTATTGGGATGCTGTTGACGCCTACAACGCTGGAAAAATAGACATTGGTATTGAAGATGCGATAACAGAAACAGAGAGTCTTTTTACTTCGGCATTCAACTATAGAATGATTGCTGATGTTCCTGTTGGTGTTTTTCTTAGTGGTGGTTACGACAGCTCATGCGTTGCTGCACTACTACAAAAAAACAGTGCAAGTAAGGTCAAGACGTTTACCATTGGATTTGAAGAAGCGGCTTTCAACGAAGCGGATCATGCTCGTAAAGTAGCCAATTACCTTGGAACAGATCACTACGAATACATTTGCACCTACCGAGAAGCGATGGATATAGTGCCATTGCTGCCTGAAAGTTACGATGAGCCATTTGGTGATTCATCGGCCATTCCGACTACCTTGGTCAGTCAATTTGCACGCAAACACGTTACCGTGGCACTCAGTGCTGATGCCGGCGACGAATTATTCGCTGGATATCCTAGGCATCGTAAGAACACTGATTATCTGCGTAAACTTTCGTTAATACCGAGCATCGCTTCAAAATTAGCCAGCTCGATGCTGCCAAACAGGTCAAAATCCTTGGTTCATGCAAACAGATTGGATAAGTTGCGTGAAGTATTAAAGGTTTCGGATCCTGTTAGCCGTTTCAAAATTATCAATCAGGTATACACCTATCGTGAAACTTGTTCGTTACTGAAAGGGGTTATAAAATCATTGAAGACCGTTTTTGAGGAAGGAGATAAACTTAGTAGTATCAATGACGATCTATCGTGCATCCTGTTGACGGAGTATAAGTCCTACCTGGTAGATGATATTTTGCAAAAGGTCGATCGCGCAACCATGTCTGCCAGTCTGGAAGGTCGTGAGCCGTTTTTGGATCATCGAATTCTGGAGTGGGTCGCAAAATTACCATCCAGCTTTAAGATGAACGCTAACGAACAAAAAGTGCTGTTGAAGGCCATTGTTCATCGCCATATTCCAGAATCCATCATGAAGCGACCCAAGATGGGTTTCGGTATTCCAGTGGTATCATGGATGAGAAACGACCTTCGTCCGATGTTTGATGACGTACTCAGTGATCGAAGTATTCGCTCCATCGAAGTGCTGGATTATAGTCAGGTGGCTGCAATGCGGGATGCTTATCTGCAAGGTCGACTGGAAAACTTCGAGCGTTTGTGGTTTGTATTTTCCTTCGTCTTGTGGTATCGTAGGTGGATGGTTGCCAATTAATTCGAAAGTAACACGTTAACCGTTAGGAATGGGAGTCATTAAACGACAAGGCATCAAAAACACAATCAGTGGATACCTCGGTATCTTGATCGGTTTTGTGAACCTAATCATCATTCAGCCTCATTTCCTTACGAAGGAAGAATTGGGGCTTACTCGCATTCTTTTTTCTTTTTCCTTATTAGTGGCGATGTTCGTTCCGTTAGGCATAGGGAATGCCACCTTGCGCTTCTTTCCCATGTTCCGCGACGAGAAGAAGGGTCACCATGGCTTCTTTTCCTTCATGAATTTATTTCCGTTAATCGGATTTCTGGTATCCTGTCTGATTATTTGGATGCTAAAAGGATTTATCTTCGACCAGTATCGCCATGAATCACCACTTTTTTTAGAGTATTTCACGTATGTATTCCCCTTGATTTTTTTCAATTCCTTTATAAATACACTTACGGTTTATTGCAATGCCAACTTGAAATCCACCGTTCCTTCTTACCTGAATGATTTAGGAGTACGCTTGATGACTATCGTGGTTGTATCGGTCTATTTTCTAAAGTGGATTACATTGGATCAATTCATTGCTGCATTCGTAATGATTTATGGAATCCAATTGTTGGTTTTAATTAGCTATATATTTTATTTCGATCGTCCGTCGTTTCGAATTGATTGGCCAGTCTTCCGTGAGAAGCAGGTGATGAATTTAATTCGCTACGGGATGTTATTGTGGTTCGCTGGCATTGCATCGCTCGGATTGAAGTACTTCGATTCGGTCATGATTGGCAAGTACATGCCCTTGGCCTTTTTAGGCATCTACACCATTGCGGCCTTTATACCCACGGTCATCGAAGCTCCCTTGGTCGCTTTTGAAAAAATTGCTTCAGCAAAAATTGCCTATGCATGGTCGGTGGATGATCGTAAGCAAATCAATGAAATCTATCACCAATCTTCGTTGTACCTTTTTTTGTTGGGCGCTTGGTTGTTTTTGATGATCAATGGGAATACAAATGCATTGTATACTTTTCTTCCGACTGGTTACGACGAGGGAAAATGGGTCGTATTAATCATTAGCGTTGGTACGCTATTTAATATGGCGACTGGTTTGAATGCTCCTATACTCTTCAATTCGGAACGTTATCGCTACGGTGCATTTTTCCTCATTACCTTAGCGATAATTGTGTTGGCTTTACAGATGTGGCTGATACCGCTATATGGATTGGAGGGAGCCGCAATGGCTACTGCTGCTGCTTCCATAGCGTATAATACCATGCTGCTTATTACCGTATGGCGACTTTTTGGCTTGCAACCTTTTGATGCTAGGAATTTAAAAGTGCTCGCTGTATTTGTTTTTACATATACCTGTAGCTTTCAACTTCCTCATATTGCTAATCCATACCTCAGTATTGCATGCAATTCCTTGCTACTTTCCGTTGTTTATGCTGCCGGGATTCATTGGTTAAAAATAGTACCTGAGTTAGAACAGCAAGTTTTCAATTTCATTACTGTTTTCCGTAAAAGAACTTGATCAGAAGATCTTGTTGATTTTTCGTTTGGCATTGTCAATGCTGGCATTCAATTCAAATCCAAGGATAAGACTCATTGAATTGAAGTACATCCAAAGCATGATTACAATGATGGTTCCGATTGATCCATAGACCTTGTTGTATCGACCGAAGTTATTGACAAAAAACGCGAAGCCGGTAGAGAAGAGTATACAGAGTAGTGTGGCAAAGGTTGATCCAGGTGATATGAATCGCCAACGCTTTTTGACAGCAGGGGCATAAAAGTATAGAAAGGAAATTGCAAAAAAGAACAGACTCAATACAACCAGCCATTTGCCCAACAAAAGCATTCCAACTTGAGTCTTTGACTTTAAAATATGGTTTTCAGCAAGAAAATAAATGGCCTTTTCTGAGAAGATAATAATGGTTGTGGAAAAGACAGTAAGTGTAGTCAGAATTAGAGTTAAGACAGTGGCCGTTTTGCGTTGTTCCCATGGAGTTCTTGTTTCAGCAATGTGATACGAGCTATTAAAGCCTCGCATCATTGTCATGAATCCATTGGTGGTAAAATAAAGGGCAAGGAAGAAACCAAACGATAATAGTCCGCCACGTTGGATCGAAATGATATCAATGATTGTCTTTTGCGTCCATTTGAATGCGTCCATCGGCAACATTTGTTGCATAAGGATCATGACGTCTTTTTGTAAACCGACAATTGGTACATAGGCAATGAGGGAGAATAGAAAAATAATTGCCGGGAAAACCGCGAGAAAGAAACTGAAAGCCAACGATTGTGCTCGCATAACGATAGATCCACGCTGTATTCCAGTAAAGAAAAAATCAGCTACATCGTAAATAGGGATGGAGTCAAAACCTGGCAAGGCGACTTTTTTGGTGTAATTGATTACCGATTTTACAGGAGGAAGATAGACGATCTTTCTTACCAGTCGCTTAAGTAGCTTGTCGTACGATAGTTTATACTTCATGCTGGTTGAATCTTCATGCTGATGTCAAGACTTGAAAAAGAGTGAGTGAGGGCTCCCACCGAAATAAAATCGACGCCTGTCTCGGCAAACCTGCGGACCGTAGATAAGGTAATTCCTCCCGAAGCTTCAGTTTCGAACCTACCATCAATAAGTTTAACGGCTTCCGAAAGTTGCTCCGGGCTGA
Source organism: Candidatus Pollutiaquabacter sp. (assembly GCA_947465495.1). Taxonomy (GTDB): domain Bacteria; phylum Bacteroidota; class Bacteroidia; order AKYH767-A; family 2013-40CM-41-45; genus Pollutiaquabacter. The sequence continues at coordinate 9,388 of CANIAS010000013.1, read as the reverse complement.
AGTTGTCCAGCATAATACGTTGGATCGTACCTGCTGCAATAGCTTCTTTTACTTCATTTATATTTCGGGTTTCAATTTCTATGGCCAGTTTTTTACCGGTAGTAAAAAGGTAGTCGTTGGCGCGCTGTATAGCTGGACCAATACCACCTGCTGCATCCACGTGATTGTCTTTAATCAGAATCATATCAAACAAGCCGAAGCGATGATTGGCGCCTCCTCCGAGTTGTACGGCCCATTTCTCTAGCACCCGTATATTGGGTGTTGTTTTTCGTGTGTCTAGGATTCGGCAATTAGTGCCCGTAATGGCAGTTACAAAGGAATGCGTAAATGTAGCGATGCCACTCATGCGTTGAAGGCAGTTCAATAATAATCGTTCAGCACATAGTAAGGATCTGGTGTTCCCGGAAATGCTCATCAGTAAATCACCAGGACGTATTGTGGCCCCATCATCAACATTTGATTCCACACGAAGGGTAGGGTCGACTATTTCGCATACTTTATTTGCTATCGCTATTCCGGCGACGATTCCTTCTTGTTTGGCACGAACAAGACCTCTTGATGTGTGTGCTGCAGGAATAGTGGAAAGTGAGGTGTGATCACCATCGCCCGTGTCTTCTGCTAACGCCTTCGACAAGATTTCATGAATGGACATGCCGAATGGTGTGGGAGGAAAGGCCATAGGTTGTGTAGTATAAAATGGTTAATCAGTCAGCTTCTATGCGAAGTTCATTGATAAATGCTTTTCCATCATTGGATCTGATGTAAAAAGAAATCCGATATTCTTTATTATTGGTATCAATGAGGTGACCGATAGCATATTCTGTGCCTTCTTGTGACCGACCGCGGTGTACTACTTCAAAGGATTTAGTGGTATGCTTCGTAAAAAAATCACGTAGCATTAGTTCAGCTTGAGATTTGCCATATACTTCTTCTTTTTCGAGTAACGTTAAGTCGAGGGAAGTGCTGAAATAGGAGGATAAATGCTTTGCATCAGAGTTTTTCAAGGAATTGACGATGCCGTCAAATACGTCCTGTGTAAAACTCAACAAGGTTAGTAGCAATCCTGCAAATAGAAGTCGTTGTTTCATGGTTATTTATACTAAGTTTCAAACCCTTCAGCCAAGTTATATTCTAGGGAGGTAAAAGTACGTTAATTACTGGGTTAGATGTTTCAAAATTGCCTTTCATTTTCAACTAAATCATGTGAAAAGTTGAAGTATATTTGGATGCAATGAAGTTGGAACTGGTGGTGGTCGGCAAGACCACACAAAAGTGGATAATGACGGGCTTCGACGATTATGTCGGTAGGTTAGCTCATTACCTTCCATGTACGGTGCGTGAGGTGCCGGCTGCAGGTGCCATGGTCCCTCAAAAAGCCATGGAAAAAGAAGGGAAAGCTATTCTTGAGAAGATCGGGGCCAGGGATTGGGTGGTCTTGCTGGATGAGCGTGGGGATGAATGGACCTCTGTACAATTGGCTGATTTTCTTTCCAAGCGCATGAATCAAGGTGTTGGAAACCTGGTCTTTGTTACCGGAGGCGCCTTTGGTGTCAGTCCCGAAGTCCGTGAAAGAGCCAATCAGGTGCTTTCAGCATCACGATTCACGTTTACCCACCAGATGATTCGTGTGATTATTGCCGAACAACTCTATCGTGCGATGACTATTATCAAGAATGAATCGTATCATCATCCCTAATTCGTTCACGAAATGATCACGCACGCGCCGCTTAGTTTTCTAGATTTGATTATCGCTCCATTGTTTTTTGGATTTTTCTATTTCATTGCGCATCGTATAGTCAAAAGACATATTGAAACGGAACCCTATTACCGATTTTTCATTCCTGGATTAATGGCTAAATTGATCGGTGGATCTGTTTTATGCTTAGTTTATATTTTTTATTTTAAAGCTGGGGACACACTATTTTATTTTAACGATAGTACATCAATTAGTCTTCTCTTCTTGAAGTCGCCTTGGCAAGCAATACGCTTCACCTTCTTACCGATGGATGCTGATATGTGGTTTGCGATGGATGACTCTACCGGGTATATTCTCTATAATAGTGATCCTCGAGCTATTATGGTAGATAAATTGACCTGGCCTTTGGCGCTTTTGAGTTTAAATAGTTACATCGCTCAGACGATGTTATTGTCCTTCATATGTTATTTTTCAATTTGGAGATTGTATAAAATGTTCGTTTTTGAGATCCCGGGTATCGATCGGCAATTAGCGCTTGCGGTACTCTTTATTCCTTCGGTTGTTTTTTGGGGGTCGGGATTACTGAAAGATTCCATTACGTTTGCCTGCGTAGCGCAGTTTACCGCGTCCTTCCATCATTTGCTTAAGATTAGAACGAGAAAGTTTTCCAATATCTCGGCAATAATTTTCAGTTCCTATTTATTGATTTCCATCAAGCCCTATATCTTTTTTGCACTGCTTCCAGGTACGTCGCTATGGCTTATTGGATACATTACTTCGAAAGTCGACAATCAGTTCATTCGTTCATTGCTTATTCCATTCGCAGCCTTGGTAGCTATTGGAGCTGGATATCTGATGCTCAGTGTAATTGGAGATGCATTGGGAGAGTTTTCATTGAACAAAGTGGTAGACAAGGCCATTGTTACTCAAATGGATCTGAAACAAGATTACTATCAAGGCTCCTCTTTTGATATTGGAACCATAGATGCAAGTATTGCTGGAATGTTGTCCAAAGCTCCTTTGGCTGTCAATGCCGCATTGTTTCGACCGTATCTCTGGGAATCCTATAATCCTGGTATGCTGATTTCTGGTGTGGAGAATCTGATCTTACTGTTGGTCTCCATTTGGTTGATTCTCCGGCTGAGAATCTATAACCTTTTTCTGTTGATGTTTAAACATCACGTACTTTTCTTCAGTATTTTCTTCAGTCTCTTTTTTGCGTTCTCCGTAGGATTAACTACCTCTAATTTCGGTAGTTTGGTCCGTTATAAGATTCCTGCAATTCCCTTCTTTGTAGCCAGCTTATTTATTATTAATAATACATACAATAAAATTAGAAAGGAGCGGGAAGCAGAAAAGGGAAGTCATTTTAGCTTATAGATACATCTTTTATTTTCTGGGCAAGGATGATATTGTTTAGGTAAAGATCCCGATTGTTTGGAAAAAGAAAAGAAACAAGTATCCCTATTAAATTTACAGGGGCGACGAGTAGTAAAGTCAATGGCCAGCGAAGTATTGCATTTTTAGGAATTACCGTATTGTAAACGTAGGCGGCAATCAGTTGAAAGATCGTTTCATGATACGTAGATGATTTTTCCGAACATACGATCTGGAAGCCGTTTCTCTCCAATAAATTCATAACTCCAAAGGAAGTATATCGCGCAAAGTCATTCGGCTTCTCGTGTTCTATCCAAACAAACGGTAGTGTGATGAGTAATTGGCCATCCTCTTTCAAGACCCTGTTGATTTCTTGGATTAGTTCCTCCAAATAAAAAACATGTTCAAATACTTCACTGCTAAATACGCTGTCGAACGATTGGTTTTTAAATGGAATAGTTCGACCATCAAAAATTAAATCGACAGGCTCAAGAGTGTGGTCATGGGCTTCATTTATAATATCAATTCCAATGTACTCTGTGACATGGAATAAATTTTTATAAGGTTTATTACCACATCCTACATCCAGCAATGTACCGTTTAATTTGTTGGAGTGTCGTTTGATTCCCTGATAGATGCCTTTCTTGATGAAATGATTGGCATTCATAAAAACAGATAAAATCCCGGGTTGAAATTGTTCCCGTGTATTCAATTCGCGTAAATGAGCAAGTAGCATTGTAGAAATACTATTCGAATTCTTGTACTGAAATAATTCTTGGCTAATTTTTATAATAAATTTTACGATAAACCAAGTCAGCCAATTTGAAGGTACGAAGTTTCTCTGAAAATGGACGAATCAAATCGTAAAGTTCTTTACTGGTGCGGGTTTCCAAGAGATTGCTAATTTCCCGGATACTTGTTATATAGGATTCAGTGTCAAGTCCTTTCAAGACACTACCTATCTTATTTTCTTCAATTAGTTTACTGTCATCGGCAATATTGGGAGTGATGACAACGGGTAGCCCTAGTGCCCAATACTCAGATACCTTGATGGGAGCTCCGTAATTTCTTGAAGGCACCGGTTGATAAGGAGCAATTGCAAAATCCCCTAGTCCAATGTAATCAGCGACCAACTGGTGAGGTACGAATCTTTTAATAATAACATGTTCGGGTAATCCTGCAGCATTGCGCCAGTTTCTGATTTTTTCGTCTGAATCGTTGGTGAGAAGTAGTATTCGAAATTTATCACCGATCTCATCATATGCTACTTTGAAGTAATCGAAGACTTCTGATTCAAGGTATAACCCACCAAATTTACCGGCATATACACATACGACTTTGCCAACTAAATTCAGTTCTGCCATTAATTCCGGATTTTTTCTGTTTTTCCAGGAGAAAGCATCCAAATCGACACAGGCAGGTTTAACCAAGGGATTGGTTAGCGCTACTTGATATTTTTCAAGAGCGTAGTTCTTCATTCCTTCAGTACAACAAATTTGAATTTTCGATTTTCTAGCCATTCGTTTCTCGAAATGGAATAGGATTCGAAATTGTAATGAATGATAACTCCAAGTTTGAGTCTCCGCCATTACTTCTGCATGTGGCTCGAAACTGTCAAGTACTAGTTCCTTTCCTGTCAAGGTGGCCATAATAAGTCCGATAACACCGCCAGGTGTACACCAAGCGTGTATTGTGCTTATTGGTTTGAAAATAAGTATTGAAAGTATGCGTAACAGCGTCGGGATCCATCGTAACAATCCCCAACCAAATGTATGGTATTGCAATGAAATCAGCTGTATGCCTTCTTGTTGCAACGCACTTATAGCATGTTGCTTTTGCTCGTTAGATAGTTCTTGATGACTTTTTTCAATGGATAAAAGATAGATGGGATATTTTTGGTCAATATACTTCCGCATGATTTTTACATAGGGAAGCGTATACGCTTGCATGAGCGGGTCTTTGAAGCTGAAATACGTAGTAACGAAAACTCCTTTAGATCTCATGCTTTACCGATGAGTTGTTTGATTTGTACTATAAGCCTTCTGCCCAAAAAACATTTTGTCCAAAGTAGTAAATAGGGTAATGTAATGCCTTTGAGGCGAATGGCTTGGTATAGCTCTCGGCGTGCATCTTTGAGAGCGTTTTCAGCATAGGCGTGTATGGCTGCGAAGTAATGTGCAAAGGCTACTAATTCAGTGCTCTCAGCATTGTTCAGGTTAGCCTTTTCAATAATCCATTGCGCAGCAAGTTTTATTTTGGAAGAAAGCACTTGGTAGCTGCTTTGCATACTCCGTTCAACATGGTCGTTGATGTGGTAGGTAATACTGTCAATTAGAAATATCTTGTCGTTTTTTAAATTGATGAAATGAAACATCCAATCTTCGAGAATAGCATATTCTCTATTTTCTTCAAAAAGGATTAAATTAGGATTGGTTCGTTTGACACATGAATACATCCCAAGTAAATTTCCGTTTAAAAGTAAACGATAATCATAGTAGCCTTGATTGAACTGTTGCAATTTGGTCGGGATGGATTTTTCATTTCTTACCAGGTCAAATTTGCAACTCAGGAAATTGGGAAACGACTCTTGAAGAATATAGCGATGCAAGGTTTCTAAGTGATTTGTATCGATTAGGTCGTCCGAATCAACAAATACCAAGTATTCTCCTGAAGCGTGTCGTATGCCATTGTTGCGAGCAGCGCCACGTTCTGCATTTTCCTGGTAGATAATTTTTACGCGTGTATCGTTCCGATAACGATTGGTCAGATATTCGAAGCTTCCATCCGTGCTTCCATCATCCACAAGTATTAGTTCAAAATTCGTAAAGTGTTGCTTCAACATGCAATCAACCGTTTCAGCGGTGAGCACTTTGCGGTTGTAAGTGGCAGTGATGAAGCTAAAAAAAGGATGCATGATTGATTAGCGGACGATGGATCGTAATAATTTGAAAATAGGGGTTGGGATGAAATTAAGCTTATTTTTCAAACGATGTAATTCAAAATCCATGTAAAATGATGGCTTGATTTCTTTGATTAATAGCAGTATCAATTCGCATTTCTTTTTATCCAATAATTCATACCATACTTTGAATTGGTTGTACAGAAAATAAGAGCAAATAGTTTGTAACTCTGAATGGTTGAATGAACGCGTATGAATAAAGTTGCTTTTGGTCGGAATGATAAACCCTGAATTAATCATCCGATTAAGTAATGGATCATGCACGTTTAAGCTATGGATGAATTTTGAAAATACGTAGATCCATTCCTGGCAAAAATCAGGTAGTTTGGTCCGACTTTTACTTTCATCGTGAAGTCTGTATTTTGACCAGGTTTCCGGTACTGATACTACCTGAAATTCGAGAGCGATCCTGAGAAAATAATCGTAATCCATTGCATAGTGAAGCGACTCGTCCAGTAATCCAATTTTATCAATTACTTTTTTGGTAAAAAAGGAACTTGGTTGCGGAAATGGAATAGCGGCGAAGTACTGCAGGTCAAGATCTGTAGGGTGAATTCCGATTTCAGTTTCTTTTCTTCCCGGACCAAAAAAGATACTCTTTCCGTGAAATAACCCCGCAGCAGGTTGTAAAAGGTACTGTTTTGCAAAACTGAATAGGCAGTTAGGTTGATACAGATCGTCGCTACATAGCCATGTAATAATATCGCCAGTAGCTCTCTTGAGGCCTTTATTGATCGCCTCACTTTGTCCATTATCCTTTTCACTGATGAAATAGCTAATCTTAGAGCTATATTTTTCAATGACTGTTTTAGTATTGTCTGTACTGCCACCATCAATCACAAGGAGCTCTAAAGCAGGGTAATTTTGAGAAAGAATAGACTGAAGTGTTGCTTCAATGTATTGCCCCTGATTAAAAGACGGTACGATAACACTAATTTTAGGTAGAGCAGATTGCATAAAAGACGAACTACTTTTTAATGAAATAGGCCTTCATAGCATCACCTTTCTTGGTGAGGTTCAACAGCGTATTTATGGTTGATTTTAACAGAACCATTCCAATGTTATTTTCCATTTTAGCTTGCCATCGCTTATCAACGGCATGAAAATCTTCTTTTGAACCTTGACTACCTTGAATGGAGTCCCTGAGTCTGCCAGGACTGATGCCTGTTGTAGTTAGTGCTTCTAAGGTAAATCCGTTATCGTTAAATAACTTTGTAAGACTTTTGGGAGAATAGTAAGCTAGATGTCCGGGATATTCAATCATAGACCAATTTCCTTTTAGTAAATAGCGACTTAAGGAATTGAAATTTGGGGTAGTTACATACACCATTCCACCAGGACGAAGTAGTTTATGGATATTTGCTAATTCGACCATTGGATAGTTGATGTGTTCAATGACTTCAAACCAGGTGATAACATCAAAGCTGCCTTCAGGGTATTTTCTAACATCTAGTTGCCCCTGTTGCATACGTATTCCTTTCGATTCACACAAAGGAATGTACATGTCCGCAAACTCGGTTCCATGTGCTTCCCATCCATTACTTAACGCTTCTTGAAGGAAGAAACCTTCGCCACAACCGATATCCAGTATCTTTCCTGTTTTCTTAAAAGGTTCAAATTTGGATAGAATTTGTTGATAACGTGTAATGGTTATTTCTGGGACTTGATGAATGACCGGATAATGAGAGTAATGTTCTGTAAGTTCAACATCGGAAGGAATTGATTCAAAATAATGAAGTCCACAGTCTGCACATCGCACCAAATCTTGTGGATATCGTGCACTCAGACTTTCAATATGGTCTGATTGACAAGCGATACAGGTTAGATGTTTGGTGTGAGTCATGGGGATTTGATAATTTATAGAATTCAGATAACGGGAGGCTTGTAGCCAAAAGTTACGATGTCTTCTTGGTAGGCCTTGTTTACCAATTCAATAGTGTATTGATCGTAATAGTCTTTTATTTCATCCGCTTCTCTGCTTTTATTTAAATGTTGCAGGTTAAAATTTAAGCCTAATCTATTCCCTATGGCTTCCATTTCCTCGTTTATGTTTTCGAATTTTCCAATATAGTCCATCAGACAATTACCTTTTTCATCATAAAAGAAGTTCTTTTGAAGTCGTGCTTCATTGGCTACTCGCCATTCAAGATATTCAGTGAAATTATGAAAGGATTTTGCTAAATTATGTTGGTAGTGACCCTCTTCTTTCAGCATATAGCTATACAAAGAAACTTGCCAATCCCAAGGATTACGTACAAATCCAAATTTGAAATACGATTTGAAAATAGAATCCGGTAAAATTTCTTTTATAGAAGCAGCCGTGGTATGATTTGGGAATTGCTCACTATAAATTGATGGATAGTTACCAGTCAATAAATGCCATTTATCTACAATCCTCGATTTTTTAAATGATAGGTTGGCGTATTGTTCCAGCGCATGGCGAATACTTGTTCCGGCAACCTTATAGTTGTGGATGAAGATGAATTTTTTTTGATGGGATATAATCATGGTAATAATGGGGCTAGTTTTGAAAAATGTAAATAGGGTAATGGTTATATGCTGATAAATAAGGTTATTACTTTAATTAGATGATTCCTTTGATACGATAAATGATGCGTTCAAGTAAGCTGTATTTTCCTTCCAGTAAATTCATGGATATCGAAAAGTCGTCAGCTTTACGGTGCGTGTTTTCGGAGATAGGTGGACGAAATTCGTGTATTTCATTGCGCTTCATACCGCCAATTCGAGTTCGGAGATAGGTGGTATGTGTAGCTTGTGCTCCAAATCCGATGTTGGTTACCATGTTTTTTACAGGAGTAATAACGTTGCAATTCAAATTAAGTATAGTATAGACCCATTGAAAATCCCAAGAATCAAACCGTCCTTTAGTAGTAAGTTCAAATAGATTTAAATAATAGTTTTGGTGCTCTGGTTTAGAGGTTAAGTTTTTGATTTTTTCTAGTTGTTTGAATTCAGCTAAGTTTGACATGTCAAAATCAAAATGTTTCCACGCTCTTTTCCAAGTGGCCCATCCCCATGGATGTGCAAGTTTTGAATAATAGAAGGTTCCAGTAAAATTGAATTTTCTATTCCTTAGAAAGTTGGTTCCATTGATATGCATGATCGAATTGTTCTCACGAAATTTATCCAAGGCAAAAGCCATGAAATCAAAAAACGTATCTGAGGGTAAGCAGTCGTCCTCTAGGATGATTCCTTCACTAACATGTTCGAACATCCAAGAAATAGATTGACTAACTGCCAGACCAGCGCCAATGTTTTTTTCGCGGAACAGATACTTAATGTCACAATCCCAATCTACGTTGGATAAGATGGCTCTTACTTGTTTGCATTTTTCA